>JBIKMC010000059.1:0-14357 GCA_044359405.1 Burkholderiaceae bacterium
ACCGGTGACGCTCTGCCCAGCCATCGCCACCGTGAGATCAGTAGCGGCCAGACGAACACGACTGGCCCCTGGCGTGGCGGACAGCGTGAACTGACCATCGATGGCCAGCGGCCCCAGATCAAAGCCGCCGTTGAAACTGACCGACTGTGCGGTGGCAAAATAATCGAGGTTGAGCAGCTCGCCAATGTCATCTTTGGCCGCAGCAACGGCGGTCGCATCAAACCCTACGGTCTGTGCCAGCGCCAGCCCATTGCTGGCGCCCGCGACGAATTCGCGCGCCACCAGCTTGACCTCGCCCGCGGTGTTTTCATCACCGGTCTGCACGATGTCAAACCACACATCGCCGGAAAGCCCGAAGAGTCCCTTGCCCACCTCGAACTGACCCGTGACGCTGCCGTAGCGCATGACGACAAACTCATCGCCCGCCGCAGCCGTAAAGCTTTTCCATAGCTTTACATCAAGCGTGCCCGCCAGCGCCGCGCGGCCCGTGACCACAAACTGATCGTGAAAGCCATCGCCGGTGCCAGCGGTCTTGCCACCCAGTTCAATTTCGAGCACGGACGCACTCGTCTGGCTCAGCGCGGCGGAGGTGATGACACCGGGCGAATATCCCGGGCTGATCGTGCCCAGGTTGAACACGCTACCCAGCTCGCCACTGCCACCCAGCACAGCGCCCGGCTGCACCACCACGTCGGTACGCCCCTGCGACAGCACCGAAAGCCGTGCGGTGTCATAGCGAGTGCCAGCGGCCAGCAGACTTGCTGAAGGCTCAAGGCCGAAGAAGCCGGTGTCGGTCTGAACGGCCGACGACGATGGATCGGGTTGCGCCGAATCGTCGGCTAACGCCCCCGACCAAGTCGAGCCCAACACCGAGTCATCAACAGGAAAGATATTCGCGTCAGTCTCGACAAGCTGGCGATCGCCGGGGCCAGCAGCTGACGCGAATGCCTGCCGCGCGTCGACAGGCAGAACCGTCTGCAACGCAGACTCGCGCGCCTGCTCGGACTCGTACGACTCTTCGCCCAGCCAGTCAGTGGGCAAATTCCAATCGCCTGGCAGCGGTACACCGGCCAACAGGGCCGCCGTTCCAAGCGCCCCCGCGTCAGCTGATAGCGACTGACCGCTTTCACGCTCGCGTTCGCGATCGTTGATGACGATCGCCGGCAGGGCCACCGTCAGCGGATCGGCGGACAGAAGCACCCGAGGCTCGAGCAATTCAAGGCGGAAGGCGTCTTTGGATTGACTCGGAGAGATTCGCTTTTTTTTCACGGCTTCGCTCAAAACTGGACTTGCGTGTGCGGCACGGCAGGCACAAAAACTAACGATTTTTTTGCACCCATTTTCCCTATGAGAGTGTAGGGGCAATTCATGATTCGGGAAACGAAAAAATCGTGTCCGATTCCATTGGAAATGGGCCGCTGAAACAGCGCGTTTTTCCTCCGAAAATAAAAGCTTCCGCTTACGTCGCGGTCAGCTGCAGTCAGGTCTTGCTCGGACACGGCGTCAGGACCTGAAAACCAGGCGAAAAATTCAGTTTTGGTCAGCCAGTGCTGAGCAATGCTGAAAACAAGTCGCGAGTTCTGACGGTTCCTGACTGCGTTGGTCAGGAAACTGCCCGCAGCGCCCTGACGTGAAAGCCAGCGCCGCCCCTTTTCGGGGAGCTAACGCCAAAGCCCTGACTGTGAGTCTTCGAAACGGAATCGAAGCGTGAACCCACTCATTTCGCCGATCGTGGGGTTTTCACCACAGGTCAGCGACGTAGGGCCGTCGCTCAAGACAGTCGTGGCAGGCTGATCCAGAAGCGGTTACCGCCGTGGGGCGGACATTCCAGACCCACTCGACCGCCATGCATCTGCGCAATCCGCTCGACCACAAACAAGCCCAACCCCATACCCGGGTGAGTACCTGCGTTGCGCCCTCGGACATATTTTCCGAACAGCGAAGGTCTGTCCTGCGCAGGAACAGCCGGACCACTGTCGTGCACCGATATGCGACAGACGTCAGCCTCAACATCCAAAAGGATCTGGATACGCGAGCTTGGTCCGCCGTACTTTCTGGCGTTGCCAATCAGGTTGTCGAGAACGATGCGCAGTAACGCGGGGTCGGCCATCGCAAAGGCCTCAGCCTCGGGCAGCATCACTCGAAACCGGGATTCGGGTAATTCGGCGCGATCAGCTGAGACGGTGGTTCGAATGAAAGCGCCGAGCTCCAAGGGTTGCAACGCCGGGGGTTGACTGATTTCATCGTTGCGTCGCGACACCAGGTGCTGATCGAGCAAAGCACGAACGCGCTCCGCTGAGCGTTCAATCTTGTCGAAGCGTTGGCGCCGCGAGGGTTCATCCAGCGTCGTGACCTCGCGTAGGACTCGCACTGTCGCCTCGATGGTGGCCAGGGGCGTACGCAACTCATGTGACAGCATCGACAGAAAATCGGCATCGCTCCGCCTTGCTCGCCGCTCGGCCACCAGCTCGCCACCTAAGCGGTCCCGCTCCTGCGCAATTAGTCGCGATCGCATCGCGGCGCCAATGCCCAGCAGGCTCAAGTAGGCCAGCGTGAGCCAGGCGTGCAGCTCCTCAGTCCACCAGGCCGAGGGCAGGTAACCCAGACTTCGGAAAAATCGTATTTCACAGGCGACAAGGTAAACGCCCGCTGACACCAACACATAACCGGAGAAGGCCGCGCGTCGTGCCACCTGTCGGGCAACGCCATAAATCATCAACGAGACACTGACCACGCCAACATGGGTGGTGATGGAGACTGATTGTCGAGGCCAGCCGAACAGCGCGAGCAGCGACGAGACGAGCATGACCGTACCCAGCAGCAACAATAAGGCACGAAACCCTCGCGGTGAATTCCGTGGCGCATCCAGCAAGTTGCCGATGAACAGAGTGGATAGCCACACCAGAATCGAAAGAGCCACCGCGTTGACCACATCACCCAGACCAACCGAGTTTCGAAGGCCCAGCCAGTCGATAATCCCATGCTGATACAGAACAACAAAAGCATTCAAAACGGTGAATGCCGTGAACTGCCGCCAGATTTCTTCGCGAGTAGATACCCACATCAACACCGCAATCAGGATTGCAAGCAGATGGGCTCCGGTAAAGATGCCTCCCTCGACGAACCACCAATGCTCGGACGACTGAAAAGCATCCGTCGACAGCACGGTGATCTGCGAGCTCATGGAATTACTCGAATGCAGACGCAACAAAAGCTCGGTCTGCCCCGGCTGAAGATGAAGCGGGATGGCCGGCTTGATACTGTCGCGAAGCAGCTGCGCCCGAGGCCAGTCCTGTCCGGCTTGAAGCGCCTGCACCGAACCATCTGCATGGCGCAGGTGCAGCTCGATTTCATCCGTCAGCGGATTGGACAGATGAAGCCACCACGACTCCGGCGCGTCGGGCGCGCGGTTAATGCGGAACCTAACCCATACCCATCCGGGCACATAGCCCTCGCGCACACTCAACACGCGCGGTGTGAATCCATACGATTCAATGTCCGAACCTCGCCGCAGCAGTTCAGGTGCACTGAATCGCTGCGTGGGGTCTGCAAGCACCGAAAGTGCTGGGGATAGCCGGTGCGTTGCGGCGGTCAGCCTATCAACTGAAGGCAAGCGCATCGAATCCGACCGCACCGCACCCGCGAGCGCCATCATGAACAGCATGAAGACAAGCCACCGCATGAACACGCCGGACGAGGTCGCGTACCCGTTCATGCAGTCGCTGGCGTTTACCCTGCAAACTCGCTTGCACCGATTGAATTGGCTCACTTATAGTCGCGCCATGAAAACTAAAGACGTTTTGCTGGTTGAAGACAACGACGACTTACGAGAAGAGATTGCCGCCTTTCTCGAGTTCAGGCAATTATCAGTGACGTCTTGTGAGCGGTTCGAGTCCGCGCGGCAAGCGGTTCAAGACAGGCCGCCACGACTGGCAATCATTGACCTGTTTCTGCCCGATGGCTCTGGGCTCGATCTCATCGATATCATCGTTCAAAGAGCACCGCGTTGTCGCAAGCTGGTTCTGTCGGCACGCAGCGATCTCGATCTCAAACTTGAGGCTTATCGACGTGGTGCCGATGCTTACCTGATCAAGCCCATAGATTTGCGAGAACTAACCGCCCTGATTCAGGCCAGTCTCAAACACGTCGATTCGCCCGCCGCCGAAAGTCGCTGGTCAATCGACACTGCGTCGCTGCGGCTTCGCAGTCCCAGCGGACAATCCATCAGCGTCAGCCTTCAGGAAGCCCGTGTGCTGACCCTGATGGCCAATAGCACGAGACACTTTGCCAACCGCCGTGATTTGATTACCGCGATGGGCTTTGATCACTCCCAGTACGATGAGCAGCGTCTGGAGGCGATGATCAGCCGGCTCCGCCGCAAACTCGTGCCGCTTGGCGACAAACCGATCAAGGCCGTGCACGGCCAAGGTTATGTCTTCACCCAAAAAATCGTAGCCGAACCGCTGGCCGATTGCTCAGACAGGCTCTGACAATGCCGCTCAGCCCCGCCCCGAGAACGTAGGCCAAGACCACTCGCCTCGGTACATTTTGTCAAGCCAAAACGCAACGATCTGAGTCTTGACGTCGGACAGGCGGCCCGCCCTCAGTTCATCAAGAAGCCATTCGAGTGTGACTGTGTCGAGCTCAAGAAATTCGCCGTCGTCCAACCGCGCGCCTCGATGCTCAAGCCCTCGACAAAGATAGACGTGCATTTCCTCATTGGCAAAACCGATCGCTGGGTGAAGCCGCGTAAGCAAAGCCCATTCGGCGGCGACGTAGCCGGTTTCTTCCAGTAATTCACGCTGGGCTGTGATGATGGGCTGCTCGCCAGCATCAAGCTTGCCCGCGGGCACTTCCACGAACACGCGTCTCAGTGCGTAGCGAAACTGTCGCTCAATCAGGATACGGCCATCGGCCAGTAATGGCACGATAACCGCTGCCCCTGGGTGCACAACGTACTCCCGTGAAGATTCGGTTCCGTCAGGCAAACGAATCCGATCACGGCGAAGCCTCAGGAAGTGTCCTTCGTAGACCTGCTCTGAGCTGAGGGTATGCTCGGTGAGATCGCGCAAGTTCAAGCGCCCAGCGATAGGCGAATAGCGTTCAGGCAGACGCCAATCAGCGGCCCCGGCGCAATTCCCAGCAGAAGCACCAGAGCTCCGTTAACGGCCAGCGTGGCACGGGCTCCTGAGCTGGCCTGGATGGGTTGCGTGTCCAGGGGCGAGTCGAAGTACATGAGCTTGACCACTCGCAGGTAGTAGAAAGCCCCAATGAGCGACATCATGACGGCGAAGACTACAAGCCCGATGTACCCGGCCTCAACCGCTGCCCCCAGAACAATCAGCTTGGCGTAAAAGCCCACCATGGGCGGCACACCCGCCAACGAAAACATCAGAATGAGCATGACCAGGGCGACCCAGGGGCTTCGCTGGTTAAGGCCCTTCAGGTCATCAAGCTCATCGGCCTCAAACCCTTGACGCGCCAGCAGCTGAATGACCCCGAATGTCCCCAGGGTGGTCAGCACATACGTGAGCAGGTAAAACAGGGAGGCACTCCAGGCATCAACCACGCCAGTGGCATCGCCGTCATCAACCCCTGCCATCAAACCCAGCAGAATAAAGCCCACCTGAGAGATGGTGGAGTAGGCCAGCATGCGCTTGAAGTTGGTTTGCGCAATAGCGGCCAGGTTACCGACGATGAGAGACGCCACCGATAAGATCAGGAACATCTTCTGCCAGTCAGCGGCCACCCCAAGCAGCCCCTCGGCAAGCACGCGGAACATGATGGCGAATGCCGCGAATTTGGGCGCCCCCGCGATCAACAGGGTGACCGATGAGGGTGTGCCATGGTAGACGTCGGGGACCCACATGTGAAAGGGTACGGCGCCCAGCTTGAAGGCAAATCCGGCCACCAGAAAGACGACGCCCAACACGAACACCAGGCGATCAACTTCGCCGGCGGCATAGCGCACTGCGATCTCGTCGATCGCGAGGGTTCCCGAACCGCCGTAAATCATGGACATGCCATACAGCAGGAAACCCGAAGCCAGCGCGCCCAGGACAAAATATTTCATGGCTGCTTCGGTCGCCACACGCGAGTCGCGGCGCAGTGCCGCTAGCGCGTACAACGACAGCGACATGAGCTCGAGGCCAAGATAAACGACCAGCAGATTGCCGGCCGAGATCATGACCATCTGGCCCAGCAGGGCAAACAGGGCGAGCGACTGGAACTCGCCGCGATTGAAGTTGCGATCACTGGTGTAACGGTTGGCGTAGACCAGCGTGACCGCCACCGACATGATCGCCACGATCTTGAGGAGGCGCGATAGTGGGTCGGCGACTACCATGCCGCCGAATGCACGATCGTCAATGTCTGGCGCCTGCGCCAGCAGCGCGAACAGCGGCAGCGCCAGGACGAGCAGCGAACGGGCTCCAGCACTGAAGCGACGGTGTGCCGCGCCGGCATCAGACAGCAGCAGAACGCAGACGCCTACCAGCAACAGCATTTCAGGCAGCACCAGCAACAGGTTGTAGCTTGTTTCGTTCATGGTGCCTCTACCGAAGCTTGGAAACTGCGACGTGCTGCAGCAGCGCGTCGACAGACACGTCAATCATGTCGGTGACCGGTGCCGGATAGATACCCATGGCCAGCACCAGCACCGCCATCAGCGTCAGCATCCAGAATTCGCGGCGATTCAGATCACTGAGCCCGGCAACACCCTCATTGGCCACCTCACCGAACACGACCCGTTTGTACATCCACAGCGAATAGGCAGCACCGAAAATCAGGGTGGTAGCGGCCAGCGCAGCGACCCAGAAGTTGTGTTGCACGGCGCCGAGAATGACAAAAAATTCGCCAACAAAGCCTGAAGTCGCAGGCAGTCCTGCATTGGCCATGGCAAAGAGCATGAACAGCGCGGCAAATCTAGGCATGGTATTCACCACACCGCCATAGTCAGCGATGTTTCGCGAATGCAGCCGGTCATACAAAACGCCAATACACAGAAACATGGCTCCTGAGACAAAACCATGGGAAATCATCTGAACGATGGCACCCTGAACGCCCATCGGATTGAAGATGAAAAATCCTAGCGTCACGAAACCCATGTGAGCGATCGAGGAATACGCCACCAGCTTTTTCATGTCGGTCTGCACCAGCGCCACCAGCCCGATGTAGACCACCGCCACCAGTGACAGGGCGATCATCAACCAGGCGAGATCCTGGCTGGCATCCGGGGCGATCGGCAGGGAAAACCTGAGGAATCCGTAAGCACCCAGCTTAAGCATGATGGCCGCCAGCACCACCGAGCCGCCGGTGGGCGCTTCAACGTGCGCATCGGGCAGCCAGGTATGCACAGGCCACATTGGCACCTTGACCGCGAAGGCCATGAGGAAGGCCAGGAAGATCAGGGTCTGCTCCTGCATCGATAGAGGCAGGCGATGCCACTCAAGCACCGAGAAGCTCCCGGACTGCAGATAGAGGTAAATGAGCGCGACCAGAGTGAGCAGTGATCCCAGAAGCGTGTACAGAAAAAACTTGAAGGCCGCATAGACCCGGCGGGGTCCGCCCCATACCCCGATGATGATGTACATGGGGATGAGCGTCGCCTCGAAGAAGACATAAAAGAGCAGGCCATCCAGGGCACAGAAAACGCCGATCATGAGACCGGACAGAATAAGGAAGGACGCCATGTACTGCGCGACGCGCTCTTCAATCACGTCCCAGCCCGCGATAATCACGATGACTGTGATGAACGCGGTCAGCAGAACAAACCAGACTGACAAACCATCAACGCCCAGATGGTAGGAAGCGGCAAGCCAGTCGATCCAGGGGCGAGACTCAACGAATTGCAAATCAGCCGTACTGCGATCGAATTGAAAAAACAGCGGCAAGGTAGCCACCAAGCCGGCAAGAGCACCGATCAGTGACACTGTTCTTGCAACGTTGGCGTGGCGGTCATTGCCCAGGGCCAACACGCCCAGCCCGAACAGGATGGGAATCCAGATCGCGGCGCTCAAGGTGGGAAAGGCATTCATAGGGGCTTATGGCCAGAGGTATTCGGTCTCAGCGATTGGTCAGCGGCAGCACGACAAACAGCAGCAGCACTGCCACGCCTGCGATCATGGTGATAGCGTAAGTATTGAGTCGGCCTGTCTGTGCCATTCGCACCACGCTGGCGAACCCGGCTACGAGACGGGTAGAGCCGTGAATGACAACACCATCAATCAGATCCTGGTCGCCGCGCTTCCACAGGCCGCGCCCCAGCCAGCGCGCACCGGCCGCGAAAAACACTTCATTGAAGCGATCAAAGTAATACTTGTTCTCGAGCAGGCGGTACAGCGACGAAAAGCTTTTCTGGAAGGAGGCCGGTATGGCCGGATTGACAAGGTAGAAATACCAGGCAACCACGACGCCGGCCAGCGCGAGCCAGAACGGCGCGGTGGATACCGAATGAAGACCTAAAGCCACTGCACCGTGAAAATGCGCTGTCAGCTCGGCCATGGCGGGGTGACGATCAGAGGTGTAGATGACCCCCTTGAAGAAGTCACCGAACAGCATGGGACCAACCGCGATAAAACCAATGACCAGTGACGGGATCGCCAGCAGGATGAGCGGCCAGGTAACCACCGCTGGCGACTCGTGCGGCTTGTCTCCGGCTGCCAACCCGTGATGATGATCATCATGGGCATGGGCATCGGCTTGATGCTGGCCCCAGCGTGGGGTGCCGTGAAACACCAGAAAGTACATACGGAACGAATAAAACGCCGTGATGAACACACCCAGCAGAACCGCGAAATAGGCAAACCCGGCGCCTGGCACATTGGCAAAGCGCGCTGATTCGATGATGAGATCTTTGGAGTAAAAGCCCGACAGAAACGGCGTGCCGATCAGGGCCAGCGAGCCAATGAGGGACGTGATCCAGGTAATGGGCATGTATCGCCGCAGGCCACCCATATTGCGGATGTCCTGATCATGATGCATGCCAATGATGACCGAGCCTGCGGCCAGAAACAGCAGCGCCTTGAAGAATGCATGGGTCATCAAATGGAAGATGGCAACCCCATAGGCCGATGCACCCAGGGCAACGGTCATATAGCCCAGCTGGGATAGCGTGGAGTAGGCCACGACGCGCTTGATGTCGTTTTGCACGATACCCAGGAAACCCATGAAGAGCGCGGTGATCGCGCCAATCACCATGACGAACCCCAGCGCCGTATCCGAGAGCTCGAACAGAGGCGACATGCGGCTGACCATGAAGATTCCAGCGGTGACCATGGTAGCCGCGTGGATCAGGGCCGAGATCGGCGTAGGGCCTTCCATGGAATCAGGTAGCCACACGTGCAGCGGTACCTGGGCTGACTTACCCATGGCACCGATGAACAGACAGATGCAGGTGACTGTCATGAGCGACCACTGTGCATCGCCCCACAGGTTAAGGGTCTCAGACGCAAGGCCTGGAGCCGCCTTGAACACCTCGGCATAGTCGAGGCTGCCGAACCACGCCAGCACCAGACCGATGCCCAGCACAAAACCAAAGTCACCCACCCGGTTGACCAGGAACGCCTTGAGGTTGGCATAAATAGCCGTCGGTCGCTGATACCAGAAGCCGATCAGCAGATAAGACACCAGACCCACAGCCTCCCACCCAAAGAACAGTTGCAGGAAGTTGTTGGCCATGACCAGCATCATCATGGCGAACGTGAACAGCGAGATGTAGCTGAAGAAACGCTGGTAACCCGGGTCATCGGCCATGTACCCGATGGTGTAAATGTGCACCATGAGCGATACAAAGGTGACCACGCACATCATGGTGGCCGTCAGCGTGTCGATGAGGAAACCCACTTCAAGCCGAACACCGCCAATGGTGGCCCAGGTATAGAGCGTGCCGTTGAAGGTGTTACCGGCCAGCACGTCAGACAGCGTGTAGGCCGACGCAAGGAAAGAGACCAGCACGCCCAGGATGGTCACCCAGTGCGCTCCGGCCCGGCCGATGGCACGACCAAAGAGGCCGGCCGCAATCGCACCAAACAGGGGGGCAAACGCTGCCAGCAAGTACGCAGTTTTCATGGCGTCAGCCTTTCAGCGTGTCGAGGTCTTCGACATCGATGGTGCCCAGGTTGCGGAAGAGCACCACCAGGATGGCAAGACCGATTGCCGACTCAGCCGCTGCCACCGTGAGAATGAAAAACACAAAGACCTGTCCAGCCATATCGCCCAGGAAATGCGCGAAGGCGATGAAATTGATGTTGACCGCCAGGAGCATGAGCTCAATCGCCATGAGCACGATGATGACGTTTCGACGGTTGAGGAAGATGCCAACGATGCTGATGGCAAACAGGATGGCCCCTAGGGTCAGGTAGTGCGCCAGCGTGAGACTCATGCTTGCTCCCCTGTCGGCTTCGCGGCGGCCGTTGGCTGGGCACCTTGAACAGACCCGCCAATTGACGCCGGTGCTGGTGCTGGTGCTGGTGCTGGTGCTGGTGCTGGTGCTGGTGCTGGTGCTGGTGCTGGTGCTGGTGCTGGTGCTGGCGGGGGTGCAGCAGCGGCGGCCCCCGCCGCTGAGGTCGAAGGCGCCGCCCGCGGTTCGGCGGGCATGCTGACCAGGCGCACCCGATCTTCACGGCGGGTACGAATCGCCGCGGAAGGATCGTTGTAGCGTGAGTCTTTACGCCGCCTGAGCGTGAGCGCGATGGCCGCCACAATGGCCACCAGCAGGATCACCGCGGCAATTTCGACCGGGTAGATATAGTCGGTGTACAGGACCTCGCCCAGCACGCGCGTGTTGCTGACCTCGGGGACTGCAGGCGCGTCCGCCTGAGGGGCATCCAGGCGGGACCAGACCACGGCCGCGATTTCAGCGACCACAATCAAACCCACGACCAGCGCAACCGGCAGATTACGCCAAAACCCCTCACGCAGTTTGTCGAGATTGATATCAAGCATCATCACGACAAACAGAAACAGCACCATGACAGCGCCGACATAGACCAATACCAAGGTGATCGCCAGGAACTCGGCCGCGAGCATCATCCAGATGCAGGCGGCTGTGCAGAAGGCAAGCACCAGAAACAGCGCCGAGTGCACCGGATTGCGCGCGGTGATCACCCGCAGAGCGGCCATCACGGTGATGGCCGAAAAAACGTAAAACAGAACGGTTGTGGCATCCATAACGTTCAGGCAGGCTGGGCGAGCGCCGGGTCGGGCTCAGCGGTACCTGGCATCAGCCTCCCGGTTGGCAGCGATTTCGCGCTCATAGCGATCACCAATCGCCAGCAGCATGGGCTTGGTGAAATATAGATCGCCACGCTTCTCGCCGTGGTACTCGTGAATATGCGTCTCAACGATGGAATCAACCGGGCAGCTTTCTTCGCAAAAGCCGCAGAAGATGCATTTGGTGAGATCTATGTCGTACCGCTTGGTTCGCCGGGTACCATCATCACGAACCTCAGACTCGATGGTGATGGCCATCGCCGGACAGACTGCCTCGCACAGCTTGCAGGCAATGCAGCGTTCTTCACCGTTGGGGTAACGCCTTAAAGCATGCAGCCCGCGAAAACGTGGCGACATTGGTGTCTTTTCTTCCGGGTATTGCACCGTGATCTTGCGTGCAAACAGGTAGCGGCCGGTGAGCGCCAGCCCCTTGAGCAGCTCGCTGAGCATGAAGCTGGAGAAAAACGTTTTAACCGCCTGCATGACCGTGCCTCACTTCCAGATGTTCAGCGGCGTCTGCATCCAGACCGCCACCACCACCAGCCAGACCAGGGTAACGGGGATGAAGATCTTCCAGCCCAGACGCATGATGTGGTCATAGCGGTAACGCGGGAAAGACGCGCGGAACCAGATGAACAGCGACACCACGAAGAAGGTCTTGAGGCCCAGCCAGATCCAGCCCGGAATCCAGGTGAAGATTGACCAGTTGATGGGCGCCTGCCAGCCACCGAGGAACAGAATGGCTGCAACCGCCGACAGCAGAATCATGTTGGCGTACTCGGCCAGGAAGAAGATGGCAAAGCCCATGCCGGAGTACTCAATCATGTGCCCAGCCACGATTTCCGATTCGCCTTCGACCACGTCGAACGGATGGCGGTTGGTCTCGGCCACCGACGAAATCACATAGACCACGAAAATGGGCAGCAGCGGCAACCAGTTCCAGGACAGAAAAGTGAGCCCCATATCGGCGAAGAAACCCTCGCCCTGCCGCATCACGATCTGGGTCATGTTGAGACTGCCCGACACCATGAGCACCACCACCAGAGCAAAACCGATGGCCAGCTCATACGAGACCATCTGCGCCGAAGCCCGCATGGCGCCGAGAAACGCGTACTTTGAGTTGGAGGCCCAACCCGCGATGATGACGCCGTAGACCTCGAGTGAGGTGATGGCAATGAGCAGCAACAGGCCCGCATTGACGTTGGCCAGGGCCTGTTCTGGCCCGAAAGGGATGACCACCCAGGCCGCCATCGCCGGCATGATGGTCATGATGGGGCCCAGCACGTATAACACCTTGTTCGCGCGCGCCGGCATGATGACTTCTTTGAGCATCAGCTTGACGGCGTCGGCGATAGGCTGCAGCAGCCCGAATGGCCCAACACGGTTGGGGCCGAGCCGTATGTGCATCCAGCCGATAAGCTTGCGCTCCCACAGTGTGAGATAGGCGACGCAGCCCATGATGGGCAACACGAGCGCGATGATCTTGACCAGATTCCAGACAACTGGCCAGGCCGCGCCAAAGGCGCCCTCGCCCCAGCCAGTGATGCCGTCGATCACGTTACCCATCATCCGGCCCTCTCGAGTTTGACCCGCCCGCTCAGCGCGAGCAGTCCGGATGTGCTCAGATGAGACGACGCCACGCGCACCACCTGATCAGCCAGCGTGTCGTCGAGCTCAAGCGCCAGTAACGCCTGTCCGCCCACCGCACCCCAGTGCTGGCTGAGCATGACCGTTTCACCGGGCTGCAATCCGATGGCGGCGAGCGTGCGCTGATTCACCCGCGCTGTGGGCGGCCGTGCATCACGCGTCTGCTGCAGACTGGGAGCGCGCCTGACCAGCGGATCGGCGAAGTGGATGGGAACATCGGACAAGCGTTCGAGCTCAGACGACGCATCGGCGTCAGGGGCGCCCACGTCGCCATCGATGTGGTTATTCAGACGAGCGGCCCATTCGCCGGGAAGCGCCGCCTCGCGCACCGCTTCGGCACTGGCAAACCCAACACCCGTCACCCCGGCAAGCTCAGCTAAAACGCGCAGCACTTTCCAGGCAGGCCGGGACTGTCCTGCAGCCCGCACCACACCGTTAAAGACCTGCAGACGCCCCTCTGCGTTGACGAAGCTGCCCGCCGTTTCAGTGAACGGCGTGATGGGCAACAGGCAGTCGGCGACTTCCATCAGCTCGGGTGACTGCCAGGCAGTCAGCGCAATCACCGACTGCGCGCCGGCAAGGGCGGCCCGGGCAAGCACCGGCAGGCCGTGGTCAAGCTGTGGCTCATTGTTGAGCAGCACATACAGCGAACGCGGTTGCTCGACCATGGCACGTGCATCGAGCGCGCCCGCGTCGGGAACAGCCCCGGCAAGCCAGGCACCCACGGTGTTGGCGGCTTCTGTCAGCACACCCAGGCGGCCACCACTGGCCTGGGCGATCGCCTGCGCAAGGCGCAGCAACTGCGCGTGGCGCGGGTGCTGCACCGCTGCGTTACCCAGGAAGATACCGATCGACTTGCCTGAAGCCAGCGACTGCGCAATAGCCTGCGCCTCAGGGGTGGGCACAACGCTGGCCAAGTCAGCCGGAACCCCTTGCTGACGCGCCTGCAACAGCGCGACCAGCACACCGGCCAACACACGCGACCAGCGCGAGGGTGCCGTGATGGCCTTGGCCGCCACGGGCATGAGCAGATCCTCGTCGGCCGCATGTACCACCGATACCTGCGCCCCACGACGCACGGCAGACCGAACACGGGCCGCCAGCAGCGGGTGGTCTTTGCGCAGAAAGGATCCGACCAGCAACACGCGATCTAAGGAGCCAACCGACTCGATCGGCATACCCAGCCACGGGATGCCAGCGCGTTGGCCATCGCCAGAAAAATCGGTCTGTCGCAAGCGAACATCAATGTTGCCGCTACCCAGGCCACGCATGAGTCGGCCCAGCAGGTGAAGCTCTTCAACCGTGCTGTGCGCCGAGCCCAGTGCAGCGAGCGCCGACGAGCCGCGCTCATCGCGAACCCGCGTGAGGGCGTGAGCCGCGTACTCGAGCGCGATACTCCAGTCGACCGTCTGCCAACGGCCATCCTGCCTGAGCATGGGCTGCAGCAGACGATCGGGGCTGTTGAGCCCTTCGTAGGAGAAGCGGTCGCGATCGGACAG
>JBIKMC010000311.1:0-4244 GCA_044359405.1 Burkholderiaceae bacterium
TTTTCCCGACTGTACGAATCGAGGTGGAAGAGTCCGCAACGCCCGACACAGTTCGAGCGATCATCGAACGTCGCGCCAATCTTGGCGCGGTCTGGAAAGCTCTGGACACGCGGGGCTTGCCCAGTGCTCCGCTGGGCGCTGATGATCTGGTCTTGATCGTTCCAACGACCCATCCGCTTGCCGGACGCAAGAACGTTCAATTTGATCACGTACTCGACTACGAGTTTGTACTGTTTGAAAGCCAAAGCCCCATCAACCTGCTACTAAGTGTCGAAGCGGGCCGGTCAGGGCGAACCTTGCGCGGTCGCGTCACGGTCCGCGGCTTCTATGCGATGAGCCGAATGGTGGAGGCAGGCCTTGGGGTGGGTGTGGTTCCGCGACAAATCGGTCTGCAGATGGCGCGGGCGATGTCGCTCAAGGTCTTACCCATACGCGAAGCCTGGGCCACCATGGAGTTTTGCCTTGTGTTCAGGGACGATGCCGAATTGAGCGCCTCGGAACGGGGATTCGTTCAAGCATGCGCAAGGTTCGCATCCAAGAGTCGTCCGGCACAGCCAGGACCCACGCCGCGCACAAAGACAAGCTCGCAACGGGCAAGGGCTTGACAATCGCCAGTGTCCCAAACCTGATTCAACAAGCCACTCGCAGGGATTGCCACGAACGGCTGACAGTGCCATCCTACGTACCGAGACGGGGGCTCATGCGGTCTCGGCTG
This sequence comes from Burkholderiaceae bacterium, assembly GCA_044359405.1. Taxonomy (GTDB): domain Bacteria; phylum Pseudomonadota; class Gammaproteobacteria; order Burkholderiales; family Burkholderiaceae_E; genus SYIM01. The sequence goes on from JBIKMC010000311.1 coordinate 716, forward strand.
AATGCTTGTTTCAATTGAACAGGCTGCAAACTACGGGTATGCGTCTCTGGCCTGAAGCCAGTCAGCCACTGCAGTTTTCACTTTTAGAGGTAGCACTGATGAAAGTAACGCCACGATTGATAAAAGTGATTCTGACCACAGTCATTCTTGCAGTGACAGGCCCTACGCTCGCGCAGTCTGGCCAGAAGCCGCTCACCGTCATCGTCCCATTCGGACCGGGTGGCTCTACAGATCTGCTTGTGCGAATCATGGCGGCTAACATCACCGCTCAGACCGGACAGGCCGTGGTAGTTGAAAACCGCCCTGGGGCAGGTGGATACCTGGGCGGAGAAATTGCCGCGCGCGCGCCAGCGGATGGTTCAGTGATCGTGGCAACGGCCTACTCGACCTTGCATACCGGACTTTTTGTCAAAGGTCAGGCCATGGTCCTCAACAAGGCACTAGTGCCAATCGCAGGGCTGGGTCAAGCGCCCAATATCCTGATGATGAATGCGGCTGTGCAGGCCCGGTCGCTGTCCGAGTTCATTGCCTATGCCAAGGCCAATCCGACGAAGACGAACGTCGGGATCATCAATGGCAATTCCGTGGCGCTTCAGACCATCTCATTTCTCAAACGCAATGGAATCGACGCGGCAACGGTCCCGTACAACGACGGTACATCGGCGGTGCTTGCGGTTGCGAGGGGCGATACGCAGTTTTATATCGGAACACTGTCCGCGGCCACAGCGCATATCGAGGCGAAGCGAATCGTGCCACTGGCCATGGCGAGTGCCGAACGTTTCGGCGTGGCATCCCATATCCCCACCACTCGCGAACAAGGCGTTAATTTCGACAGTGGAAACTACTACGCCATCATGGGGCCTGCTGGCATGTCGCGCGAGTTGATCATGCAAATTCATCGTAAGGTCGTCGCCGCGCTGGCGCCTCAGGCGGCGCAGGACGCGATCAGAAAGATTGGCTTTGACCCCGCCCCGGGCACACCGGACCAGCTCGCCGCCATGCTGGCGGCTGAGGTTAAAGAACTGACAGAGGCCGCCGCCCTGGCTAATGTTCAGCCACAGTAAACACCCCGCGCCCCAGGCGCACGGGATGTGCGCCCTTGCTGGGCCGGTAAAGTCCGCTAGTTGACGATACCGCTCTGTCTGAAGGCTTCGATCTGCGCTGTATCCAAACCAAGGTACTCACGGAGAATTTCGTCGGTATGCTGCCCCAGCATCGGCGGCGGCTTTGCGACAACCGCAGGCGTGTCCCGCAACTTGAGCGGCGAGCCAATCAATTTCACTGACCCTGCGGCTGGATGCTGGGTCTCGACGACCATATCGCGCCCGCTGCGAGCGGCCATCTCAATGGCCTCACTCACATTGCGGACAGCGCCGGCCGGAACATCAACGTCTTGAAGAGCCTTATGCCAATGATCGCGCGTACCGGCGGCCAGACACTCGGCCAGGGTCTCCCGCAGGATGACTTTGTGCTTTTTGCGACTGTCGTTGGTCTGGAAGCGAGGATCTTGAGCGAGCTCGGGTCGGGCCACGGCTTCACACAGGCGACGGAACTGGGCGTCGTTGGCGACCGCAATGATGATGTCCCCATCGCTGCACGGGAAAGTCTCATACGGAGATATGTCGACATGGCGGTTGCCGTAGCGTTGCGGAACCGTACCAAGAAGCAGCGCGTTCGAGGCAATGATCGACAGGTTTGTGAGAGCGCAGTCAAAAAGGGCCATATCGATAAACTGCCCCTCACCTGTTTTCTCGCGAGCCAGCAAGGCAGCCAGGACCGCCTGAGTGGCATAGGCGCCCGTGCTGATATCAACAAACGGAACGCCTACCTTCATGGGCGGCCCCTCAGGGTCACCCGTCACTGACATCAGTCCGCTTTCGCCTTGCAGAATATAGTCGTAGCCGAGGCGCGATGCGTTCGGACCTTCGCGTCCGTAGCCCGAAATAGACAGGTAGATCAGGCGTGGGTTGATGGTGCGCAGCGAATCGTAGTCGAGCCCATAGCGGGCCAAGTCGCCAAGCTTGTAGTTCTCAATAAAGACATCACTCTGGGCGGCAAGGTCACGAATAATCTGCTGGCCCTGGGGGGTTCTGAAATCGATCGCAATGCTACGCTTGTTGCGATTGGCGCAGAGAAAATAGGCGCGCTCCCCGCCCTCGATCGCCGGCCCGAGGTGGCGTGTGTCATCACCCCCTTTTGGATTTTCGACCTTGATCACATCGGCCCCCAGATCGCCCAGTGCCATTGAGCACCAAGGCCCCGCGAGAATGCGAGACATGTCGAGTACCTTGACACCAGAAAGCGCAGCCTGTTTCGAAACAGTCATCAGAAACCTCGGATTGGAAGCAGTGCCTAGGGACGCTTGTAATCTAACATAGGGTGTGTGCACAGGTCGGGTCCGTCATGAGCATCGACGTCAATCGCTTGTTGAACTGGAAGTTCGAGGAATGCGTGCAGACCTACACCGAGCGCGACACGATGTTTTATGCGCTCAGTGTCGGGCTGGGCGCAGAGCCGCTGAATCGATCGCAGTTGCAGTTTGTGGTCGAACAGGGGCTTGTCGCGCTACCCACCTTACCCATGATCCTGGGCTGGCCCGGTCTTTGGTTTACCGACCCGGGCACTGGAATCGACGCATCGGCCGTTGTAAACCTGGGGCAAGAACTCATCCTTCACGCGGCCGTCCCAACGGCCGGAACAGTTCGTTCTCAAACCCGAATCGTCAACGTGTTCGACCGCGGCGCCCAGCGTGGTGCTCTGGTGCAACTTGAACGACTGATCCGCGACCATGCGAGCGGCCAGCCCATAGCCACGGTGAGAACATCTCTACTGTGCCGTAATAACGGCGGATTTGGCGGGGTCGCCGAGCCCCGTCGTTTAAGTGGTGCGACACCCGATCGGGTACCCGATCATCGCGTCCAACTTCCCACCCTGCCGCAGGCGCACCTGCTGTACCGGTTGAATGGCGACTATCACCCGCTGCACGCTGATCCCGACTTTGCGCGCTCAGCGGGTTTCCCGGGGCCTATCCTGCACGGCCTGGCGACCTTTGCCGTAGCGAGCCACGCCCTGCTCAAGACGGTCTGTCATGATCAGCCCGAACGCCTGCTCGAAATTCGCGCCCGCTTTTCGGCGCCCTTTCTACCGGGGGAAACACTGGCGGTCGACATCTGGCAAGACGGCGCAGTGCTCAACTTTTGCGGCTGGTCCGTCCAGCGTGCTTGCAAGGTTCTGGACAAAGGTCACGCACTCGTCGCCGACTCAGGCGTAGCGGTTTCGCGCGACCGCACCTCGCCATGATCAACCGCATCCTTCAAGGATCACCATGTCAACCGTAGCAAATCGTCATCAGGCCCCGCGCGTGGTCGACTTCTCAACGCATTTGCCGGGCCCGGTAGCCAGCCACCATCTGGTCCAGCTCGGCGCCAATGTGATTAAGGTCGAGCATCCCAAGTGGGGAGACGGCAATCGCGACGTTGCCCCGTACTTCGAGGGAGAAGGTATTCACCACCTCGCGCTAAACCCCGGT
>JBIKMC010000312.1:0-4242 GCA_044359405.1 Burkholderiaceae bacterium
GATTGGAGCGCGCCTCACCCGCTATGCTTGCACCGTTGCAAACGCTGTGTGCTCATGTGCGCGCGCGTCGCGCGATGGCCCCGGCTGACGGTCCCAGCAGGCCTTGACGGGTTCAGGTGATCAGAACAAATGACGACTCAACCGTTTTGATGGCTATCGATATCGAAGGCGCGCGTCTCGATGCCGCCCTGCTCGAAGCGCTGTCGCGCCTTCGGATCCAGGGTGCGCGGGTCGACGTACGCATTGTGGCTGAGCGCAGTCAACGCCTGGCGGTTTGTCGCGGTGTGGTTGAGCCCATTCAGGTTGCCGATGACAGGGGCGCCATGATCACCGTCTGGCATCAGGGAGCAGTGGGCTATTGTGCAAGCGCCAATCTGTCGTATGCGGGCTTGGAGCGGGCCATGGATCTGGCCTTCGAGCGCGCTCAAGCCATGCGAACCTGTGGCCTGCTCGAGGGGGTGATGGTTCCTGGCACCCCGGCTGAATCAATTCGCTATGCGACCCCTGTGGTGGTCGACTGGGAACCCCTGTCCGATCTGCTCGATCGTCTGCGTCAGGAGGCCATGCAGCTGCAGGCCGACGCGCGGATCGTGGATAGCCAGGCGGCGCTTCGTCTGACCCGGCGACTGCAGTGGTTGGCGGTGGACGGAGTGCTGCTTTCAGAGCAGACGTTTCAATTTGCCGAACCGCAGCTTGAAGCGAGCGCCCAGGTCGATGGGGTGGTGCAGACCCGGTCCCTGGGCGGCCGCTACAACGGTTACTGCCAGCAGGGCGGACTCGAGGTGTTGGAGCGATCCGGATTTGTCGGCGGCGCGCAGCGCGTTGCCCAGGAGGCGATTGCATTGGCGATGGCGCCTAACTGCCCCAACGGCTCTATGCATCTGCTACTTGATGCCGATCAGATGATGCTGCAGATTCACGAATCAATTGGGCATCCACTTGAGCTTGATCGGGTGCTGGGTGACGAACGAAATTTTGCCGGCACCAGCTTTGTGACGCCGGAGATGTTCGGCCACTATCGATATGGATCCGACTTGCTCAACGTCAGTTTCGACCCTGGACTTGACGGCGAGTTTGCCAATTACGCCGCGGATGACGAGGGCTTGGTGGCTCGCCGCGCGATGTTGATTGAGCGCGGAATACTCAAGCAACCTATGGGCGGTGCCCTATCGGTTAATCGGCTCGCCGCCGAACGAGGTCTGCTGTTTGAGCCCACGGCCAGTTCAAGAGCGGTGTCGTGGTGGCGTGCACCCATTGACCGGATGGCTAACCTGAATATTGAGCCGGGCTCGGCCTCGCTTGAGTCGCTGATCGCATCCGTTGATCGCGGCATTTTGATGCGTACCAACGCGTCGTGGTCCATCGACGATTCGCGCAACAAGTTTCAATTCGGGTGTGAGTGGGGTCAACTCATCGAAAAAGGCCGTCTTGGCGCGGTCGTGCGCAATCCGGGCTATCGGGGGGTGTCGGCCGAGTTCTGGCGAAAGCTGGTCGGGGTGGGCAATGAGCAGACCCGCAAAATACTGGGCACCCCATTCTGTGGCAAGGGCGAGCCTGGGCAGATCATTCGAGTCGGACATGCGTCGCCTGCCTGTCTGTTCCGCGATGTCGAGGTCTTCGGTGGCGCAGCCTGACCGGGACCTGCTGTCGGTTTTCAATCGACTGGCGCGCTATGTAGGCGATCAGCCACAGTCTGACGAAATCCTGTTCGCCGGGTTCAATGGCGAGCATTCAGAGTTCACGCGCTTTAATCATTCGCGGGTTCGACAGATCGGGCGCGTTGAACGCATGACGGCCCGGCTGCATCTGATGGCGGGCGCTCGACAGGCGGTGATGCAGTGCACTTTGACAGGAAGTGACGACGATTTTCGGGTGCTACGCGAGGCTCACGACACCTTGAGACGCCTCATCACGGTATCTGCGATTGATCCCTGGCTGGACTTTGATCGCGAGGCCCGCGTGTTGCATCAGACACAGACCGCGCAGATGCCCAGCCCGCGCGAGGTCATTGATGCTGTGCGCGCGTCCGCTGGCGTGACCGATCTGGTGGCCTTTCAGGCGGCGGGTCCGGTGGCCTGCGGCCTGGTCAGCAGCCTGGGTCATCGCCTTTACCATGAGCATGCCTGGTATGACATCGGATTTACCGTCCATGCTGCGGGTGATCGCGCCATTCAGGATAGTGTTTCAGCCAGCCAGTGGGACAGAAGCGCGCTTGAGCATGCGATTTCGTCGGCCTGCCAGAGGGCCAAGCTCCTTAGGCGTGAGCCGCTCGTTCTTGCGCCAGGCGCGTATCGCGTGGCCCTCAGTCCCCGCGCGCTGGCTGACCTGGCCGGCATGCTGGCCTGGGATGGGTTCTCGGCCCGTGCCCGGGTAACAGGCATTTCCCCACTCGCCCGCTTGTGGTCGGGGCAGCAGACTTTATCGAAGGCTGTCAGCATGTGTGATGACCTGGCACAGGCGGGCGTGCCTGCGTTTCACGAGTTGGGCTTCGCGCGGCCGGCCTCGCTCAAGCTCATTGACGCGGGGCGTGGCGCCCGCGAACTGGTCTGTGCGCGCAGTGCTCGGGAGTTCGGGCTGACCTCAACAGGAGCCGCAGATGCCGAATCACCGCAGGGGCTGCGCATCGAGTCGGGGAAATTGGCTGACGCGGAACTGTTGTCTGCCCTGGGTGACGGTCTGATGGTCAATCAATTCTGGTATTTGAACCATTCGGATCGAGCCGCAGCGCGCGCGACCGGAATGACACGCTTTGCAACCTGGCTCGTTCGTGACGGTGAGCCAGTGGCACCCGTCGCGGTGATGCGCTTTGATGACAGTCTGTACAGCCTGCTGGGCGACGCGTTGCTGGGGCTGGGTGACCGGGTCCACTGGTTCGCGAATAGCGACACCTGGGAGGCGCGCCGTTTCGGTGGTGTAGCTGCGCCGGCGGCATTGATAGGTGGGATGAACTTCGCTCTTTGAGGCGCGGGGTGGCTTCCACATTGGCCGTCGTATTGGCAGACGCTTGGGCCGAACGACCCTGGCGCAACGCCCCCGGGGGGCGATCAGAAGCAGCGCCGCGGGCGCTGCGCGCTTGTGTGTACTTCTCAGCGGGTCGAAGGTGATTCAGTGACGAAGCCCAGGCGAGTGATGCCAGCCTGTTGACTGGTGGACAACACTTCGGCGATTCGCTCGTAACGGGTATCCCGGTCGGCGCGCAAATTGATGGCGCTGTTCGGGCGATCGGCAGCGAGTCTGGCCAGCCGGCGTTCAAACTCCTTCGAGTCGGCGAGCGCTTCGTTGTTCCAGTACAGATTGCCCTGGGCATCCAGGGAGACCGTGATGGCCTCGCCCGGATCAGCGAGGACGGGCGCCTTGGCATCGGGAAGATCAAGCCGGATCGCCTGTGTGATGAGGGGAGCGGTGATGATGAAGATGACCAGAAGCACCAACATCACGTCAACCAGGGGTGTGGTGTTGATCTCGGCCATCGGCTGACCGCCGGGGCGTGACTCGAAACTGCCGAAGGCCATGGCGGGGGAGCTCAGCGGGCGCTGCCGGAGGACGGCAGCGATGAAGCACTAGGGTGCGCATTGGGCAGTGCCGCAGGGCTTTGGGTCATGGCTTCATGGCCCTGACTGGCCCAGGCGAACAGATCACGCGTGAATCCGTCGAGTTCGGCAAGGGTCAGACGATTGATCCGGTTGAAGGCGTTATAGGCCAGAACGGCAGGTATTGCGACGGCCAGTCCCGCGGCAGTCATGATCAACGCCTCGCCCACGGGGCCGGCGATGCGGTCGATCTGGACCTGTCCACTGGCCGCGATATTGATGAGGGCGTGATAGATGCCCCAGACCGTGCCGAAGAGACCTACGAAGGGAGACGTACTGCCCACCGAAGCGAGCAGGGTCTGTCCGGCCTCCAGACGTGCCGAGGCCTGGTGAAGCGCTTCGCGCAGGGCACGGGTGATCCGCTCATGCGCGTCCAGGTGCCCCGATAGGCTGTTTGCTGGCGCGGGCTGGCGAGACTGACGGGCCTGCTCGGCCAATGGCACGAAGATCCGGTCGGTATCAAGCCGCGACAGCTGCGTGATGCCGGCGTCGATTGAGGGTGATGACCAGAACGCATCGATGGCTTTTTGCGAGACGCGGCGCAGGCGCCGGACACGAAGAAGCCGTGCCAGTATCAGGTACCAGCTGAGCACCGACATGGCCAGCAGAATCCAGGCGACAGTATGGGTAACCGCATCGCCTGCAGCCCAGA
>JBIKMC010000313.1:0-4232 GCA_044359405.1 Burkholderiaceae bacterium
TCCAGCGCGCCATCCCAGGTGAACTCCAACGCATTGCCGGAGCAGGGTGCGACAGATGATGCCGTGGGGGTGCGGCCCACGCTGCAGAGCATCCACATCAACCCGGAGTAACGATCGGTGATCACGCCCTTGACGAAATCGGGTGCAAATCGCTGTGCGGTGTCACCGATGCGGCGCACGCGCCAATCCTGGCTGATGGCGCGGTTGACCCACATGGTGGGTAAAGACTCGGTCTTGGCCAGCATTTGCACAGACCCACCCGGCATCATGGCAGGTGCCGCGAACTGGACACCGTACGCCGAGTTACCGTCACGGATGCTCGGGGACCCGGTCCAGTAAATCTGGCCAGCAACATCAGGAAACCGTACCCGATCGATCGCAACATCGGTCGACCCACTGTGAATAAGGCTGGCCAACTCGTCCACCGCGGGTGCACGCCACCCGCCAGCGAATCCGCAGGCGGCGGCCGGTGCGACCGCGGTGCCGAAGGCAGCGGCAGCGCTTGGAGCGCGCAACCAAACCAGCCCGGTGACGTTGTCGCGGGTGCAGACCCATCGGGCGTCGTTGGTATCGGGGGTCGGGCAGCCACCCGGCTCGGCAATGACCTCGCCATTCACATTAAGGCGCGAAAAGTCAAACCCGGCACTGCCACAGCCGAGCTTGCGCAGCCGCGACGACTCGGGGTCACGACCCTTGGCAGCATCCTGCAAGGCCAGGGTGCCGGTGGATACGCCGGCAGCAGCCAGAGGGGCGCCGGAAATTACCGCGGCCACGGCAACGCCTCCGCTGCCGCACTCCTTTTTCACACCACCTTCGAAGCAGTCAGAGACACCGGTATCGTTGATCAGGGTTTTCGAGCAAGCCACGCTGGACTGCATGCCGCTCGCCGACACCCGACACAGCTCATTGACCGGATGCCGCTCGATCTCGATCACCACGCCGGAGAGCACGCTTGACTGGGCAATCGAAAAATCCCTACGGCCGTCGGCCAGACGAACCCGGACCTCACCGCCACTGATCGTCTGACCCGAGTCGTCCCGCACCGGCAGACCAACACCTGCGACGGTGGTCGTTCCGATATCGGCAACACCGCCATCTCCCCCGCCGCCGCCGCAAGCGCTCAAGAGACCGATCAGGGCAGTGGCCAATCCGGCGGGCCAAGCACGCCCCAGCCAAACGCTGCATCCCGATGCGGGGCCTCGTGAGTTCTTGTTCAAGGTGTTCTCCTGCTGCGACAAGGGGGTCATTCGTATCATCGAGAAAGGGTTCAAGGCAGACCTCACAGCTCAAGCTCGCGTTCGGTGATGAAGTTCCAAGAGCCGCCGCCACCGACCACCGCCCCTGATGAATCAGGCTGATAAGACGGCGAGCCCAGCAACCACGCATTTTCCAGCAATGCGAGATCGGCATCGCCTGCCGCGTCGGCAGTCAGCGGATCAAACACATCGCTGAACACGTCGACGCTGGCACCTCGAGCGGCCAGCGCACTGCGGGACAGTGTTACCCAGTCAGCCACAGGCGCCGCATCGAGGTAGGCCAGCGTGGCCTCATTAGCGGGCGCGAATGCAGTCGTGGATGTGCTCAACGCTCCCGAACCCGAGGCCAGGCTGGCCATGGTCGTGGAGGCTAGAGCGGTTGGCGTCTGAGTGGCGCCCTCACGCCAGCCGGACGCGCCGGCATCTTTCAGACTGGGACTCATATCGCCGCGACCCGCCACCACCACCAACTCCTGGTAGATGAGGCCTCCGCTGAAGGCATAGTAGGTGATCGATCCGTCGGAGCGCGCCGCCTGATAAGCGTAACCCGAGGCCGGCCGTACGCTGACCTTGTCGGACTGCACCCGTAACACACGGTCGGAACTTCCGGCAACGGGACCCAGGCCGTTCATGACGAGCTCGCGCGCCACGACGTTGCGCGATGCTGCGGCAGACGCATCGGCCCGGATGGTGCCGTCAACGGACTGCAAATACGCCGCCCCATCAGAGACCACCTGCGACAGATCCATGCCACTGCGCGCACGCAACTCAAGGGCGGGCGCCATCAGCGATGCCGTCGCGGTCATGTCGATGTTTTCACCGTAGACCGAAAGCGCGTCCTTGAAGCTTGCAGGGCCGGTAATTGCCACAGTACCCAAGGTGCCGCCAGACTGATCATGGCCAATCACGATGCGTCCGAATCCGTCCCTGAGCGAAGCAAGTTCAGCGACGTTGAGCACGAACCCGTTGCCCAGATCGGCGGCCTGAGTAGCCCCCAACTCGATGCGACTGTTCTTTTCGATGGGTCGCAGGGTGAGGGTCTGCCCGGGTGCCGCAAAGATGACCGGCTCGCTTGAGGGCTGTAGGTCGATGCTGCCCGCTTCAAGCACGGTGTTGCCGGTGATGCGTCCGGCCAAGGGCATGGAAAGCAGCCCGGTCATGCTGAAGGTGGCATCGGTGAGATCAAGCGTTGACACATCAACCGTCTTGAACGAGGTGCCACTGATCTTGCCCGTGAGCGTGGGTGTGCGATTCGGCGCCAGGCTGGAGAAGTGCAGCTCGACGGTGTCGTTGAACGACACACCCTTGTCATCGCCGACCGCAATGCCGCCGGTCTGCGAAACACCACCGACCACGATACGGTCGAAGCCGTCGATTGCAGTGAAGTCGCCCGCGGCCGTCACGCGCATGGTGTTGCTATCGCCGGCAAACTTGTCGCCCACCGCGATCGACTGCGCATCACTAATGCCCTGGAAGACGAGCGATGTGCCCGCCGTGCCCGTCAGCGCAGCGCCCCGGTCGAGTCGCACGGCTTCGGCGGCTGCCAATTCCAGTGTACCTCCGGCCACCTGCAGCTTAGCCTGCCCTGCCAGCACGATGGAGTCGTCACTGCTGATGCGCAAGTCACGTACCGTGGACTGCTGTGCCGAGGGCTCCTGCATGAGGGTGACGGCGCCGGCATTGGTGAAGCTGAGCACCGGCGCACCTGAAACCGGGAAGGCATCAAAACGGATCACCGAGCCCGCCGCCGCTGCTGGCACCAACTTCAGCTGTTCGAGAGTGGCCGCATTCGCGCCGCTCTTGATGATGCTGTCAAGCTCAAGACTGCTGGCGCCGTTGACGACCAGATCGGCACCGTTGGCCAAGGTGACGCTGTCGCCGAGGTCGACCGAGCGCAAGCCGCTATCAGTGCGGATATTGAGATCGCCCGTGTCAAGGGCAAGCTGAACCCGGTCAGTACTGGTGAACTGTGTCGCCTGAATGCTCAGCCCCCCGACACCGCTGCCGAGGGTTCTCACACCGACACCGCTCACACCCACAGTCACCGCCTCGGCAACGCCTGCGGTCTGCGGCAGCAGCTCGACAGCTCTGACGCTGATGGACGCTGCCAGGAACACCTGGTTTGCATTGATCGACAGCGTAGCACCCTGCGCACTGGCAGCCAGCCCGCCCACGCTCGATCCGAGAATGATCGACTGAGTGACGCCGTCCTCCGCACCGATCCAGGCGTTGGCACCGCGGTCGCGCACCACCAGCTTCTGCGCATCGGCGATCAGCAGATTGTCGGCGTTCGTCGTGTTGCTGAGAACCTTGGTAAAGATGGTCTCGCGGGCGCCGTTGACGACCACCCGATCGACCGACCCGTCGTCGTCGCTGATCTCGAGGCCGCCGCCGAAGATCACCTGAGGCGCGCCACCGGCGGCATGAATGGTCAAGGTGGCCCCGTTGAGCAGAACCACCCGGCCCTGCACCTCATAGCGGCTCTTCACGCTCAACACGCTGTCTTCGGAGATGATCAGATCGCCAGTGATGACGGCATCGTCAACGCCCGTCATGCGCAACGCATCGACCGATACGCTGCCGTTGATTTGCACATCACCGCCCTGTGCGGTAAGCACCAAGGTATCGACGCCGGTGTCGGCCACACCAAAATCCTGCTCCTGCACATTGCCGGTGATGCTGAGGTTGTTGTTGGGACCGACCGAGATCTCGTTGGTACCCGACACCACCAGACGATCGAAGATCTGCACGTTACCCGAGGCATCAATCTCAGCACTGTCGAGCAAGTGCGTCGACTGACCCGAACCCCGGATGGTGAGATCGGTGACAGACAGGCTGCCGCTGATGTTCACCTGCGCGCCCGTACCCTCGGCATTGATGGTCAGCGGTACGGTGAATTCAACCGGGTTGGCATCATCATTGCGGATATTGACGACGTGCTGGCCGCTCTGGCTGCCCACCACGATGTCCTTCACG
>JBIKMC010000314.1:0-4203 GCA_044359405.1 Burkholderiaceae bacterium
GATCAGCATCACGGCTGGCAGAGTCCGGGGTGCGTCCCTCACAGCCCAATTGCTCGGCCAGAGACTGACGGCGCGGATCAATGTCGATCAGCTCGACGGTGATACCCGGGATGCGGGCCAGCAGCGCCGCCACCAGACAGCCGACCACGCCGGCTCCTACGACGGCGACCCGGTCCCCCACGCGTGGCGCAGCATCCCACAGGGCATTGACCGCAGTCTCGAGATTGGCTGCCAGCACAGCCCGTTCGGCCGGTACCGAGTCGGGAATGGCGGTGACCACCGAACTGGCGACCACGTAGCGATCCTGATGAGGGTGCAGACAGAAGACCCGTTCGCCCACCCACGAGGGATCTCCGGCTTCAACCAGACCGACCGAGCAGTAACCGTATTTGACGGGGCCAGGGAAGTCGCCGATCTGATGTGGACAGCGCATCGCTTCAAGCTGACTGGAGGGCACGTGGCCACCAAATACCAGCGTCTCGGTCCCTCGGCTGATGCCGCTGAACAGGGTGCGTACCAGAACCTGCGACTCACCCGGTTCAATCAGCTTCTCAGGGCGCAATTCGCCGCGACCGTCGCCGAGTGACCAGAAGGCCCGTGCGGCTCGATCAGGCATCGAACACGCACTCGATCATGGTGTCGACACCCAGCTCGACGCGACGAATACTGGGTCGCAGGCAGCGGCTCAGGTCCTGAATCTCGGGTAATGCAATGCTGGGACGGCCCGAGCCCATGATGACCGGCGCGATCGTGATCTGTAGTCGATCGAGCGCACCAGCGCGAAGAAATCGCGATACGGTCGTGCCACCACCCTCGACAAACAACCAACGCAGGCCGAGCCCGCACAAGGTGTCACGGATTGCCATCGGGTCGAGTTCGCCGGCCTGTCGCACAATAGGGACGATGCGCGCCTGACCCAGGTGACTCTCAGCACCGAGTCGGTCGCTGGCGACCAGCAGCAACGTGGGCGCCGCCCCGTCAGTGAAGACTTTTTGGCTACCGTCCAGGCGCCGATCGGCGTCGATCACGACACGAACGGGGTTCTCGCCCGCACAGCGTCGTACGGTGAGTTGCGGGTCATCATGCAGGACCGTTGCCGACCCAACGAGCACCGCGTCGGCTAGCGCGCGCATGCGGTGGGTATGCAGCAGATCTTCTTCGCCGCTGAGCCAGCGCGATACGCCCGAGTGGGTCGCGATGCGTCCGTCCAGGCTTTGCGCCAGATGCGCAACCGCGTAACTGACTTGTGAACGCGCCGCAACCAGAGGACCGTAGAGTTCGATGAGTTGGCCGCTCGCCTGCAGCGGCAGGCCATTCTGGCGGGCCGATAGCAGACTGGCCCATTGCGGACAAGCCTCACTCGTGTCGGTGGTACGGCCTGGCAGCCCCCCAGGGACCAACTCGCGCAAAGCCTGCGTTTCCTGCGGTATCACGGCATTCATCGGAACTCCGTTGCAGCGGGTGTGGTCGAAAACTGCTCAAACAGGTGATCAGGAGCACTGAGGTTGTGGCGTGAGGGCTGGACGCGACCGAAACGGCCTGCCGGGGCCCGAAATTGGTCGAACGCCATGATGGGAAGCTGCTGGGAGCTTCCCGTCGCATCGCGCCACTGCGCAATCGAAGCGTCCGCATTGTCAATGCTCACAAACATCGAGCGCAGCGCCGCGAAGGGCTGACTGGCGGTGGATGGCCGTTCCAGTTCGACCCTGAGTTCGGTTTTCTCTCGGGTATCGCTCACGACACTCAACCGGCCTCGGGACGAATCGGCAAACTCCAGGTCAAAGCGAAGTGCCTGCGGATCGAATCGAATGCTGCGAAATCGAACCAGGGGCCGGCCGTCTTCCTCGATCGGTCCGATGAGAAAAGAACTACCGTAGGCGCTGTCCGAAAGTTGCGGCGGGGGCAGCGGTTTGGCCCGCCAGTAGCCATCGGCCGGGTACACCACCAGAATTTCAATATCGCGCTCGCCCTTGCGCAACAACTGCACCAGATGCAAACCGGGCGTGTTGCGCTCACCCACTCGAAAGTCTACCTGCTCGCCGCGCCAGAACGTGTCGAAGCGGTGCCCGACCAGGCGGATGCTGGTGTCTTCATAGAGAACGGTGGTCAGCGGCGTGAATCGAAACTTGGGGTCGCCCGACATATCGCAGTGCGTGAAATCGGGTGCCGTGCTGTCAGTGGTGATGGCGCTCACATAGGGGGGATGCTCGGCCACGATTGAAAAGCCGCGAATGCCTTCGCCCTGCACCTTGACATAGACGTTATCTTCTTCGGCGCAGCGCGTGAACTGGCTGGCATTGATGAAGTCGACTTGTGCAGCCGCCAGACTGGACGATGCCGATGCGAGGAGCAGCAGCGCCAGTGACGCCAGCCAAGCGGTCATTTCAGCGCCATGTCGCGTGCGAAGGGCGCAAACAGGGTCGTGCCCTCGGTGCGCTCGGGCCTGCGCGTTTCTTCGGGAATGAGACACAGGCCCACTTCGCCGGCCCAGCGACCGACCCGCGCACTTGCCGTGAATACTGCCATGGGAATACTCAGCATCAGCCCTACAAAAAAGGGCGCGCCGATCCAGAGGGCGCCAGGCGCGACCAGCCACAGCCAGACGGCAAAACCAAAGCCCGCCGCGGTATGTCCCCACAGGGCCTTGACGGCGGTTTTCCAGGGAAGCCCGTCAGCATCACGCAACTGGTGCGTCCAGCCGACTTGCTTGCCAAAGGGTAGCCCCAACACGAAGACGGTGACTGAGACGGCGCATACGGGCACGATGAGCATCGAAAAAACCAATTCGACCAACGCCCCGGTGACGATGCGCGCAGCGCCGCCAAAGGCCCTGCGCAAGCGCGACTGAATCAGCACAGCCGCCAGCGTGGCGAATTTGGGCGCAAAGCTCATGATGAGTGTCAAGACCAGCAAAATTGCGCCCAGATCGGGTCTGAATCCACCCTGACGAATCAGGCCCAGTGCCATGAAACCCAGCCAGGCGGGCGCGCTGGCGTACATGGCTATGGCCAACCAAAGCTGAATGCGGCTCACCGGCTTGAGACGTTCAAGGCCCAACAGTTTGAAGTACTGCATATTGCCCTGACACCAGCGCAGATCACGGCGGATGAATTCAAGCAGGGTGGGCGGGTTCTCTTCGTAGCTGCCGTCTTCAATGGGCAGAACGCGAACTTCGTAGCCGGCGCGGCGCATCAATACGGCCTCAATCTGGTCGTGACTGAGTACGTCGCCACCCAGTGGCGGCTTGCCAGGTAGATGCGGCAGCTCGCATTGCTCGGCAAACGGCGCCAGCCTGAGAATGGCGTTGTGTCCCCAGTAGGGACCGCAGTCGCCCTGCCAGCTCGCCGCACCCAGGGTGTAAGAACGCATACCCAGGCGCATGCCAAACTGAAATACACGCGCGAAGGCGCTGGCGGTCGGTAGTCCGGTGACCAGGGTCTGCAGAATGCCTATGCGCGGATTCACCTGCATCATGCGTACCAGACGCAACATCGCGGCGGGCGTCATCAGGCTATCCGCATCGAGCACGATGGCGTAATCATGGTCTGCAGCCCAGCGCTGGCAGAAATCACGCAGATTGCCCGCTTTGAATCCCGAGCGCTCGACGCGGCGCCGGTAAGTGATTGCAATGGCATGTCCGTAACGCTCGCGCAGGCTCTGGGCCAGCGCCTCTTCCTGGGCGGCCACTTCTGGCCAGCTCGTATCGCTGAGCATGTACAAGTGAAACCAACGGGCGTCTCCGCCGGCGATCAGACCCTCGAGCATCCAGCTGAGGTTACGAGACAGACGTTCGGTTCCTTCGTTGCGAATGCAGATGGCGACTGCGCAGCGACTTTCAATCGGCTCGCTGCTGTCGATGCTGCGCAGATGCGGCGCGACATACGCCTCGGGATCACGCGCAAAAACCATCAACGCCAGTCCGATGGCGGCGTTCCAGAATCCGATGGCCGTCCAGGGCAGCGTGATGGCAAAGCACACCAGCATGGCGACGCCCAGAACATCGACTCCCAAAGGAAAGAGCGCTGCTGACATGAGGGCCATGAGCCCCAGCGCGGTTGTGAGCACCAGGCATAGGAAGACGATGCGACGGGCGCGAAGTGACAGGCCGGTGTGCGCAGACATCATGGGTTGGGCAGGGTTCATGACAAGGGGTCGTGACAGTTGTGAGAGGCGCGGCAGCTTTATCGGAGCATGCGCCGCAGG
>JBIKMC010000315.1:0-4202 GCA_044359405.1 Burkholderiaceae bacterium
AAACCGGTGGTCGCCATCTACAGCACTTTTCTGCAGCGCGCGTATGACCAACTGATTCACGATGTGGCCCTGCAGAATCTACCGGTAACCTTCGCCATCGATCGCGCTGGTCTGGTCGGCGCTGACGGCGCCACCCATGCGGGTATCTTTGACTATGCTTATCTGCGTTGTGTGCCCAACCTGGTTGTCATGGCGCCATCCGATGAGAACGAGTGTCGGCAAATGCTGAGCACCGCGTTTGCCCACGATGGCCCGGCGGCCGTCCGCTATCCGCGCGGTAGTGGCCCAGGGGTGGCAGTTAAGCGAGATCTTGCGTGTCTACCCATGGGCAAGGCTGAAGTCCGTCGTGAAGGCAAGCGAATCGCGCTGCTCGCCTTCGGCACCTTGTTGGCCCCGTGTCTGGTCGCGGGCGAGGCTTTGGGCGCTACCGTGGTCAATATGCGCTTCGTCAAGCCTATTGATGATGCACTGCTGGCTCAGCTCGCCTGCACGCATGATGCCTTCATCACCGTTGAAGAGCATGAAGTCATGGGTGGCGCGGGTAGTGCGGTGGCCGAATCACTGGCCGCGCAGGGCATCACGATCGCGCTGCTGCAACTGGGGCTGCCCGATCGGTTCATTGATCACGGCGAGCAGGGACAACTGCTGCGCGAAGAGGGGCTCGATGCAGCCGGCATTGAACGCGCGGTGCGCAAGCGCTTTGCCGGGCTGCTGCCCGGTGCCGAGCCGCGTCTGGTGGTGGGGCGCTGAGCGCCACCCGGGCCCTCGGGTTGCGTACTGGCGGATAGCGAAGCGCGTAGCAGCCGGTGGTGGCTTTGCGGTCGGGTCTCAGTCGCGAAAGTTCTGGTAACTGAGCGGCAGTTGCGTCATGTCTTTTTTCAGTAGCGCGATGGCCGCCTGCAGGTCATCGCGCTTGGCGCCCGTTACCCGTACCACTTCGCCCTGAATGCTGGCCTGCACTTTCAGCTTGCTGTCCTTGATCAGACGTACGATTTTTCGGGCATCGTCGGCCGCCACACCGTGTCGTATGGTGATGGTCTGCTTGACCTTGTCGCCGCCGATTTTTTGCAGATCGCCATAGTCTAGAAAACGCACATCGACATTGCGTTTTGCACACTTGGTCAGCAGCACGTCTCGAAGCTGTTCCAGTTTGAAGTCGTCGTCGGCGAAGGCCGTGAGCTCTCGCTCTTTCTGTTCGATACGAGCGTCTGAGCCCTTGAAGTCAAAGCGGTTGGCGATTTCCTTATTGGCCTGATCAATGGCGTTACGAACCTCGACCTGATTGGCTTCGCAGGCGATATCGAACGAGGGCATGGGGTGCTCCTGATGGAGAAAAGGCTTAGGGATTAGAACTTTTTTTCAAAGAACATGGCCTGACCCATGGCGGGGTCAAGCGCATAGGGTGCGAACCCGGCCTGCCGATAGGCGGCGATGGCGGGGCGATTGCCTTCGAGGACCTCAAGCGTGAGTTTGCAGCAGCCGCGCGCGCGGGCGCCGGCCTCGGCGGCGGCCAGCAGGGCGCGCCCGATGCCGAGGCGACGATGGCTGGCGCTCACCACGATGTCGTGGATGTTGAGCAGAGGCATGGCTCGAAAGGTCGATACACCCTCGAAGCAATTGATCAACCCTACCGCCTGATGCTGGTCGAAGGCCAGCCAGCCGGCGTAGTGGGGGCGCTGCGCGAGCAGTGCTGGCAGACGCTCAAGCACGTCGGGCGATAAGGCGCTGGCGCCGCCCTCGGGGGTGCGGGCATATTCGTCGATCAACATGACCAGTGCGGCGCGGTGGGCGGGATGGGTCAAATTGACGGCTTCGATGTGAAATCGTGGGTTCATGGGTAGCGGATTGTACGGTGACGACCCGGGCGATCCGCCGGTAACCTAGCGTGCTAGGGGTTTAGAGTGGCGTCGACTGGGTGCGCGACTCGAGCTCTGTCCAGCGTTCCAGGCATTGCATCAATTCGGTCTCAATGCTGGCAAAGCGCTCGTGCAGCTGTCTTACGGTCGCCGCCTCGCCCCGGTAGGTGTCGCTATCGGCCAGTCGTGCTGACAGCTCACCCTGTTCGCGCTCAAGCTGCTCGATGCGCGCGGGCAAGTCCTGCAGCTCGCGGGTTTCTTTGTAGGACAACTTCTGGCGATTACGCGTTCGGGCCCGTGCGTCGGGCGTGCTGCCCAGGGGATCATCCGGGGCGCTCGCTGTACCCGATGCCGCGTGAAGCGCGGGTGTGGCGGTCACGGGGCCCACCGGATTTACCGCCGCGACGTTGCCCGCTCGTGGGCTTGGTCGGCCAGCGCCGCTTTGGGCCTGCGCCCGGGCTCTGGCCTGGATGACATCGGTGTACCCACCGGCGTACTCGCGCCAGACACCGGGTTCCTCCCACGCCAGTGACTGCGTTGCAACTGCGTCGATGAAGGTCCGGTCGTGGCTCACCAGCAGCACCGTGCCGGGATACTCGGACAGCAGCTCCTCGAGCAGCTCAAGTGTCTCAACGTCGAGATCGTTGGTGGGCTCATCGAGAACCAGCAGATTGGCCGGACGCGCAAACAGGCGCGCGAGCAGGAGCCGGTTGCGCTCGCCGCCCGACAGGCTGCCCACTGGCGAGCGCGCGCGCTCAGGAGCGAACAGGAATCGCCCCAGGTAGCTCATGACGTGTACGCGTTTGCCTGCGATTTCGATCCACTCTGAACCAGGGCTGATGGTGTCAACCAGGTTGGCCGAGTCGTCCAGTTGGGCCCGCATCTGATCAAAATAGGCTACCTGCAGCTGAGTACCCCTGCGAACTCGCCCCTCGTCGGGTGGCAGTTCGCCCAGGATGAGGCGCAGCAGGGTTGTTTTGCCTGCGCCATTGGGGCCGATCAATGCCAGTCGATCACCCCGCTGCACCACACAGTCAAGCGAGCGAACTACCCAATACCGGTCCCAGCGTTTGCCCACGCCGGTAAGCTCGGCGACCTGCTTGCCCGAGGCGTCGCCCTGATCGACTTCGATTCGGCTGGTGCCCGAGCGTTCACGTCGTGCCGCGCGTTGACGCCGCAGGTCTTCCAGTCGTCGGACTCGCCCCTCGTTACGGGTGCGGCGCGCCTGAACGCCCTTGCGTATCCAGACCTCTTCCTGAGCAAGAAATTTGTCGAAACGGGCGTCGTTGACCTGCTCTTGCGCCAGCTCATCCTGCTTGCGTTCGAGGTAAGTGGAGAAACTGCCCGGATAGGAGCGCAGTGTGCCTCGGTCGAGCTCGATGATACGGGTGCAGACCCGGTCCATCATCTGACGATCATGCGTGATGAACAGGGTTGCGCCCCGCCGGGCGAGCAGCAGCCCCTCTAGCCAGGCAATCGATTCGATGTCGAGGTGGTTGGTCGGTTCGTCGAGCAGTAGCAGATCGGGTTCGGCAGCCAGCGCGCGCGCAATCGCCACACGTTTACGGGTGCCGCCTGACAACTGGGCCAGCAGGGCGTCCGCATTGAGGCCCAGCTGACTGATGACACGCTCGACGCGATGGCGACTCTCCCAGCCGCCACTGGCTTCAAGCTGGGCCTGAAGCTGCGCCAATCGGTCAAGCGGCCGCTCGCCAGCCGACCCCAGCGACCCACTCTCGGCCGAGCTCAAGGCCAAAACCGTTCGCTGATAATCGGCCAGTGCCTGTGCGTGCTCAGGCAGCCCGGCGGCGACCGCTTCGAACACCGTGTTGGCCTCGTCAAAGCGAGGCTCTTGTTCGACCACTGCGAGGCTGACGCCGCTTTGTCGCACCAGAAGTCCGTCGTCGAGCTGGGTCTGACCCGCGATGACCCGCAGCAGTGACGACTTACCGGTTCCGTTGCGACCGATGAGCGCAACCCGCTCTCCGGCCTCAATGGTGAGGTCGGTGCTGTCTAGAAGCGCCACATGGCCGAAGGCGAGATGGGCGTTATTGATGCTGAGCAGAGCCATTACACTGCCGGATTGTACGCATGACGCAACGGAGCTCCATGTTGACGCAGACAGACGCGAATCTGTTCGATCTCACCGGCAAGGTCGCTGTGGTAACGGGGGCCAGCCGTGGCATTGGGCGAGCCATTGCGCTCAATCTTGCCCGGCATGGCGCGCAAGTCGTCGTGTCCAGCCGCAAGCTGGATGCCTGCGAGGCGGTGGTGAGCGAGATTGAGGCAGCGGGCGGGCAGGCCCTGGCCCTGGCCTGTCACATCGGACGCAAAGAAGAGCTGCGT
>JBIKMC010000060.1:0-14219 GCA_044359405.1 Burkholderiaceae bacterium
CGGCCGCAGCCGGGTAACGCCAAGCCCAGACTCTTCCGAATTGCGCAGCGGCAGGCCCTGATCAATCGCTTTAGCTTCAACAATGAAGGCATCGAACACTTCATCGCCAACGTACGCGCCGCGCGGTTTGATGGGGTGCTTGGCCTCAACATCGGAAAAAATGCCAGCACGCCCATTGAGCAGGCGCTCGACGATTATGTCCAATGCCTCGAGGCGGTCTACGAACACGCCAGCTACGTCACGGTCAATATCTCGTCACCCAACACGCGCAACCTCAGACAGTTGCAGGGCCACGATGAGCTCGACTCCCTGTTGCGGGGACTCAGCCAGGCGCGGGCCCGGCTGGCTGATCGACACGGGCGACATGTGCCGATGGCGCTCAAGATCGCGCCTGATCTTGACGACACCCAGATCGATACCATCGCACAACGGCTGGTTCATCACGGCATCGACGCAGTGATCGCCACCAACACCACCCTGTCGCGCGAGGCCGTGCAAGGTCTCGCCCACGCCGAAGAGGCTGGCGGGCTTTCCGGAGCCCCCGTTTTCGAAGCCTCCAACAAGGTCATCCGATCCCTGCGCGCTCGGCTCCCTCGCGACTATCCCATCATCGGTGTGGGCGGCATCATGAGCGCCGATGATGCACGTGCAAAACTCGACGCTGGCGCCACGCTGGTGCAGCTGTATACCGGTCTGGTGTATCGCGGCCCAGCTCTCATCGCCGAGTGCGCTCAGGCACTGGCCGACGCGGCACGTTCGCAGTCCACAAACGCGCGCTGAGCGCACCGTGCCCGCTATCGTTCTGGCGACCATCAACGCGCGGTATTCGCACGCCGCGCTGGGGCTGCGTTATCTCAAGGCGAATCTGGAGGAACTGGCCGACGAGGCAGTCATCACCGAGTTCACGCTTGAAACCCGTATTGAAGTCATGGCTGAGCGCATCCTGGCCCTTGAGCCTGTGGTGCTGGGGCTTGGAATTTACATTTGGAATGTGGACGCCAGTACGCGCCTGGTCTCCATGTTGTGCACACTTGCGCCGCAACTGCTGATCGTGTTGGGAGGCCCGGAAGTCAGCCATGAGGCGCAGGGCCAACGCATCTGTGCCATGGCTCACCACGTCATTAGTGGCAGTGCAGAGGCCGAGTTCACCCACTTATGCCGGCAACTGTTAAAGCACCGCAAGGGTGAAGGCCATCGGCCGCTCAACAAGTTTGTGATCGGTGGCGCGGCCGGTCCCCGTGAACTCAGGCTGCCCTATTCGCTCTACACCGATGAAGACATCGCGCACCGCAACCTTTATGTGGAGGCCTCGCGCGGTTGTCCGTTCACCTGCGAGTTCTGTCTTTCGGCGCTTGACAAGACGGCAGTCCCGTTCGACCTTGATGCCTTTCTGCTCGAACTCGACGCACTGTGGCAGCGAGGTGCCCGTCGCTTCAAATTCGTCGACCGAACCTTCAATCTGCGCATCGAGAACAGCCGCACCATCCTGCAATTTTTTCTCGACCGACTCGAGCGTGATCCGGCGAGGCCCACTTTCGCGCACTTCGAGTTGGTACCTGACCATCTACCCGAACGTCTGCGCGAGCTGATTCAGCGTTTTCCGCCCGGTGCCCTTCAATTTGAAATCGGCATTCAAACCTTCAACCCCGAGGTTCAAAGGCTTATCAGCCGACGGCAGGACAACGAGAAGGCCGCCGACAATATCGCCTGGCTGGCCCACGAGACGCACGCGCATCTTCACGTTGACCTGATCGCCGGACTGCCCGGCGAAGACATCGCCAGTTTCGCCACCGGCTTCAACCGCCTGGTCGCGCTGGGCCCACAGGATATCCAGGTTGGCATTCTCAAACGCCTACGCGGTGCACCCATTGCCCGCCATACGGAGACGTTTCAGATGCTGTACAACCCCGAACCGCCCTACAACGTGCTCGCCACGGATCGAATCAGCTTCCGGGATATGCAGGCGCTGAGTCGGTTCGCTCGCTACTGGGATCTGGTCGGTAACGCCGATCGATTCCGCAATCGTCGCGCGCAGCTGCTGGCCGACGATGCATTCGGCCGGTTCATGGCGTTTTCCGATTGGCTGTATGCCAACACCGACAGCACGTGGCGTATCGCCGCCGATCGGCTTTCCGGGCTGCTCGACCGCTGGCTGAGCGAGAGCAGACAGTATTTTTCACCAAGTGGTCTATCATTTCACGATGCCACGCCCCCGACAGACCCCGACCGAAGACGGTAAAAGCGCCATTCAGGTGATCGATCGACTGGTCGCCCTGCTCGACGCGCTGGCCGCGCGCAGCGACCCCACCAGTCTGAAAGATCTGTCCACCAGCACGGGCCTTCATCCCTCAACCGCTCACCGCATTCTTAACGATCTGGTTGGAGCTCGACTGGTCGATCGCATTGAGCCCGGCACCTATCAGCTTGGCATACGACTGCTTGAGCTGGGCAACCTGGTGAAAGCCCGACTCAATGTGCGCGACGCCGCTCTGGGGCCTATGCGCGAGTTGCACAAGGCCATTGGTCAGCCGGTCAACCTTTCCATCCGGCAGGGCGATGAGATCGTGTACATCGAGCGCGCGGTGTCGGAGCGCTCGGGCATGCAGGTGGTGCGAGCGGTTGGTGGACGCGCTCCCCTACATCTCACCTCGGTCGGAAAGCTTTTTTTAAGCGTCGAGGATCTGCGCAGCCTGCGCACATACGCAACCCGAACCGGACTGGCAGGTCACACCCGCAACAGCATCACTGACCTGCCCCGTCTGGAGCGCGAGCTCGCGCTGGTGCGTGCCCGTGGTTATGCACGTGACAATGAAGAGCTTGAACTCGGCGTACGCTGCATCGCCGCCGGCATACACGACGACAGTGGTCGATTGGTGGCCGGTCTGTCGGTGTCTGCACCAGCGGACTTTGTTCAGGACGAATGGATAGACCGGGTCTGTCGCACCGCCGCGGCAATCTCAGCATCGCTGGGTTACGAAGACGCACCAGCCAGCGGATAACTCACCCGCAGAGGCCGACCCGGTTCTGACTGTCGGGTCAGACGCTGCGACGGTGAGTCAGTTTTTCGGATCCATTCACGGATGCGTTGGGCATCCCCAAACCGCGACAGCTTGCCTGCCGCATCGAGCAAAACCACGATCATGGGCCGCCCATCGATCAGGGCCTGCATCACCAGGCAATTGCCAGACTCGGAGATGTATCCGGTCTTCTGCAAACCGATCGACCACTGGCTACTGTGAATGAGCCGGTTGGTATTGTAGAAGCTCATCTGCTGCCGGCCTGCCAGCACGGTGAGCGAACTAGCCGTGGACATCTCGCGAATCAGCGGATAGTTGCCCGCATGGCGCACCATGATGGACAGATCTCGTGCGGTCGACACATTGCTGCTGGACAGCCCGGTAGGCTCTGCAAAACTCGAGTCTGCCATACCCAGTTCTCTGGCCTTCAAGTTCATTGCACTCGCAAAGGCCGCCAGACCGCCGGGATAATATCGCCCGAGCGCGTTCGCTGCGCGATTTTCGGAAGCCATCAGCGCCAGCTGCAGCAGCTCGCGCCTTTTCAGTTGCACACCTGGGCTCAATCGTGAGCTCGTGCCCTTGGCTCGGTCGATATCGGCCTTTGAGATGGTCAGCACTTCATCGAGCGACTGCTGGGCATCGAGCACCACCATCGCGGTCATCACCTTGGTGATGGAGGCAATGGGCAAGACCGCGCCGGCGTTCTTACGCAGCAGCACATCACCGGTTTGCGCGTCGGTCACCATGGCCACCGACGAATGCAGCGACAGAGGATCGGGCGTACGATTAAGTCCAATCGTCTGCCCCACGGAGGGCCTCTCGGGTGGCGGTATGGCCACAGCGGCCGCCGCCCCTGTCGCGGTGGCCGTCGCCGCGGCTGCTCGACCGGCTGTGGCGGTACTACCCTCCCGGGCTTTGGACTTGGCCGCACGGGCTCCAGACCCCGCAGCGGGCTTACTCTGGCGTGCCTGACGCGCCGATCGCGCATCCTGCACAACAGGATGCCGCTTGCCCCTCGCCTTCTGGCCCGCGGCGCTATTCGTCGGGCTGGTGGCAGCGCGAGAATCGGTTGGTCGACTGGATGCTGATTGGCCCGTCCTTGCCGACGAGGGCCGGGCCGCTGGTCGGGTTGTGCCCGGCCGCGGTCGGGCCTCAGCGGCCGACGTGGCCGACCCGTCCGCCGCCGTCTTCAAGGCGGACGCCGGACGCGCAGTCTCCTGGGCCAGAACGGGCACCTGAAATGCCGCAAGGCCCAGAAGGGCCAGGCAGCAAGACCCGTACAAAGCCACCAGCCGTCGCTGGAGGCAAGGCAAAAACTCTTTTATTTCAGAGTTTTGCCAGCGATTAATGAGGCTGAACATTACGAAATCTTGGGGCTTATCGCGAAGCCCGTCAAGCGGGCGTGATCCGCAAGCGGCGCTCATAGCCACCGACAGCACCGCCCCGGCGCAATTTCGATGCGGCGCTCATAGCCGCCGACAGCACCGCCCCGGCGCAATTTCGATGCGGCGCTCATGGCCGCCGACAGCAGCTACCAGCCGCTGAATTTCGCGAATCCGGACACCGGCTCCCGCTCGGTGACCAGCGTGTTCTCAATCGCATCGGGATCGGCGTAACCAAGCGACATGCCGCAGACCAGCATGTGTTCGGCCGGAATCTGGAGTTCGTCGCTGATGATGCGATGAAACTGCATGAAGGCTGCCTGGGCGCAGGTATCCAGCCCGCGAGCCCGGGCGGCGACCATGATGTTCTGCAAGAACATGCCGTAATCAAGCCAGCTGCCCACCTCCATGACGCGATGAATGCTGAACATGAGACCGACCGGGGCATCGAAGAAGCGGTAGTTACGAGCATGCTGAGCATGCATTCGGGACTTATCTTCGCGCCCAATACCCAACAGCGTGTAAAGGTCCCAGCCGACCTTGCGGCGGCGCTCGATAAAGGGCGAAATCCACTTTTCGGGGTAGTACTTGTATTCGTCCTTGTGCTGCCTCACTTCCTCCCGATCGTTGTAGACGGCCACAATGCGATCTGACAGGCGGCGCAGCGGCTCGCCGGTCAACACGTAAACCTGCCAGGGCTGAGTATTCGTTCCCGACGGGGCTCGGCTGGCAACGTCCAAAATCTCCGCAACCGTTTCACACGGCACGGGTCGGTCCAGAAAAGCGCGAATCGAACGGCGCGACCGGATCGCATGATCAACGGCTTCAATACTGGCGGCACTGATTTGCATGGACGCATCTCCCTGTTGTTGTCGGTCCTGAGCAGCGACCGTAAAAAGCCGAATTCAATCGAAGGTCAGCTCACTGACCGCCTGCCTGAGCCGCTCGGGAAGATTGGTTGGACGACGGGACTGCCGATCGACGTAGACATGCACGAAGTGCCCCTGAGCGGCCGGCTCCAGATCGTCATTGCGGAACAAACCGACCTGGTAGCTGACGCTGGTGTTGCCCACCCGGGTGACGCCCACGCCGGCCTGGACGATATCCGGAAACGCCATGGGCGCAAAGTAACGGCAGCCGCTTTCGACCACCAAACCGATGACTTCACCCCCATGAATATCGAGAGCCCCCGCTTCAATCAGATAGCGATTGACCGCTGAATCGAACAGACCGTAGTAGACGACGTTATTGACGTGACCGTAAATGTCGTTATCGAGCCAGCGGGTATCGAGCCTTACCGACCAACGGTAATTGTCGCGCTGCAGTATTTCCGTTGTTTTTTGACTCATAAATGATGACTCTTTTAGGGGATCACAAGCGAGACCTCAATATCCGACTCGCGACTCCATGTAAAAAATACTGACAAACATCAATTTATTCAGTTACTTATAGATATCACACAAAAATTGTTGCCCCGCAACAAAAAAGCTTGACAGTACCCTTGAGACCATTACAATTCGATTTGTGCGGCGCACCAATCGCTGCCTCTCCCTCCCCAGACACCCTTTAACTTGAGGTTTAACATGCTTACCACCCCCGATCAGTTTATGCAGATGCACAAAGCCACCGTCGACATGATGCACGCCGCCGCCGTCACGTCGATCAGCGGTTTCGAAAAACTGGCCTCCCTGAACATGCAGGCCGCACGTGCCTCGATCGATGAGTCCACCGAAGCCGTCCGCACCCTGCTCGAAGCCAAAGACGTCAAGTCGCTGAGCGACATTGGCTCGACCTCCATGCAGCCCGCCGTCGACAAGTATGCGTCGTATGCCCGGCACGTGTACGAGATCGCCCACGAAACCGGCAGCGAACTGGGCCGCCTGGTTGAGCGTCAGATCGCCGACGGCAATCGCCAGCTGTATGCCGCCCTGGACGCCGTCGCCAAGACCGCTCCGGTCGGCAGCGAGGGCATGGTCACCCTGGTGAAGTCAGCCATGTCGGCTGCCAACACCGCGTTTGATCAGGTCAGCAAGGCCACCAAGCAGGCCGTGGAAATGGCCGAGGTCAATATGTCGGCCGCTGCCAAGGGCAACGCCCGCTCCGCCAAGAAAGCTGCCTGAGCCATCAGTCGGCACGCGGGTGGCCTCAGCTGAGGCCCCCGCTAATCGCCCAATCAGGCAGCCGTCACCAACGCCGCCGGCGAATCGGCCTTCAAGGTGCGGTACTGTTCCAGCAGCTGCGCCTGATCGCGCAGCACCGACTCGACATTGCGCTCTTTCACATGCCCAAAGCCGCGCATGCGCTGAGCCTGCTCGGCGATCTGTACGGCAAGCGGCAAACGCTGCGCATCCAGACGCTGTAGAAGCTCATTCACGGTCGCCTCATAGTCGTCAATCAGACGTCGCTCCATGCGACGCTCAGCGGTGTAGCCGAAGACGTCCAAAGCGGTGCCGCGCAAAGTTTTCAGTCGCGCCAGAATCTTGAAGACACTCAACACCCAGGGACCGTAGTCTGACTTGAACAGCTCACCCTTGGCGTTGCGACGGGCCAGCAAGGGCGGCGCCAGATGGAACTTCAGGCGAATGTCGCCTTCAAACTGCTCATGCACCTGGCGCAGAAAGTCGCCCTGCGTGTAGAGCCGGGCCACTTCGTACTCGTCCTTATAAGACATCAGCTTGAACAAGCCCTGGGCTACAGCGGCAGTCAGGGGCATGTCCTGCAACGACTGCGTCGCGCGAGCGCCCAGCTTGGCCTCGGCTACACGGACACGCTCAACCACCGCGCCAAAGCGCCGCGCCCACGCTTCATTCTGATAGTCAGTCAGGAAATCGATGCGCCGGGCGACAAGTTCATCGATAGTCTCTGATACGCGTCGAGATACCGGGATAGCCTTGGGCGGCGCTGCCACCTCGGCGACCGACTTCATGTCAACCGCAGCACGGCGCCCCCAGGTGAACGCAGCTTTGTTCTGGTCGACAGCCACTTCATTCAGTTCGATGGCGCGCTCGATGGCGCGCGCCGATACGGGCACCATCCCCTTCTGCCAGGCATACCCCAGCATGAACAGATTGGCCGCGATCGCATCGCCCAACAAACCGGTCGCCAGACGAGTGGCATCCAGAAAGTCGACTCTACCCGTACCGGCCGCGGTCAGGATGCTCTGCTGCATGCCATCCAAGGGAAAGGACCAATCGGCGTTACGTGTGAAATCAGCCGTCGGTGTGGCGGCCACATTGACCGCGACGCGCGTGCGTCCCTCGATCATGCGCGCCAGCGAATCGCGCCCCGCCGTGACCACCACATCGCAACCAAGAACGGCGTCGGCCGCCGCCAACCCGATCCGCGGCGCGTGCAACTCGGCCTGCGAGCGCGCGAAGCGCACAAAGCTCATCACCGCACCATTTTTCTGAGCGAGCCCGGCCATGTCGAGCACGGTGACGCCCTTGCCCTCCAGATGAGCCGCCATACCCAGAATCTGACCGATGGTGATAACGCCGGTACCGCCAATGCCGGTGACCAGCATGGAGTACGCGCCTTGAATATCCGGAAGCGTCACTTCGGGCAGTGCGATCGATACCGCATCATCACGCACCACACCCGCCTTACCACGACGCGGACGAGCGCCCTCGAGTGTGACGAAGCTTGGACAGAAGCCATTCACGCATGAGAAGTCCTTGTTGCAGGATGACTGGTTGATGGCTCGTTTGCGACCGAACTCGGTCTGAACCGGTTCAATCGACACGCAGTTGGACTTCACGCCGCAGTCGCCGCAGCCCTCGCAGACTGCCTCATTGATGAAGGCACGACGCTCGGGATCAGGATAGGTGCCGCGCTTGCGCCGGCGACGCTTCTCGGCTGCGCAGGTCTGGTCGTAAATCAGGACCGATACGCCCTTGAACTCGCGCAGCTGGCGCTGAACCTCGTCAAGCTCGCTGCGGTGGTGTACCGGCACACCCGCCGGGAAGTAGCCCGAAGGATATTTTTGCGGCTCATCGGTCACCACGACCAGTTTCTGCACGCCCTCGGCAAGCACCTGCTGCGCAATGCGATCAGGCGTGAGCTGACCGTCGTGCCGCTGGCCACCTGTCATGGCCACCGCGTCATTGAAGAGAATTTTGTAGGTGATGGCCGTATTGGTGGCAAGCGCATGCCGAATGGCGAGCGATCCCGAATGAAAGTAAGTGCCGTCGCCCAGATTTTGAAACACATGCGGCGTTTCACTGAAGGGCGCCTGCCCCACCCAGGTCATGCCCTCGCCGCCCATCTGCGTGAACGTGGCGGTGGACCGGTCCATCCAGATGGCCATGTAATGGCAACCGATGCCGGCGTTGGCACGCGAGCCTTCAGGCACACGCGTGGAGGTGTTGTGCGGACAGCCCGAACAGAAATAGGGAATACGCTCGATACTCTGAACAGCTCGAAGACTGCTGCGCTCTTTGGCATCAAGCTCTGCAAGCCGGGCGTCGATGCGAGCCAGCAGCTGCGCGCTGGGCCGGCCCCTATCGCTGTCAGCTTGATCAGCCCATTGCCGCAGCCGCGCGGCAATCAGGCGAACCAGCAAAGCGGGCGTAAGCTCGCCCGCTTCAGGCACCAGAGGCGCGCCCCGTTCATCACGTTTACCGACGACCCGGGGCCGAACCGCGGCGGCAAACAGGTGTTCCTTCAGCTGCGACTCAATAATGGACCGCTTTTCTTCGACGACCAGCACCTCTTCGCAATCACGGGCAAAGCGCTGAATACCGGTGGGCTCCAGCGGCCAGGGCATGGCCACCTTGTACACCCTGAGCCCGGCCGCCTCGGCAGCCTGCTGATCGATACCCAGATCGGCCAGGGCCTGCATGACATCAAGCCAGCTCTTGCCCGAGGAGACGATACCCAGCCGGGCAGGACGGTCCTCGGCGCGGCCCAAAGCCAGGCGATCAAGTTGGTTGGCACGCGCGTAAGCGAGTGCCGCTGGAAGCTTGTAACGCATCAGCCTTTCCTCGATCTTGAGGAAGGGCTCTTCAGGCCAACGCGCATTCAGTCCACCGGGTGGCAGCTCGACATCGCCGGGCAGAACCGTGCGTACACGGTCATGCGCGATATCCACGATGCCGGCCGTCTCCAGTGAATCAGTCACTGATTTGAAGCCAACCCAAACACCCGCAAAGCGCGACATCGCAAACCCGTGCAAACCCAGATCGATGTAGTCCTGTACGGTGGCCGGAGCAAGCACCGGCATGGAGACCGCAATAAAGATGTGATCGGTCTGCGCGGCCACCGTGGACGACTTGGCACCGTGATCATCGCCGCCAATGGCGATCACCCCACCGTGTGGCGCCGTGCCCGCCTGGTTGGCATGCCGGAAGGCATCACCGCTGCGATCAACGCCAGGCCCCTTTCCATACCAGATGGAAAATACGCCGTCATAACGTGCACCCGGCTGGCAGTGCAGCTGCTGGGTACCCCAGATCGCAGTGGCCGCCAGATCTTCATTAAGACCGGGTACGAACTTGACGTGATGGGCGTCGAGGTGCGCCCGCGCCTTCCACAGAGCCTGGTCATAGGCGCCTATGGGCGAGCCCCGATAACCCGAGATGTAGCCTGCCGTATTGAGCCCGGCCGCCAGATCACGCTGGCGCTGCATCAGGGGCAGGCGGACCAGCGCCTGAGTGCCGGTGAGATAGACCTGACCTTCGGTCGCCGCGTACTTGTCATCGAGTGATACCGCGCGAAGCAGCGGCTCGGCAGGCATATTCATCGCGTCATCCTCCTCAAGCTGGGCGAACCTTGAGCCCGCCTCGGGACTGCACCGCCGCCGACCATCCACAGCGGCCTGATGTGTTGATTATGCGCGAGCCGCACCGCGCGCGGGCTGCTCGGCGCCAACTTCGCCACCCAAAGCAGCTGCGCCGGCCCTGAGCTTATGAAACGCGGCCTCCAGGGATGCGGTCGGTCCTTTGACACCCAGCTCAATGTGGCGACGGCTTCCATCCTCACCCACCGACGGAAGGCTGAAGACCTTGATTCCGGCGAACTCTCGCTCAAGCGACTCCATGAGCGGCGTGGCGGTGGATTCAGCCAACTCGTAGACCAGGAAGGATCGTTCCTCGAGTACCTGCTGATGATGCAGGTGCGAGAAGCGCTCGTCGAGAACCCAGGCCATCATGGGCCAGGCCATCACTGGAAACCCGGGAAAAAAGAAGTGCTGACGGATCTCGAAACCGGGAATACGGTTGTAGGGGTTAGGAATAATGTCAGCCCCCACCGGAAACTCGCCCATTTTCAGACGCTGTTGATTCTCGGGTAGCGACATATCCGCCTTGGCGCGTCCGTCAGCGGCCATCTCGGCTGTGCGCAGGGTGATGAGGCGTGCCGCCTCAGGGTGCAGCTGTAACTCAAGCCCGAGTGCGGCTGCGGCCGCCTGGCGCGTGTGATCGTCAGGCGTAGCGCCGATGCCACCGCACGAGAACACGATATCGCCACTGGCGAAGGTCTCACGCAGCAGGCTGATCAGGCGCTCGCGGTCATCACCCAGATAGCGCGCCCAGGACAGCTGCAGGCCTCGCGCTGACAACAGTTCGATCGCCTTGGCCAGATGTTTATCTTCGCGTCGCCCCGACAGAATTTCATCGCCGATGATGATGATGCCGAAACCCATGTCGCCCCCTCAGCCTCTACCCAGCATACGGCGCAACGCCAAGACATGCTGCGTCCAGAACCCACTGCCGTAGTCCCTGCCTTCAACCTGGTCTCGGATACCGGTAGGCACGAAACCCGCGCGAAAGTCAGCGGTCCGGAAAATCACGTCCCAGACTGGAAACAGCACCGCGAAATTGCATCCTCGCGCCGGACCATCATGACCGTAATCAACCGCATGATGAAGCCGGTGAAAACTGGGACTGACCAGCATGCGTTCACCCACCACGCCGAAACGCCAGCGCAGGTTGGCATGCTGCAGACTCTGCACCAGCCGCGAGAGCACCACGATGGCAATAAACTGACCAGGCGCCACACCAATCAGTAAAGCAACCGCGGCGAGGATGCCATCCCGAATGAGGTCATCGATGAGGTGATTGCGGTCATCGGTCCAGAAAGTCATCTGGCGTTGGCTATGGTGCACGGCGTGCAGCGACCACCACCAGCGCAGTCGGTGCTGGCCTCGATGCATCCAATAATCGACAAAGTCAAGCATCACCAGATACAGGGCAAAACTGATCCAGGCGACATCGGTCACCCCAGGCCACAACTGATCGATCTGCAGCCGTGACAGCCCCGCCAGCCTGAGCTGCGCCTCAAGGGTATCGGCCAGGGGAGCCAGCAGCGCGAAAGCCATCAGTGGCACCACCCCCAGACGCCTGAGCGCGGTGTACAGCACATCGACCCGCCACTCGACCCGTCCGGCGGACGGCTCGGCTGGATAGCGGCGCTCAAGCGCTCCCAGCACGATGGCCAGCAGCAGGATTTCAAGCGCACCGATGATGACCCATTCAAGGGCATCAAAGGCCATGTCGTTGTATTTCATCAGGCCCAGCGCGTACAACAAAGGCTGTATCAGGGACTCATGTAGCCACTGCTGGGCGACCGCAATGAAGTCAGTTAGAAAATCGAACATCAGTGCTTGATCCGATAGTCTGGGTGTTCAGGAATGGTTGCAAAACAAAAGCCTCGCGCCTTGAGCCCGGCAATAAGTGGGTCAAGCATAGGCGCGTAGGGGTCTTTGCGTGACCAGATGCCCAGATGCGCCATGAGGATATCGCCGGCCCGGATGTTGGCCAGCGCCTGAGCCAGAAGGCGAT
The DNA here is from genome assembly GCA_044359405.1 of Burkholderiaceae bacterium. GTDB lineage: Bacteria > Pseudomonadota > Gammaproteobacteria > Burkholderiales > Burkholderiaceae_E > SYIM01. Next base: position 12,178 of record JBIKMC010000060.1, read on the forward strand.
CGTTGGGAAAACGGTCAGAGGGCAACTCGTCGCCCAAAAAACCGGCTGCGGCCCAGTGCACATGGGCATAACCACATTCGGCTGCCGAGCGCATTGCGCTGGCGGGCGCTCTGCCACCAGGGGCTCGCCAGATCGGATCCAGCCCCCGGGACGTCAATGCGCGAAAACGGTCCTCAACACGGCGCAGTTCGGTACAGAGCTCAGGACCGCTCCAGCGAAGATCGCGACCCGCCTGCTGTCCGAACTCGGGTCTGGCCATGAATGCGGCCCCGGTCCGTTGCGCCGCAGATCCTTCGCGAAGATAAACGTGGTCAAAGGTATGACTGCCGAACGCATGCCCCTCGGTGACCCGCGCCCGCCAATACTCCGCCCAGGTTGAATCAAGCGAGTAGTCCCCCCTGGGCGTTGCCTCATTGGCCAGAAAAAACGTGGCGCGAACCTGATGACGTTTGAGAATGTCGGCGATCAGGTCAGCGTGTCGCATATTGCCGGTGTCCAGCGTGAGGTACAGCTGACCGCGGCATGGTTGCGCGCTGCCCGCACTACCCCCGCCCGCGCCGCCCCCACCTGCGCTGGCCTGCGCCGTAGCGAGGGCTGTCAGGCCAACGAAAGCGACCATTAGCGCGGACATCAGCTTGCCCAATCGCAGACCCCAGGCTGAATTGCGACCCAGCATGCGTTTGCGCTTCGGTTCCGCCCGGCAACCGCTACATCAGCGGCGCGCGATTGCGAAAGAAGATGCCGTGTGGTGAACGTCCCACCGTGATGGTGTCGACGATACGCCGCTCGTTCAGGTCGATGACCGCCACCTGCCGCGCAAAGCGCTGCGTGACCCACAGAAACCGGCCGTCGGCGGTGAGCTCCATGCAGTCGGGCCCACCGGGAACGTTGATCGTGTCAACCACCGACATGGTCTGAAGATCGATGCGCGAAATGCTGTTGGCGACGCGGTTGCTGACGAACACATGCCGACCGTCGCCCGCCCCGCGCAGGTTGTGGGCCCCCTTACCGGTGACAATTCGTTTTACGCGCTTGCGCTCACGCCAGTCGATGACGTCCACATAGTCTTCACCCATGACACCCACCAGCAGATAACGGTCGTCGCGAGTGACCACGATGCCAGCCGGTTGGCTGCCGGTTCTCATCTTCCAGGCGATCTCCATGCTGGGAAGCGCGATGGCTGCGATCTCACCGCTGTCCTGCAGGGTGACGAACACCATGCTGCTGTCGGCCGAGAACCACAGATGGCTGGGCGCTTTAGGCAGGGTCATGCGCTTGGCCAGCTTGAGCTCACCGTTGTCGTGCCGATAGAGATCAACGCGATCAAGGCGTAACGCGGCAACGCCAAACCAGCGGCGGTCAGGCGAGAAACCCAGCTGATAAGGATCATCGACGGCGGCAACCCGACGCTGGACCGCCGCAGTGACCGGATCAACAAAGATAAGGTCATCGCTCATCGCGTTACCGATGATGAGCGAACGACCATCAGGCGTGGGGTACAGGTGATGGGGCTCTTTACCGACCGTGAGGCGACTAATCTCGACACGCTTGGCCTTGTCGATCAGTGAGACGGTTGCATCACGCGAGTTGAGAACGAAGACCAGCTCGGGCTGGCTGGCGCCTGCGGACAGTGCTGCGAAGGCGCAGAGAAGACCAGCCAAGACCGGCGCAATAAAGCGTTTCAAGATAAGACCTGAATCGGTGAAACAAGCCTAGATTTTGCAGCAAAACCGATACACTTCCCAGTCTATGCTTTCCGTTCTTGAGGTCACCCTGCCCGTTTTCGCGCTGGTCTTCTGCGGCTATGTCGCGGCGGCGCGACGCATGTTGCCCGACAAGGCGGTCGAGGGCATCAACGCCTTCGTGTTCTGGTTTGCCCTGCCGGCGATGTTGTTTCGGGTGGTTGCCCAGCGGCCCATTGGCGAACTCATTGACGCCCGCTTCACGGCGGGTTATCTGGTGGCCAGTTTCGCGCTGTTTGGTCTGACCACCTGGCTGGCACGCAGCGGACGGCTCAACGGCACCCCGCAGTCGGTCGGCCA
>JBIKMC010000061.1:0-14184 GCA_044359405.1 Burkholderiaceae bacterium
TTATTACACGGTTGAGGGCTTCGGCCAGCGTCCAGCCAATGCTGACGACTTCTCCGAAGGTTTTGGCTCCGACAGCGTTCGGCTGCGTATCGACAGCGACGGTGAGGCCAGCGAGACGATTTCGGTGGCTATTCGCGGCGATGGCGTATACGGCGGTGACGAGGGCTTCCGTCTGAGAATCACCGGCGCCAACAACGCCGATGTCGTTGAATCGGTCGCCAAGGCCGTCATTGTTGATGATGATTCCTTGGTGACGCTGTCGGTGACGAACAGTTTCTCCTCGAGCCAGTTCGAAGGCGATTCTGGGGTTACCAGCTACAGCTTTACCGTGTCGCGTGTCGGGGATCTCTCCCGTGCCTCCGCGGTCAACTGGGAAGTGGTCGGATTCGGCGACAACCCGCTGACGAAGGCAGATCTGTCGCCCAACTCGGTCACGGACATTGTTGGAGCAATCACCAGCGGAACCGTCGAGTTCGCCGCTGGCGAGAGCATCAAAACCATCAGTTTTGACGTGCTCACCGATACGAGCTTCGAGAGCGACGAAGACTTTGTGGTTCGCCTGCTGCCAGCCGATTCAAGTACCGACAACATTGCCGACATCGATCCCGCCGGGTCGACCGTGCAGGGTCGCGTTCGCAACGATGACCGGGCCAGCCTGCAGTTTTCCGAGCTCGTGGGCACGGTGCGCGAAGGCACAGCCTCGGGTGGGTGGTTGAGCTACGAGATCATCCGTAATGGTGATGCTTCGTCACCCCTGGTGATCAATTACGACATTACCGGTGTATCGCAGACGAATCCGACTCAGGTGGCCAGCTGGTTCGCCGCAGGGCGCACCGGGACGGTGACGATGGCGGCGGGTGAGTCCCGTGTGATCCTCGGCATTCAGGCTCAGCATGACGGGCAAGCGGACGCTGATCGAACCTTTACGGTGGGCATCAATGCGTTCGGCTTTGCGTCACCGGCGGCGCTGGCAGGCAAGATCGTTGATGACGACAGCGGTATTTCGGTAGCTATCTCGAACGCCTCGCTCGGTGAGGGTACGGTTTCAGGCCCAGCGGCCTTTGACTTTGTCATCACGCGCAGTGGCTCGGCCACGGCAGCGACCGACGTCAGTTGGAGCGTTGCAGGCGCAGGGGTGAATCCCGCCTCGGCTGATGACTTCGCAGGGGGAGTGTTGCCGTCGGGCGTGGCCAGTTTCGCGACAGGCGAGACGAGCAAAACGGTTAGGGTGAATGTGGCCCATGACGGAACGGTGGAAGGTCTCGAGTCGTTTGTGTTGACCCTGACCGGCTTATCGGACGCCGCGCAAAGTCTGTTGATCGATAGGGCAGCAGCATCGATTGTCAATGACGATTCGGCGGGTGGTGGCAACGATCGACTCGAGGGTGGTAACGGTCCCGACGCCCTCAGCGGTCTGGGTGGCGACGATACCCTGCTGGGCGGAGCAGGTGCAGACCTGCTCGTGGGTGGTGACGGAGCCGATTCGTTGGTGGGTGGTGGTGGTGCCGACGTAATTTATGGTGGCTTGGGTGACGATCAAGTCGTCGTCAATCGAGACAACCTGGATCGACTCGATGATGCAGTACCTCTGTTTGTCGATGGAGGCCTGGGCGTCGATACCTTGGCGCTGCTCGCAGACTCGGGATCGACCAGCATCGACCTCTCGGCCCTGACCGCCGATCAGGTGCGCGGCATCGAGGCCATCGATCTGCGCGGAACCCCTGATGTCACGCTGCTGTTGTCATCCAGCTGGATGATGGCTCAGTTCGACGGCGCTGCGGCCGCATCGCCCGGCGAGTTTACGGTCTTCAAGGATGCGGGCGATCAGGTGAGCTTTTCGGACGCTGCCGGATGGACGTCCGCTCCCTCGGGCAGTGGGGTTCTCTGGACTCACTCGAGCATGCACCTGCAGGTGTTGATCGCTTAAGTCCGTCCAGGGGCGAAGTGCTCGGTGGTTGACTTGTCGACGGCCGAGTCCGGTTCTCAGTGCGGTGGCGTGAGCGCGCAGTCCTTGGCTTAACGACCGGGGATTGCGGCGCCACGACCGTATCTTCACGAGCGTAGCCCGTGTCTGTGCGACCGCACCGTGGTCAAAGCTCGTCGCCGTTGCCCGTTCGGGCTGTCGACGGTTTGAATCTCGTCAAGGTGCCGGCGCTGGGATGTCTCCATCCTAAGGGCGCATCGGGTTCGGATTGAAGGACCACTGCTCTGTTCGCGTCCGATCAGGCGAAGCCCGATATCCGATTCAAGGAGAACTCCGTCATGATGAAATCAGCCACTTTGCTTGGCTTGTGCTTGGCTGTGTCAACGCTTGCCAGTCTGCCGTCACACGCGCAGGTCAGAGGCGGTGCCAAACTCGATGCCGGGCAACGCGAATATCAGGCGAATTGTGTGAACTGTCATGGCAGTGACGGCCGTGGCGCTGGGCCGTATGTGGAACTCTTGCGCAAGTCGCCTCCCGATCTCACTAGACTGGCCAAGGCCAACGGCGGCGTCTTTCCGATCGCGCGGGTCTTTGAATCGATCGAGGGTTCGACGATTACCGCGCACGGCGGACGCGACATGCCGATCTGGGGTCAGGTCTATCGGACCGAGGCGGCCGAGTATTGGGGCGAACTGCCTTACAACCCCGAAGCAGTTGTCAGGGCGAGGGTGCTCGGCCTGGTTGATTACCTGTACCGGATTCAGGTGCGCTAGAGGCCGAGGTAGGCTCGTCGAATCTCGTCGCGTTGGGCAAGTTCGGACGACAGTCCATCGGCAACGACCCGTCCGTTCTCAAGCACGTAGGTGCGCGACGAGATTGCGAGCGCGCGGCTGACATTCTGCTCGACCAACATGATGGCAGTACCCTCTCGATGGATCGCCTGAATGGCACGAAACATATCGCCCACAATGGAAGGAGCCAGTCCCAGAGAGGGCTCATCGAGCAGAAGCAGTTTGGGCAACGCCATCATCGCCCGGCCGATGGCCACCATTTGCTGCTGGCCACCTGACAGGGTACCTGCAGTCTGCTCGAGTTTCTGCCGCACAGCAGGAAACAGTTCACAGACTTGCTCAAGGCTGCGCGCCCGGCTCTGCCGGGCACGCGGGTGCATGGCCCCCAGTTCAAGGTTTTCGCGCACCGTCAGTCCGGTGAAAAGTCGGCGGCTCTCGGGCACCAGGGCAACGCCGCGTTCGCATAAACGATGCGGGGGCAGGTCCGAGATACGGGTGCCCTCCCAAACGATTTCTCCGGCGGACAAGCGATTCAAGCCCATGACGGCCATGATCAGCGTGGTCTTGCCCGCCCCGTTGGGTCCAATCACCGACACCAGCTCGCCCGGCATGACACGTATGCTCAGGCCCCAAATGGCGGGCGCTGCGCCGTATTTCACCTGAACATCACGGATGTCGAGCATGCTCAGGCCACCTTGGAGTCTTCGCCCAAATAGGCTCGGATGACGACATCCCGCGCCATGACATCGCGCGGAGCGCCTTCGGCAATGACCCGTCCTTGGTCGAGCACCACCAGACGGTCCGATAGCGCCATGACCGCACTCATCACATGCTCCACGAAAACGATTGAGGTACCTTGATCACGAATCCGTTGAATGGTCTGGACCGCCGAGGCGATTTCAGACGGGGTGAGCCCCGAAAGCACTTCGTCGAGAAGAATGACAGACGGACGCGCTGCAAGGGCGCGCGCAAGCTCCAGAAACTTGCGTTGATGAAGATTGAGTTCGTCCGGGAGAAAGTCGGCGCGTTCGGCAAGCTCCGTGAATTCAAGGCAGCGACGCGCCTGTTGCAGGGCTTCGGCGCCACGCAGGCGTCCCGCGCCATACTGAGCGGCAAGGCTGACATTTTGCAGCGCCGTCAGCCCGGAGAAGGGGCGGGGAATCTGGTAGGTGCGGGAGACGCCACGGTGGCGGATGGCGTGAGCAGCAAGGCCTGCGCACTCTTGCCCCATGACCGTGAATGAGCCGGCTGTGGGTTTGTAGTGGCCGCTCACAACATTGATGAAGGTCGACTTACCCGAGCCGTTAGGGCCCAGCAGACCCAGAATTTCGCCGCGATACAGGCTCAGGTCCACGCCCTGAAGTGCCCTGATGCCGGAGAAATGTTTGGTGAGGCCGCGGGCTCGCAACACCACCTCCGTGTCAGCTCTGGACCGTGCCGACTCCGAGCTCGTCGGTCGAGCGGTGCCAGTCGACGCTGAGAGGTCTGTGTTTGTCTCGTCGGGCGAACGCGTGCTTTCGGGACGACGAAGCGCGTGCTGGGTGGTCTCGGAGGCGATCGTACCGTCGGCCATCGCCTGTCGTCTGCGGCGTCCCAGCCAGGCACCGAGAATGCCACTGGGCATCAGCAGCACAGCGGCCGTCAGCACGACGCCGGTGAGGGCCTTCGCCACGAGCGCGATATCGCTGCCGGTCGACAGACTGGTGAGGAGCGTGATCAGAATTGCCCCCAGCATGGGTCCCGCCCAGTGTCGGCTCCCCCCAAGAATGCTCATCAAGACGACGGTCAACGGGACGGTAATGTTGAACGTTTCGGAGACCGTGACGTAAGACACATAGAGGGCCTGAATCGAGCCCATGACGCCGGCGATGAAACTTGAAAGCGCAAAGGCCGCCATTTTCAGGCGAAAGGTGCTCACGCCATGGACTTCCGCCACATCCTCGTCGTCATGGATGGCGAGGAGCGCGAGACCGAAACTCGAGCGCAGGAGCCACCAACCGATGAACACGGTGGCCGACGCAACGATCAGACCCAGGTAATAAAACGTCGACGCCGCTACGGGCCCGAGCGCTGGAATATCGACGCCCATCAGGTAAACGCCAGGCCCACCATCGATCGGTGTGTTCACAATGATGGTGGCCAGCACAAACGTGGTGGCGAGTGTGATCAGCGCGAACGATTCGCCGCGGATGGTCCTGAGCCGGAAGACCACGGCACCCACCGCAAGTGCCAATAGGGCAGCGAGCAGGCCCGACATGAGCGCCGAGGGCAAAAATGGCCAATTGAGCTTGGTCGCAAGATTGGCCATGGCGTACATGCCCGCGCCGAAGAAAGCTCCATGTCCAAACGAAAAGTAACCCGAATAGCCGGACAAAATATTCCAGCTGGTGGCCAGTGTGATCCAGAAAAAAAACAGATAGGCCAGCGATTGCACATGGACTGGCATGCCGGCGTAGGGTGCGATCGCCAGACCCGACAGCACCACGGCGGCGGCGGCAAAACCTTTGGGGCTAGTCACGGACTGGCCTCAGGACGAGAATGACGATGAGCAAGGTAAACGCCACGAGCGGTGCCCACGTGGGCGCGATGAGGGCCATGGTGAGGGCCTCGCTCAGACCGATGATGATGCCGGCGAAGAGAGGTGACCACGCCGACGCAAGCCGTCCCATCATCACGGCAGCAAATGCCACGCCTACCCAGGCATAGATTTGCGAAGGTGCCAGGGTAAACGTGAGTGCGATGCATACCCCGGCGCACGCTGCGAGAGCGGAACACACCCCCGCCAGGCCCAGAGACAAGCGCTTGGCGTCAATGCCGAAGGCCGTTGCAATCTGGGTGTCTTCAGCTGCAGCCCGCATCGCCTTGCCGGCATCGGTACGGTTCAGCATCCACCAGACTGCCGCAGCCAGACTGAAGGCCAAAAAAACAGTGATGAGTTCGGCCTGATTGAGCACCACCGTTCCCAGCCTGACCTTGTGCTCCTCATAGCTCGACGACATACGGCGAAAGTCGGCGCTCCAGATCAGTTGCAGCAGAGCCTCGACGGCGGCCGTGAGTCCGAAGGTGGCGAGCAGCGAACTGAAGGGGGTGATCGCGAAGCGCGCTGTGAGCGCCTGCAGACCCATGCCCAACAGCGCGAACAGGGGCACCAGCAACACCAGAGCCAAGATGGGATCCAGCCCCAGCCGTGTTCGCAGCTCGTAAGTGATGTAGGCAGCCAGGAACGCCCAGGCAAAGTGTGTGAGGTTGATGACGCGCAGCAGTCCCCAGCCCAAACCGAGACCAAGCCCAATGAGCCCGTACAGGGACCCGATGAACAGACCGGAGGCCAGCGATTGAAGAATCAGCGTTGAGCTGGGCATAAAGTCAATCAGGCGGCCCCGCGAGCGACGGGGCCGCTTGACGTCGACCAAACAATGACCGACCTAGGCCTGCAGCTTCGAACCCGGCATCGCAAAATCGGATGGATGAACCACGACCCATTTGCCGTTTTGCAGCTGCTTGATGCGATTGAGGTCATCACCGTAGTTGTTCTGACCATCAAATCGGAGTTTGCCTACGATGGTGTCGAAACGGTTTGCCTTGAGCCAGTCGGCAATCTTTCGGTCATCCAGGCTGTTTGATCCCTTGATCCCAGCGCCGAGAATCTCCCAACCTGCGTAGGCGTTTGCAGGCTGCAATTCAAAGTTGGTGTCTGGCAGGTTGGCCGCTGCTGCCCGCTCGTTGTAAATACGGATAGCCTCTGCGTAAGCAGGTCGATTGGTAAACGGCGGGTGCTGCTCGAAGGTCGTCACGCTCAGGGCATTCGCAGCCAGTGGAGACTTCGCCAGCGGCCCCGGGGTTGGGTACAGGTGAAAGTGCACCTTGGGTCTGTAGTCGATCTTCGCCATCGCTTCCAACAGCTGGATGCTTTCAGGGCCGATCGAGCCAATCCAGACAACGTCGGCGTTGGCCTCCTTCAGGCGAGCGGCGATCGGGCCGAACTCCCGATTGCCGAACTCCCACTCGAGCCACAAGGCCTCGCGCAGTCCGCGCTTTTTAAACACCTCGCGCGCACCGACCGATAGGAATACAACAGATGGGAATTTGCTGGTTACCAGGGCTACAGACTTGGGGTCTTGCCCTCCGGCCTTGATGGCGTCCAGCAGGGTATTGGGAACGGTTTCGCCCGGGTTGAATCCCATGACGTAGCCGGGAAAGTGCATGTCGTATTTCGCCAACGATGGAATGCCGAACGAATTGCTGATCAAGACCTTGTTGTTGCGTTGTGCCACGCCCATCGCCGACAGGGTATTGGCCGTCGCATAAGGGCCCATCAGCAAATCGACCCTGTCGCCCGTGATCAATTGTTCATACAGCGTACGGGCCAGATCGGGCTTGGACTGATCATCCTTCACGATCCATTCGATCGGGCGTCCGAGCCATCCGCCCGCCTTGTTGGTAAGTTCGATGTAGATCTCGGCCGCGATCTTGTGCATGACGGCGGTGCCGGCCAACGGGCCCGTCAAGGAGAGCGAACTGCCAACGCGGATAGGCCGGTTTTGCTGGGCATGCAATGACGCCAGCGGCGAGGCCAGTAGCGCGCTTCCACCCAGCGCTTTAAGAAACGGTCTCTTGTTCATGGGGTCTCCGGTCTGTAGGTATCGGTACGGTCTGTCGCACGGTCTTGCGACGCGACATCGGGCTTGGGCCCCGAAGGCTAACGCCCATGATAACCCCGAACGAAGCACTGGATGGATTATCCGCATGCGAGGGGGGCCCTCTTCGCGGACAGCCGCCCTGGGGGTCGGGTCTCACACTGGGCATGAAGCTGTCTTGTCCAGGGCCGGCGCCTTTGGGCAAACCGGATCAATTGGGCGGTGCATAATCTATACCGATCGGGCCTCGCCATGCCCGGGGTTTTTCATTCAAGAGTCAATATCCATGAACCAATCTGTTTCCAGCGCCTTTACGGCTTCGGGAGCCAGCCACATGGCTCGCGTCGAGCCTGACCGCATCATCGTTCGGGGTCTCGATCTCTGTCGGGATGTGATCGGACAGCAGTCGTTTACCGCGTACTTTCTGTTCTTGCTCACTGGAACGTCACCCGACGCAAAGTTGGTCCGAGCGGCCGACGCCACCCTGATCGCCATTGCCGAGCATGGACTCGTTCCCTCGGTGCAGGCCGCGCGCATGACCTTAGCGGCGGCACCAGACGCCATGCAAGGCGCCGTCGCGGCCGGACTTGCAGGCTGCGGGCCGGTGATTCTGGGCGCCTCGGAGACTGCGGGCCAATTGTTGATCAGCCTGCTCGCGCAGGCACGCGAGACGGGTCGACCGCTTTCTGAGCTGGCCCGCGAGGCTTTGCAATCACTGCGCGCGAATAAGCAGGCCTTGCCGGGGTTTGGGCATCCCGTTCACAAGCGAGGTGATCCGCGTGCCGACAAGCTGCTGCAACTGGCCGACGCCTGGGACATCTCCGGTGATCACGTTGCTGCCTTGCGCGTCTTGGCCGCCGAGGTGCAACCCGTCTACGGTCGCCCGTTCCCGATGAATGTGTCGGCGGCCATTCCGGCGGTATTGCTCGATGCCGGCTTTCCTGCGGGCGCGCTGCGTGGCATTCCGCTGCTGGCCAGGACAGCCTCACTGGTAGCGCATCTGCTCGAAGAACAAAGCCGTCCCATCGGTTTCAAGCTGGCTGCGGCGGCTGAGCAGGCCATGCGCTATGACGGCCCGGATCCAAGCGATGCATAGCCTTTCGCCCCAAGCGTCCGGCTCGCTGCCGCCCCTAGAGGTTTTACAGCGCTTCGATCCGCACGACTTTTCTATTGCCGCCTTCTTTGCGCGACGGTGTGCGGTACTGGGTGATGCGCCCATGCTCGAGTACCAAGACCAAATCGTCTCCTGGCGTGAATGCGCGCGGCGCGTTGACCAGGCCGTTGGCTGGTTGAAAGCACGAGGCATCGGCAAGGGTGACCGCATCGGGCTGATGGCGTATAACCACCCCGGTACGGTGGTCCTTCTGATTGCCTGCGCCCGCCTTGGGGCAATCATCGTCCCCAGCAACCCTGAATTTGAGGTCCGCGACGCCCGCTACATATTCGAACATGCGGCTGTCAGTGGCGTTATCTGTTCACCCGAGGCGCAGGGTCGGGTACGCGAGGCGGTGGTAGCCATTCAGCCCGCGCCCTGGGTACTGATGTACGACGACGCCTCGCAAAGCGAGGCGCCATTGAGTGCCCAGTGGGATCATGCTGTGCCCGACAGGAACACTTACGAGGGCAGGGCCGACGACACCGCCCTCATCTTGTACACGTCGGGCACAACGGGTTTTCCCAAGGGGGTCATGCACAGTCAGCGAACCTACCTGCTGACCGCCGAGGCGTTCGTGCTGCGCATGTATTTGCAGCCGGGTGAGCGCGTGATGTGCGTTCTGCCCCTCTTTCACATCAACGCGCTGATGTATTCGCTGGGCGGTGCGATTACCTGCGGTGGAACGCTCATACTCATTCGGAAATTCTCTGCCTCCAGTTTCTGGCGTGATGCGGCGCGCTATCGCGCGACCGAAGTCAACGTCATCATGTCAGCGGCTGCGATTTTGTCGCGCCGGCCCATTGAAGAGTTTGACGCATCACACTGCATTGCCAAGATGTTTTTGGCGCCGCTCAACCAGGACCTGCTCGACACCTTTACGCATCGCTTCAAGGTTCCGATCCTGATTGAGTGCTATGGCATGACCGAGATCCCGGGTGTGCTGAGCAATCCGTTTCCGGGTCCGCGCAAGCTTGGCAGCATGGGCCGTATATCGCCACACCCCGACCCGGCGATTGAACGTCCACAGGTGCGCATCACGGACGACGATGGTGAGGACTGCGCGAGCGGCCAGATCGGCGAGATTGCGGTCAAGACTCCCACGCTGATGCAGGGCTACTATCGAGACGCCGAGCAGACCCAGGCGAGCTTTCGAGACGGCTGGTTTCTGACCGGTGACCTGGGCTGGCGCGATGACGACGATTTCTTCTTTTTTTACACCCGTCGCAAGGACATCATTCGGCGGCGCGGCGAGAATATCTCGGGCGCCGAGATCGATTCCGTCGTGGGCAGTCACCCTGATGTGCTTGAATGCGCTGCGCTCGGTGTTCCCTCCGAACTGGGCGAAGAAGAAGTGCTGGTGGCGGTGGTTGGCCGAGTCGGTGTCAAACCCTCACTGGCGGATATCCGCGCGTACGCCTGTGCGCGTCTGGCGCCGCTCAAGCAGCCGCGCTATCTGGTACTGGTTGACAGCCTTCCGCACACCGGGTCCATGAAAATTGCCAAGTTTCGGCTCAAGCCCGACTTGAAAGATCTGCTGGCTCGGGCCACAGACTTCAGCCATCGTCCGTAACGTTTAAACAGGGGAAGATCTCATGAATGATCGATCCAAGTCCGCCCACACGATCGAAAATATTTACGATGCCGCCGACCTCATCACTGCAGAGGTTCTCAAGCGCTATGAGGCAACTCCTGATCCGCGCCTGCGCGAGATCATGCTCTCACTGATCAAGCACCTGCACGGGTTCGCTCGCGAGGTCAAGCTCACGGGGCAGGAGTGGAACTTTCTCATGGGCTTTCTGGAAGAGACCGGTAAGTGGTGCTTTCCGGGGCGCAATGAGTTCGTCATCTTCTCCGATGCCCTGGGTCTGTCCATGCTGACGGTTACGCAAGACTACAAGCGCCCGCTGCATGCCACCGAACCAACCCTGGTGGGTCCTTTTCTGCTTGAAGAGGCGCCGCGCTTCGACATGGGCGCTGATATCAGTGGTGGGGCGGCAGGGACTCCCATGTATGCCAGAGGCAGGATTCTGGATACCGAGGGCAATCCGGTTCCCAATGTGCTGATTGACGTCTGGCACTCTGATGAACGCGGTCTTTACGATGTTCAGGAAGATCTGGACAAGACTGGACCCTGGGCCCGCGCCTTGCTGACCACTGGCGCAGACGGCGTGTATTCGTTCTGGTCAGTGCTTCCGGTTGATTACCCCATTCCCCAGGACGGTACGGCGATCCGCATGCTTAGAGCGACCACAGGTCGCACCTGGCGCCCGGCGCACCTGCATTTTCGTATCCGCGCTGAAGGCTTTCTGCCGCTCGTGACGCACATCTTTGACCGGACGAGCAAGAATCTGGACGGCGACGCGGTCTTTGGCGTGCGCCCCTCGCTGATTGCCGACTTCGTCCATCAGGCGCCGGGTCAGGCACCGGACGGCAAGACGCTCACCCGTGACTACTACACCCTCGATTACGATTTCGTGATGGTACGAGGCTGACAGCCGCGCTCAGGTTGCGAGTGGCCGACGCAGCACAGTCAGCGTGATGTCGTCCGACTGCTCACGACCTGCACTGAACGCGTCGACCGCTTCAATCAAGGCCTGAACCGTCTCTGCGGCGTTGCCTGCGGCAGCTTCCGTCAGGCTTGATATCAGACGGTTCTCGCCGAACAGGTTGTCGTCGGGCGCATGGGCTTCGGTGACACCGTCGGTATACAGCAGCAGGGTATCGCCGGGGCTGATGAACGCCTTTGCTTCCTGGTAGTCGAAGCCCTCGGCGACCCCCATCAGTACGCCGTGCGCACCCGACAGGGCTTCGACCTGGCCATTGGCTCGACGAATGAGGGGTTTGTTGTGACCCGCATTGGTATAGGTCAGCTCGCCTGTTGGCAGGTTCAGGATCGCGACGAAGGCCGTCGTGAACACCATGGCATCGTTGTCACGCGACAGGGCGTCGTTAGCCACCCTAAGTGCTTGCGCCGTCGATCCCAGAATACCGACCGCCGTCTGCAACAGAATGCGACACATGAGGATGTACATGGCGGCGGGTATTCCCTTGCCAGACGCATCTCCAATAATCAGCATCAGACGTTGCTCATCCAGGCGCCGAAAATCGTACACGTCGCCGCCCACCTCTTTCGCGGGTCGCATCAGCGCGTGCAGATCAATGCCCGGCAGCAGGCTTTGAGCCTCGGATACATCCGGAAGATAGGTCAGCTGCAGGTCGCGCGCGATGGCGATCTCTTCCCGCAGCCGATTCAACTGCATGCGTTCGGCAAGCGCCTGCCTGACGATTTCCAGATCAGCGGTACGCTCAGCCAGGACGGCACTCAGGTGGCTTTGCTGAGTGATGATGCGATCGGTCATGTGGCGCAGGGCGCGGGGCAGTGCGCCCTCGACCTGAACGCCGGAGTCGGACGCGTCTGGGCGCGCGGCTTGTTCGACTAGATCGTGCTCCAGACGCTGACGTGCCTGCTCATCGAGTACCCCAGCGAGTCGGGCGAGTTGAGCAGCCAACAGATTTCGTTCGTTCAGGCGAGCGAGGTTTGCCTCAAATTGCAGCTGATCGAGCTTAAGCGCATGCTCGCGAAATACCTCGACCGCTGACGCAATATTGTCGACTTCAGCCTGTCGATGTCCAGACGGAATGCTGACGAAGGCGTCGCCAGCGGCGAGCCCACGGATGGCCCGCGCCAAGTGTGCCAGTGGCGCCGAGGTACGGCGGATGGCGCTTGCCAGCCATACCGCGAAAGCAGCGCCAATCAACAGGACCAGCACTCCGGCCGCAGCGATCCAGGCCCGCAGTTTAAGAGTGCCTGACTCGACTGGCCTGAGGGCCTGAAGCCATGCGAGATCCTCACCGTTGATATCTTGCAACGTGATCGCGATGGGATGAAAGCTCTCGCCTTCAATCCGCACGACATCCGTGGATGCCTGATCGGGTCTCGCGAAGACGCTCTGCGGCAGTTTCTCGAATGGCTGGCTATCCCCGAGGATGACAGCACCGGATGAACCAACAATGCGCCACGGATGCCCCAGCATTTTTCCCGTGACCCCCTGCAAAAACGCCGCAGGCGAGGCGACCACCGCGAACGAACCGTCCGCACGTTCGAAAGCGGTTGCCACCAGCAGTGCGCTACGACTGGCATCGGGCGCCACCAGCCAACTACTCATGTGGCCGTTGATCTGAGCGCGACGCAGCCGGTTATGGGGCAACCATGCCGCGCTTGCAGATCCGTCCGATATGTCGGTAGAGCCCTGATCCGATACCCGTTGATAAAGGAGTTGGTCGCGCTCGCCAGACTCACTGGCTGCCTTCAGGCGTTCACTGGCGATCTCCATCACGTCCAGCCATTGGGCCCTTAACAGGTCCCCGCGAAGCGCAGCAATCTGCTCGCGATCTGTGGTGTGAACCAGCCATGCGGGAACCAGCAGCACGACGGCCAGGCATACAAGCCCAGCGGCGACTACGCCACTGACCTGACGTTGAAGATTTGAACTCAAGGCTACTTCGCTTCTGGCCGTCTGGCGGCAGTCATCTGCATAGCCGACACTTGAACGAGTCTCGCTTGAAGGACGGATTCTCTAGACTTACAACGAGCATCAGCGGCGCATGCAAGCACGATCAGTTGTTCAATCGGGTGATCGCTCATTTCATGGGTGCCCGGACCCATCGGGGGCTTAGCGGTCTGAACCGCCGCCATCTGCGGCTCAGGGTCTGTTCTAAGTAGCCGTGCAAGCCGGGTGAAAGGCTGCACAAAGGCACGGAGGTAGACCTGACGCACAGAGAGAATAGCCGCAAGACAGCCTAACAGCGCAATCAGCAGCAAGCCCACCACAGGGCGCCGATCGGTGTCTGTCGGCTCAGTCACGACCGCCCCGACCAGCACACGTGGCGATTGTCTGGCTGGCTCGACGGCGACAGCGAACACTGTCTGCCGCTCGTCGCTCAGTTGCTTGATGGGGCGCGCAATGCTGGCGTCGGGACTCAGCCTGCCGTCGGCTTTGCGCATCCCCGCGATCACCGATGTGAGTATCGGTTGAAGTGCCGGGGAACCAGATCGGGGTAGCTCCCCCCCCGACGCAACGAGCCTGCCCTCGAGGTCGAGTACGACCAGCCATGGCACCGGAACGCGCTCGCCCTGGGTCGTTCTATAAGTGCTACAGCTCGACGCGTCACCCTCAAGGACCGCTGTAGCACAGGCCTGAGCACCGACCTCAGCCTGCACGATCGCGCCGATTCGATTCCAGCGGGACAACTCATCGACCAGGTGCTGACGCGAAAACTCAGCCAGCAGATAAATACCGAACCCGACAAGTGTCGCGACCACGGTACAGCGCATGAGCAGCCCACGGCCCGCGCCAATACTTGAATGGTCTGGGACGTCGTGTCCATGGCCGCGGCGGCTCATCGTGACCATGCTCAGCGCCTGACCCGATGTTGAATTCGTTCTTGCAGCACGCTCAGTGACTGCCAGCGACGGACGACGGCGGACACCAGTGCCTGCGAAGTCTGCGATGGAGCCTGTTGATGGCCCTCCTGATTCTCCTGAAGTTCGCCCAGCACAAAGCTCTGAAGAATACGGCGAGGTGCACCGAACTGTTGATCAATGTGATGTCGGAGCCATCGAACAGGCCAAAGGCATAGCAGGGCCGCCAGCGCAGTCACCCCCGCCGCCGGCAA
>JBIKMC010000062.1:0-14178 GCA_044359405.1 Burkholderiaceae bacterium
CGCTCGAGGTGCGCAGGGTCAACGCCTCTTCGCCATCAAGCTGGTTGTCAGGAGCAGCCTGGAACTGGATGGTCTTGCGCGTCTCGCCCGGGGCAAACGTAACTCGACCCGAGGGCAATGAGCCCCCCGCGAAGTCATTGTCCGAAACCGCAAACTCGCCGCTTCCGCCCTCGATTCGCCAGTCGATGTCGGCGGACTGATTCAACTCACCGGAACGTACCAGCTCAAACTCGAACATGCCGCCCGAGCCAGCCGCTGTACCCTCGCGAACACGCGCCTTCACCGGTACGACCTGAACGTCCTGCAGATTCGACGCAATGGAGGACACCGCCAGATCGTTCAGAAGGGTGACGTTGTCGCCATCCTGCTCGAGCAATTTCAAGGCGAAGGTTTGCGAACCATCGACGCGCACATTGGCCGCCGGCGAAATCACCACCGTTTTGACGGTCTCGCCAGGGGCGAAGTCAATCACGCCGGTCAGCGGCGACGCAATTGCCGAGGCCAGCCCCTCTGAGTCAACGCCCTGCTCACCGACGGGAATCAACTCATAGGACACGCTGTGGCGCAAGCCAACGGCCCCAGTCCGAGCAATCGTGAAACTGTGCGCAACATCGCCAGGCGCGCTGTTGCCGGTCGGCGTCAGGCCGACACTGACATAGGCGTCGTCGTTGACGATGGTGCCGCCCGTTGCGCCAAATACCTTGGCGCTTGCCGGAAGATTGGCCAACTGGATGGCGAAAGACTCATCCGGACCGACCGCGTCGTCGCCACGCACGGTGACGGTGAAGCTTGCACTGCTCTGTCCGGCGGCAAACACCAAGGGGCCCGACAACAAGGGTGCGGGGGGCGTTACGGGTGAAAGCGGGAAACCATTGGCATCAGCGAAGTCTTCGGCCCCCAGTAACGCCGCGCCGGTTGGCGATAGCTGATATTCGAGCTCCAAGGATGACGACAAGCCGCCCGAGCGCGTGACCGTCACGGTCATGACCAAGGGAGTGCTCTGGCCACCAGCGCCCTCAAAGACCGTCGGTGAGGTGTTGGCACTGACCACGAAATTGACCACGCTGGGATCAAACACCGTAACCCGGTCGATGACCTGAACCGTCGCGACCGACGCATCCGGGTCAACCGCATACCCACCAGAAGCGTTGCCTAAGCGCAGCGACGCCTGCCGCTGCAGCTCAAGGCTCAAGCTGGCAGGCACTTGGACCGTGACCAACACCGTAGCCTGCCCCGCCGTGAATTCGGCCCGCCCAGACGGCAGCACGCCGCCCGCGAAGTCGGCTGGTGAAATCCCTTCCAGCTGCCAGTCAACCGAGGCGGTTCCGGCATGGGTGCTGCGGGCGAGCGTGAACTGAACCGGTACCGTATCGCCCGCGGCCGGCGAGGAAACCGGCAACAGGTCGTTGGCCGAGACGCCGATGCGATGCGGCGACTCGAGAACATCCGTGATGGCCACGGTAACCGGCAGCTCTGTACGAAGCACCGGCGAGCCCGAATCGGACGCGACCACCGTGAACTGGTAACCGGAGCGACTTTCGAAGTCGGCCCCTTCGCGCAGACGGACTTCGCCCGTCGCGGCATCGATACGCAGCGAAGCCTCGTCACCGACACCCGACTTGAGGGTGTAACTTACGACCCGATTGGCGCTTGTCGCATCAGCATCGGAGGCAACCGCGCGGTAAACAACCTGATCGACCGATGCATTTTCACTGACCTGTGCAGACGTCGGGCTGCTGAAGATCGGCGATTCATCGTTGAGGTCAGCGACCGCTACGGTGTATTCACGCTCAGACTGGTTACCAGCGGCATCCGTTGCCAGTACGGTGAAGCGATAAGACTCGCGGCTCTCGCGATCAATACTTCCGGTGACGCTGAGCGCACCCGTCGCCGAATTGATGCCCAGCAAGGCCGCATCACCAGACCCGGACTTAAGCGAGTACACCACCGAGCCCGTAGAAGGCGCGTTCGCATCGATGGCACTTGCCGTGACCAAAGTTACGCCGGTGGTGCTCGTTTCGTCGACCGCAAGCGGTGAAACGGTCGAAAACACCGGTGCCTCACGGTCAACCACCAAGGGCAGTGGCTGGCTGGTGGAACCGACGTTGCCGCGGCTATCGGTGAATCGGATGCTGATTTGATGCGCACCGTCCGGCAGCTCGGCATCGGGCTGGATACGCCCGGTGCCTGGGTCATAGGTTGCCGGAACAACCGTACCATTGACCAGCAACTGTACGCCGCTGACACCCGACGGCAAAGAACCGATGTCGAGCGCTGGACGCGACTGAGTGGTGATGTCGTCACCCGACGTGCGACCGGAGTCGTCCTGCGCGCGAAGATCAGGTGCAGACGCCGGCGTGGGCGGAACGCTGCTATCAAACAGAATTGACGCGGTCGACGCCGTGGTGGCGTTGCCGGCATGATCCTCTACGCGAACGCGGTACTCGTAGGTGGTACCGGACACCAGGCCGTCGTCGGTAAATGACCAATCGGTCCCAGAAGGACGCAGTCCCTCGAAGCCTGATACCTGCTCATAGTTGCCGCCAAGAGCGCGGCGCTCAATGACGATGCGGTCTCCAGGCTGCAAGGGCGTGTCCAGCGTGCCGCGCAGCGTCGGCGTTCCGTCATCGGTCTCCCGGACCCCGGTACCCGAGGCCAGCAGGTCTCCGGTGATTCGTCCCGCATCGTCATCGATGCCGATCAGCTGAGCCACCGCCACGGGCGCGGTCAAGTCGACGATGAGGTTGTTGAAGTTGTAGGAAGCGCTGATTTCGTTGGCCGTCCCACCCGCACTAAGCACTGAGACGGTGTAGCTGTAGGTGTGCTCGGCCCAGGCATTGGCTGGCACGGTTGCCGTAATCTGCCCGAACGTGGCACTGCTCGGGTTGCTGTCGTACTGCAGCCCAGTGACCGTGACGCTGTCGTTCGGGTCATTCAGACGGTGCAGGGTCAGCGTGATGTCGGACAACTGAATGGTGCTGAGGTCAGCCTGAGAGGCCAGAATGGACGCCTTGATCAGGACACTGCCGGCTGCCTCACCTGCGTTGATCTGGTCATCTTCTGCGACAAATTCGGGGCGAATGGCTGCCCGCGCCGCCAGGAAGTCCCACTGGGGCTCACTGCCACCGACAAGGCCCACCCCCGCAAAGGGGTTCCCCAACATGTCTTCGAAGGCACCGGCCGAAATCAGAACGTGATAACGCTTGCCGGCCGAGACTGCATTGGCAAGGGTGATATAGACATCGTTCGACTGTGCCCCGCTGATGACGATACGACTGCTGCCGATCGGAATTGACTCGAACAGCGTGTTGTCCTCGTAAATGTCGATGCTGCCCGAGCTGCCCTTGACAGCGGCCTTCGAAAACACAAAGTTGAGAGTGGCCACGCCTGTGGCGTCGTTGGCGATGATGCCCTCGTCGGCCGGAATGAACTCGGTGATGCGCAGTGCCGCAAAGGCATCGCTGTCGACAGATCGTGACAGCTGCGACTGGTTGCCCGCGGCATCCAGAGCAGTGAGCTTGAGTTCGGTGACCCGGAACTCACCCGAACTGGGCGCCAAGACGGCAAGGTCGGCAGGTGTCAGTGAATACTGCCAGGTACCGCCAGATTCAGTGATCGATACGGGTGGCAGGCTTCCGATCTGCAGGGTCAAGCGCGCGCCAGGCTCGCAGGCGCCGCTGATGGTGGTGGTCGAAACCGTACTGATCGTGGTGCCCACCGGACTACGTGAATCGACGACAACGGGAGCGAGCGAGGGAGCCGACTCGCTGACGTTGCCAGCGCTGTCGGTGTAGCGATAGGACACCGAGTACTGGCCGTCATCGAGCGCCGAAACTGGCGTGAGCGTGCCGGTCTGGGCATTGTGGCTGGCGGCCACCGGGATACCGTTCAGCAGCAACTGCACCGAGGCAGTATCGGCAGGTACGTCGCCGATTTGAAAGACCGGTCGAGACTGACGGGTGATATTGTCGGTCGGGGAGATACCGGAATCGGAGGCTTCGACCAGATCCGGCGCAAGCGCGGGAGCGACGGCAGTACGATCTACCGTGATCGTCAGCGGTGCGCTGTCTGGGCTGCTGTTTCCGGCCAGATCAACGTACCGATAACGGATCACACGCGCACCGTCGGCAAGCGCCGCATCAGGCGTGAGCGTGCCCGTTTGTGCGTCGTACTGGGC
The DNA here is from genome assembly GCA_044359405.1 of Burkholderiaceae bacterium. GTDB lineage: Bacteria > Pseudomonadota > Gammaproteobacteria > Burkholderiales > Burkholderiaceae_E > SYIM01. The sequence goes on from JBIKMC010000062.1 coordinate 4,178, forward strand.
CGGAACCTTTACACCATCCACCCAGAGCTCGACCCGATCCAGATCGGTGGGCAAAGGCCCGACCGAGATGGCCGGACGCGCAATACGGGTGAGATCGTCGGTGTTGGAACTTCCGGAATCCTGGCTGTCGGGAAGTGCCGGAGCTGCCGGAGTTGCCGCTTGCGTATCAATGCGCAAAGGCGACAGCGCCGGACCAGACGGGCTGGTGTTGCCAGCCTCGTCACAGTATCGAATACGCACCGAGTAATCGCCATCAGGCAAGGCCTCAGTGGGTGTGAGAGTACCCGTCAACGGGTCGTAAAGAGCCGGAACAAGCCGTCCATCGATCAGCAGTTCGACCGCATGCACCCCGTTGGGCAAGGGACCAACCTGAATCGCCGGTTGGTTGTCACGCGTGATCTTGTCGGTGCTGCTGGCGCCTGTATCGTTGTTGGAAGCGAGCGACGGCGACGTCTGAGGGGCCGCTGGGGCAATCGTGTCGACTCGCAATTCGCCCGCAGTTGAGTCTGACGTCGTATTGCCTGCCGCATCCTTCACTGTGGCAGTGACCGAGTACGTGCCTGAGGACAATGCTTCTCTGAGCTCAAGCGACCAGGTTCCCTGGGTGCGATCAATCTGCAGGCCATCCAAGGTGGTGTACGTCACCCCGTTTACAAGCACACTGAGGGATTCGCCCGCACCCAGCTGGGCCGCGCCGCTGATCACCGGTTTGTCACGCGCGGTCAGCAGCGCCGTAACGGTGGGCGCCGGCGGCGGCGTGGTGTCCAGTTGAATTTCATGGTCGGAGAGATCGCGGCTGGCATTGCCGGCTGCATCGGTCACCGTTGCCATGACGGAATGTGTCGTGGACGCTGCAGGAAGCGGCGTCGAATTCGGAATCTGCAACGACCAGGTACCGGCGTTCGGCCCAGTGGTGTGAATGATCAAACCATTGGCCGTGGTGTACTCCTGGCCACCCACGCTCACCTTGAGGCTCTCACCGGCGGCCAGCTGGACCCGACCATGCAACATCGGGGTCGGGCTCGACGTTATGATGGACTCAACGGTTGCCGGGTTGGGCGCCAATTGGTCGAGGGTGATTGAACGCGAAGATCCTGGCGCGGCGGCGTTGCCCGCCGCGTCCTCAACATGCGCGGTGTACTTGTAGGTACGGCCGTCCAGCAGCCCGTTGTCGCGCACGCTCCAGGTCGTACCGCTTCGAACGCGGATGCCATCCAGGCCCGATACGCGAACCTGTTCTCCCGTGGAGAGATCTTCACGCCACACCACGACCCGGTCACCGGTAGCGAGTGGCGCCGACAGCGAACCCTGGATCAGCGGGGCAGAATCATCAGACACGCCAATGATCGCCGACGGCGCAATCACGTTTCCGATCAGGGTACCGACATCGTCAACGATCTGATCGACGGACGCCGTGACCGTCGGCGCGAGGAGGTCGACGATGAGGTTGTCGAAAGCATATTCAAGCTGCAGACCCGCAGCGGCCCCAGAAGGCGCAGTGACGCCTTGACCCGTGCCACCGACCTTGATCGTGTAGCGATAAACCCCCGATGCAAGACTGCCGCCGTCAATGCTGGCGGAGAAAACCCCGGTCGTCGAGTCATAGGACTGGGCCGAAACGTTGACAGGCGTGCCGTCAGCTTTTTGGATACTCAGGGCGAAATTGCCAGAAACCAAGGCGCTGCGAACCGCGGACGAAGCAATAACCGTCGCCTGGATAAGCACATCACTGGCAGCCTCGACAGCGCTGATGCGATCATCGCCGGCTACGAAATCCGGCGCCAGGGCCGCCTCGACCACGCTGAAATTCCAGCCTGCACTGCCCTGCTCTGCCAGGCCTGCATGTTCAAGACCGTCGAGATCGACAAACGAACCCGGATCAAGGGTGACGAAATACTCGATGCCGTTGATAAGCGCCACCGAGAGGTCAACGTAGACATCGTTCCCTCGATCGCCTTCAACCCGCACCCGCTCACTGTCGACCCGCACTTCGTCTACCAGCACGCCATCAGCCACCCGGAAGACGCGGAGTACACCGTCCCCTTTGTCGACCGGCTCCGAGAACACCAGGTTGAGCGTGGGTGTCCCTGAGGCACCGTTGGCAACCACGCCACCGTCGCCCGGCACGAACTCTACGATGACGGGCGCTGCCTGCCCGTCGTCCCCCGACAAGGTCTGGCTTGCACTTGCCACGTTGCCAGCCACATCGGTGGCGCTTACCTCAAGCGACGTGCTGTCGCTGAAGAGAATCGAGTACAAATTGGCCTGGGTCAGCGTGTACCGCCACGTGGTGCCCTCGACTGCCGCGTTGGCAGGCGCGCCTGCCCCGATCTGGATTCGAACCGTGGCACCCGCCTCGCAGGTGCCGCTGATGGTGGTGGGCGTCACCTCGGTAATCTGCACGGCCGTGCCGGTATCGACGCGCAGGCTCAGTGCAGGACTGGTTCCGCTGGCGTTTCCGTGCGTGTCGTACAAGCGGTACCGGATGGCGTACACGCCGTCAGAGAGTGCAGCATCGGTGCCAATCAGCCCGTCTGATCCCGGGGCCGCAGTCTGAGGCACCCCGTTGACCAGCACTTCGACGCGCGCCACGTCGGCTGGGAGCGCCGCCAGGCCAAACAGCGGGCGTACGGCATTTGTGACATCGTCCGTCTGACTGCGACCCGAGTCTTTGGCCGCCGCCAGGTCGGGGGCGACCGTGGGCGCGGCTGGGCCACGGGTGTCAATCAGGAGTTCTTCGGTGGTCGCGTCCACCGACGAATTGCCCGCGGCATCGGTCACGGTGGCACGAACGTCGTACGTGCCATCGGCCAAAGCCGTTGGCAGCGTGAGCGTCCATCGACCGGTGGTGGAATCAATGACCAACCCATTTTGGGTGCCGTAGGTAACGCCACCCACGCGCACGGACAGGGTTTCACCGGCACCGAGTTGCACTTGGCCAGAAAGCGCTGGCGTATTGTCTGAGCCCGCGACGCTGTCGATCGTGGCCAGAGTCGGGGCCTGGGTATCGATGACGATCAGTCGGGTGCTGGCAGCCGGGGCGTGATTTCCGGCTGCGTCCTCGACCTGCACCCGGTATTCATAAGAGACGCCCTCTTGAAGCAGTCCCGTGTCGGCATAGGTCCACTGCGTCTGCGTGGGCCTCAAGCCGCGATCATCGGTGAGCCGCTCCCAGTCTTCGCCCACCTCGCGGCGATACACCACCAGACGCTCATCGCCGCTGAGCGCACGCGCGAGCGTGCCGGTCAGCAAAGGTGCGCGATCATCGGTTGGAATGGGAACCGAGGCATCGTTCAGAAGGTTGCCCGTAAGCACACCGACATCGTCAACGATCGAATCAATCGTCGTCAGGGTGCTGGGCGCCTGAAGGTCTACGACCAGGTTGTCAAAGCTGTAGCTTGCGCTGAGAGGCTGAGTCAGGCCCGGCACCGCAACACCGGAGAAGCCGATGCTGTATGCATAGCGACCATCGACCAGCGCCGAGGCTGGAATCTGCGCAACCACGCGACCGGTGGCGGGATCGTAGCTGGTAATGACCGCATTGACCGGTACCGGAGAGCCACCATCAATCGTGCGAGCGAGGCTTACAACAAAATCAGCCTGTCGGAGCGCCTGAAGGATCTCGGCCGTGCTGACGACCGTCGCGGTTATTTCGATGGTCCCGGCAGCCTCATCACGATTGACGGCATCGTCCTCGGCCACGAAATCGGGTGCAATCACCGCGCGGCTCACACGGAAATCCCAACCACGCTCGCCCACTTGGGTTTGCCCGGCAAATGGCAACCCGTCGAGGTCAATAAAGGTTCCTGGCGCAACCGTGACGTAAAACCGATCGCCGATCGATAGCGACTGTGTCAACTTGACGAACACGTCGTTACTGCGCGATCCGCTGATGGTTACTGCTGCACTGGAGACATCGATTCGCTCAACCAGGGCACCATTGCTGAGCCGATAGATGTCGATGGTGCCGCTGCCCTTGACCACCGCCTCGGAGAACACCATATTGAGGGTGGCGTTTCCGTCGGGCCCGGCTGCAATAGCGCTGCCGTCCTCGGGGATGAACTCGGTAACGACGGGGGACTGAAGCTGTTCGCCGGTGACCGTTCGGGCCGACTCGGCGAGATTGCCCACTGCGTCTCGCACTTCGACGCGAATGACCGTAGCGTTCGCGTTGCGCAGGCTTGATAGTTGCGCAGGCGTCAGGGCATACGCCCAACCGGTACCGGAGACGCTCGCTTCGAGCGGACCGGTGGATCCGATCCAGAGCGAAACCGTTGAATCCGGTTCACAACGTCCCCGAATCGCGATTGAATCAACCTCATCGATCGCAACACCGAGCGGCGCGGTAGTGTCGACCGTCATGGTCAGAGTCGCAGACGCTGGCCCGACATTACCCGCTGCGTCGACATAACGATAGCTGACAGCGCGATTGCCTTCTGCGAGATCGACCGAGGGCGTCAAGCGCCCGGTGGTCGGATCCCAGGATGCCTGAACACGCTGGCCATCCACCAGAAGTTCGACCTTGGAAACACCCCCCGGCGCCTGCCCAATTTCGAAGGCGGGCCGCGTGGTTCGAGTGAGATTGTCGACATCGCTGCGGCCACTATCGGACGCAGCAAAGAGGTCTGGCGCGAGGCTTGGGGCAGCCGGAGCCTGACCGTCGATCACGATCTCGAGGCCAGGGCTGGACGGGCTACGATTGCCCGCATCATCGAAATAGCGGACCTTGATCTGATGGGTTCCGTCGCCGATGTCGACCGATGGCTTGAGGGTGCCCGAAGACGCATCCCACTGCGCTGGCACCACGACGCCGTCGACCAGCAGTTCAACGCCATCTGCGCCCGCTGGTAGGGAACCGATCAGGAACGCGGGCCGCCGATCGGACGTCAGGTCATCCGATGCACTGGTTCCCGTGTCACTGGCAGGCAGAAGGTCTGGCGCCGATACCGGAGTAGCCGGCGCGGAGGCGTCCAGCAAGAGCGGTCCGAATGAATCGACCACACCCGCATTGCCCGCCTCATCCTCGACGAACACGGTCCAGCGATAGCGGTGACCATCGACCAGACCCGAGTCGGTGAAGCTCCAATCGGTACCACTGGGACGCAATCCACGGATGCCCGTGACTCGAACCGAGTCGCCCGTGGTGAGGTCGTAGCGCTCGATGACGATTCGGTCACCGTGATCGAGCGACGATTCCAGCTTGCCCGACAGCGTCGGACGCGAGTCATCAGTAACCCGCGCCGCGCTCGAGACGAGATCTCCGGTGACCGTACCGACATCGTCCTGCACCGATCGGATGCTGACCGGGTTGAACGGCGGCTCTAGGTCGACGAGCAGCTCATCGAACTCATAAGAGGCCGTGAGGCCAGCTGCCGCGCCACCAAGGCTTGCACCGGTACCAACATCGATTCGGTAGCGATACACACCGTTGTCCAGACTGCCCGCGGCCGCCTGCGCCGAGATCTGGCCCGTGCTTGAATCGAAACTGACCGCGCTGAGCGTCACCACAGCGCCGCCGCCCACGGGTTCAAGCCTGATTGCAATATCGGAGGCGGCAATTGCCGCCAGAACATCCTGGGCACCCACCAAAGTCGCGGTAATCTCGACCGGCTGAGTCGCTTCCAGGGCGTTGACACGGTCGTCATCCGCAATGAAATCGGGACGAACCGAGAGCGCCGCGGCGACAAAGGACCACTCGTTCAGTCCACTTCCGACGAACGCCACACCATCGAGGTCAACAAACGTACCGGCATCGAATGAAACTCGGTACGTGACGCCTGACGACAATCCCTGCGCCGTCTTGATATAGACATCGCCAAGCGCCGTGTCGATGCTGACCCGATCCGAGTCTGACACCGGGATACGCTCAACCACTTCATTCGTGTCGTCACGAATCAGGGTGATAAAGCCGCTGCCGCGAGTGACGGGCTCGGAGAACACCACATTGAGTTCGGCCTTGCCATCAGGACCGTTGGCAATGGCAGTGCCTGTAGCCGGAATACGCTCGATGATCTCGGGGGCCAAAAAGCTGTCGCGCGATACCTGAAGATCGCTTTCGGAGACATTGCCCGCGGCGTCTGTCGCCCGCACGCGAATCAGCGTGGTTTCCTGGCTGCGCAGCGCAACACGCTGCTCAGGTGATACATCAAATGACCATTGACCGTCGGTTACGTCCGCATTGAAGGGCCCTTCATCACCCAGCCAAACCTCGACTCGGGCGCCGCTCTCGATCACCCCCCTCACTGCGGTGGCACTCACCGAATCAATCATGAGACCCTGCGGCGGCGCATTGTCAACCTGTATCGGCAGCGCAGGGCTGGGGGCACCGACGTTGCCTGCGGCATCCACGTAGCGGAACGCCAACTGGTAAGCACCATCCGGAAGCGGCGATACCGGCTGTAGCGTGCCAGCTGTTGGATCCCACACGGCAGCGACCCGGTTACCGTTGACCAGAAGCTCAACGCCCTTGACCTCGGCGGGAACCGCGCCGATATCCAGAGCAGGCCTGGCCGCGCTTGTCAGATTGTCGGTAGCACTGCGTCCGGTATCGCTGGCCGCCAGCAAATCGGGGGCTAGCGTCGGCGCTGCCGGCGCTGTCGAATCAATACGCACCGAGATGGGCTGACCGGCCGGACCCACGTTGCCCGCGTCGTCGAGGTAACGGAAACTGATGGTGTTGGCGCCCTCGGGAAGGTCGCGTTCGGCCGTGAGGGTCCCGTCAGCCGGATTCCAGCGGGCCGGAACTGGTTGCCCGTCGACCAGCAATTGCACATCGGTGGCTGACCCGGGTAGCGGACCGATTCGGAACTGGGGCCGGGTCTGCGCGGTCAGATCGTCCACATTATTCGAGCCGGTATCGCTCGAATCGGTCAGATCGGGCCGGCTGGTGGGAGCGGTCGGCGCCAGAGAATCGATTTTTACGCTGAGCGAGGGCCCTGCCGCCCCCTCGTTGCCGGCAGCGTCCACATGCCGCACGGAAATCGTATGCTCGCCATCCGGCAGAGCCGTTTTGGGACGCAAGGTTCCAGCCGCCGGATCGAACTCGGCTTCGACCTGCTGGCCATTGACCAACAGCTCGACACGGCCGTTGACCGGGCCTGGGGGAACCGCAAAAATGGGGCGCTTGTCAGCGGTGAGATTGTCGGTTTGGCTGCTACCTGTATCCGAGGAAGAGAGCATGTCGGGTGCAGACCGGGGCGCGAGCGGCGCCTGCCCGTCGATGGCAATCTGCAGCGAAGGACCCGTGCCGCCGGCGTTGCCCGCTTCGTCAACGTACCGTACGCTGATGCTGTGTTCGCCGTCCCGCAAGGGGTCGACCGGCTTGAGCGTACCGGTTTGGGGATCCCAGACTGCATCAACCACCTGACCATCGACCAACAGTTGCGCCTGGTGCGCCCCGGCGGGCAATGAACCGATCTGCAAGACGGGCTTCCGATCCGACGTCAAATTGTCGACGGACGAAGTCCCCGTATCACTGCTCGACACCAGATCAGGCGAGGATGCCGGGCTTATTGACGGTATGGTGGTATCGACCCGGAAAACGAAGGGCTCGCTGAATGGGCCTGCATTGCCCGCAGCGTCCTCGACCCTGACCGCGATTCGATACTGCTGATCAAGCAAGGCGTTACGCGGGGTGAACTGCCAGGCAAGACCGTTGCCGGTAATCTCTGCCTGACCAAGCCGTAGGTTGCCCCCGTCGCTCGCCCCTGCGAGGTCGTAAATCACCAACACTTCACCCGGCTGAAGCTGAGCGGTCAGATCGCCTGAAATCAAGGGGCGGTCATCGTTGGTGACTGTGGCCTGCCCGCTGGCAATGGGACCGACATGCATGGGCACGTCATCGTTGACCTGCAGAATGCGTGCTGACTGGGCGGGTGAGGAGGTATCAAGATTCAGTACGATCGGCGCACTGACTGCACCCAACTTGTCGGCACCGTTGACGCTTCGAGCCACCCGCACCGAAAGGCTGTGAGGACCATCTGACAAACGGTTGGTCGGAACAAACCGCCATCCGTCTGCGGTGATGGTCGCCGTGCCGATTTCGACATTGCCGTCGTAGACCGCCAGGCGTTCGCCCGCGCCCAAGGGCGCCGACAAGTTCCCTGTCAGCACGGGTTGCGCGTCGTTCGTCGTCTTTCCGGACGCGAGACTGCCGGTGACCGGCAGTACCTGGTCAAGCACCTTGATACCGTCGACGCGCTGCGAGGGCACGCCCGAATCGACGACCTGCACCGACGACGAAGGGCTTGCGTTTCCGGCCGGGTCGGATGCAGTCGCGACCAACGAGGTACCATCGGAAAGCGTATTTGACGGCTTGAAGACCCATCGACCATCCGCACCCGCGGTGGCGGAACCGATGGAAACACCGCCTGACAGGATGTTGACCGTACTGCCTGGCTCGGCAGTACCGGAGACAGAAGCGCCACTGCTTGGATCGATCGTCGGCGCCGCTGGGGCGCTGGTGTCGACGGATAGTCTGAATGGATTGGACGCCGACACCAACAGGTTGTTGGCGTAAACACGAACCGTCAGTTCGTTGGCGCCTTCGGCAAGAGGAACAGTCGGCGTGAATTGCCACTCACGATCCGAGACCGTCGCGATACCGACGCGGTTGCCGTTGCTGTAAACCTCAACCCGGTAGTCACCGTCGGGCAAAGCTTGATCAAGCTGGCCATGAAGCGTCGGTGTCGCATCGCTGGACACCCCACCCGCCGCGACTGCTGCATCAGGACGCCCCGTCACGGTCTCGAAGACCTGCTCAATGGAGGCCAGCACCAGCGTCGGCTTTTCGTTGACCGTGATGGTAAGGACGCCCTGAAACTCGGTGTCGGTGAAGACCCCGTCACTGGATTCCGTCCGATTGTCAGCGCGAAGCGGAATCTCATAGTCGATCAGGGGCAGCGTCGAACGGATATACAGGTATCCGACATCTTTGGGGCTCAATCCGAACACACCATCGGCGTCTGGTTTAAGCGCGTCGCTGAACCGCAGATTGACCGGGTCAAGCAAATGCAAAGTGGCACCTGCCGGCAACACAGGCGAGCCGGCCTGTACAGGCACCAACCGGAAGGAATCGACAATATCGCCCAGGCCTACCGACGGCAGCTGAACCCCCAGCAGAATGTACTCGTTGAGATAGCCAATGACCGTGTTAACGCTGCCGAAGGCAGCGCCCGACTGAATGCTGATACGCGCTTGCCCGATCTGATTGGCGATAAACGCATCGAGGTTGGACGCCTGAGACGCATCACCAACGACACCGCCCAGCACCCGCGACAGCGAAATGTCGCCGCCTCGCTCGGCTCTGGCTTCTGCGCCGGTGCCCTGCAGCGCAGGCACGAGCAAATCATGCACGGCGACCAGCGAGGCCAAGGCCTCGACCGACAGAACACCGGAGGCTTCGTCACGTGAGGTGGTCGTGCCGTCGATGCGCTGGTTGAACCGTGCGACTATCTCGCTGAGGGTTTCGACATCGCTGACCGTAGACCCACGCAAATCCTGGGTGACACCCAGGGTGTTGCTGAGGTTCATGGTTCGGTCGATCACATCGAAAAGATCGTCCTCATTTTGAAGGCTGATCACGTCGCCCGACTGTTCGCGCTCAACCACCAGAGACGCCAGCGCGCGCGCAGTCAGAAGCGTTCCGTTGGCGCTGGCCGGATCATTGGCCGCACCGTTGACCAATGCCCCCACCGACGCGAAAACCGCAGCCCCCTGCCGGCTGGCCGACAGCAACGAAAGATCGGATGCGGTTGCGTCCGCCGAGGTTGCACTCTGGACGGGATCGAAGGTGAGCAGTGCCGCCGGATCATCGCGATTGAGACCGAGTGCCGAACTGACCTTGGCAGCCGCCCGCTCAAGCGTCTGCGCTTTCGACTCACCGGCAACCGCCGGCTGCAGCTGCTCGGCCACGGCGGCGACCAACGAGCTGATGGGCGACAGCACCACATCGGGCCCGCCCGATTGGCCGGGAGACGGCAGATAGGCACGATAGCTTTGGC
>JBIKMC010000316.1:0-4185 GCA_044359405.1 Burkholderiaceae bacterium
CATTGCCGTTGTTGAATTCAATCGTTCGGATCTGGCCGCCATGGACCGATTCGGTCAATCCAAAGGCCTGTACATCATTGGTCGTGCCGTTGCCGCCTGAGAACCCGTTGGCCGGGCTTCTCGCCTTGATGGAGACATCACCGCTGTTGACGCCCGTCAAAACGATATAGCCGGAGTAAGTCGCAGGCGAGGCCGTACTACCGGTGAAACCCGCCTTGGCAGCTGATGACCCGCTGATGACGATATCGGCGCCACCGGTGTTGGACAGCTCGATTGAACCGTCAGACAGCAGCTTGGCAGTCACGCCCGAGACATCGCGACTGATGTTGCTGACCAGCGCGCTGACGCTGGAAGCTGCCGCAACCGTAACGCCGTTGATGACCAGATCACCTGAAGCGAAACTCGTCGCCGACGGCTTTGCGCCTTTGAGGGTATTGAAGGCGCTGGCCGTCAATCGATGCTGCGTGCTGTTCAAGTTGATCGCATCTGCCAACGCTGACGCCACATGAGTCTGAGCAGACAGTGTTGGGGCGCCGGCGAACGCCGGCTTTCCGTTGATCAGAACATCGTCGGCGGCGATACCTGCAATGACACCCACACGGGCAGACGTGACCTGGCTGGTTACGAGCTTCGTATCGAGATTGCTGGCAATCAGGGACCAATCGCTGCTGTCCCATGGCAGGTCAGTGTCGGCGCCGTACACGGCGACCCGAGTCGGATCACCCGCGGACTGATCGCTCGCCGTGGTGAGGCGAAGGGCATTGATGGTGGTCGGGGCGGAGTACCCCACCACCAACCCGGAGCCCACCTTGTCGGTGTTTGAGTATCGCGTGGCAGAGTCACCATCGAACGCCTTGATCGGCTCCTGGCCACTGACGACGTTGGCTGACGACGCTGTCTGAGACACACGGGTCACAGCCGGAATCTCCGGCAGAACCTGCGTGAATCGAAGGTACTTGTCGACCACTGCTTTCTGAGCCGCCGTCAGCGTCCCGTAGCTTGCGTTGGCTGCGGGAATGATGGATGAGGCCCAATCGGCTGCAGAAAGCGCCTGGTCGAACCTAAGATACTTGTCGACCACGGCCTTCTGGGCTGCCGTGAGGCCTGCGTAGGGCGTATTCGCAGCCGGCTTGAGGGTGGTACCCCAATCAGCCACATCGATGACCTGATTGAACCTCACATACCGGTCAACGACGGCCTTTTGGGCGGCCGTAAGACTGCCGTAAGCCGTACCCGCCGCGGGCGCGATCACGGAATTCCAGTCCTGGTCTTCGATCACTTGGGCGAAATTGATCGACGCAACATCGATCCACGCCTGACGGGGCACGGTGTTGTAGTCGAAGGGCACGCTCATCCAGTAATCGGTGGCAATGCCCAGATAGTCGTAGTAGTAGTTCAGGTGATTGGCCACCACGATGCGCTGCGCAGTCGTGAGATCGGCAAAGGCTGCATTTGCGGCTGGGGCAGGAACACCGGCGGCTGCCCAGTCGATATCGGCGTTGTTGTAATCGGCCGACACTCCTTGGGCGAACGTGGTGCGTAGCTGACGCCCCGCAGGGGCATCGGCGTCAAAGTAAACGGTTCCCTGGTACGAGGTGTACCCAAGGTGCTCAGCCAACTTGGCCTTCTGCTCGGCCGTCATGGCCGAAAACGCAGTGCCGCTGGCCGGTGGCGTGACCGTGCCCCAGTTCACCGCGCCGGGATCAAAACCAACCATGGGCCCATCAGCGATGCTGGTCTTGAAAACACCCGTGGTCGCGTTAAAGAAACCGCCGTCCTTGTAGACGGTGTAGCCCCGATCGGTGGCAATCTGGTCACGAACGCTTTCCGGAAGATCGGCGAACGGCGTGTAGTTGGACATGGAGACCACCGTCACCGAGTTGCCCAATGGCAGCTTGGCCGTGTTGGTGATCACCGTGCGCAGCGTGGGTACGGTCGCGCCAGCCGGGTTGATATTTCCCGCGTTGAGCTGATCGATGAAGCGCGCAATGTCCGTTGCAACCGTCACCTCGGTGAGCGTGCGCCCATTCAAGGTGTTGAAATACTCGGCGAAGTCATCCTGAACTTCAGATGCCTCCAGCGTCATTGCTCCGGCGGCCGTGACTGAACCCGCCAAGGTCATCTCGCCGGTGGTGCGCATCGTCAAGGTCGCGTCGCGACCTGTGAGAATGGCGTTGTCGTCATCATCGAAACGGGCACCTGAAACCACTGCACTGCCCGAAAGAATGTGGATGTACGTACCAGCGTCCACCTCGATGAGACCGCGGTCTTGCCGGGCAGCAACGGTACCGCCCTCGAGCAGGGTAAGCCCCGTACCCGCGTTGATGTCCAGCTTCGAATCAGTGCCCTGAGCGAAGATTCCGGCAGCGCTGTAGATCGAGTCGCTGGTGGTGATACGAACTTCGCTGTTGTTGTTCAGCGACTGTATGGTGCTGCCCTTGTCGGCAGTGAGACTGTTGATTTCATTGCCATAGGTGACGAGGCCATTCTGGCCCGTACTCGCCGACACATTGATGTCGACCAGATTGTTGGCCTTTACCCAGCCCATCACCAACATCTGGTCGTCGACGTCGATGTCAAGTGTTGGGGCAAGCAGGCCTGCATCGGCCGGCCCAAGAGGGTCGCGCGCATTCTGTCGCTCGACCTTCAGGAAACGCGACTTCAGGTTGAGATATTGCGAGGACTGAACATCGCCCACAACATCGATGCGCTCGGCAAGGAAGGTCGCGACATCATCCAGACGCGCCGAAAAATCGAAGATGTTGACCCGTGCGTCCTCAATGTCGCCGATTCGCATCCAAACCGGGTTGGTGGCGCTGCGATGCCCCACCGTGATGGAGGAGAAACCGTTCTTCAGCGCCGACAGGTCCCGCATGCCAAGCGCCAGATAGCCGGTGGCACCACCGACTGAAGTGTCATAGCCGCCGTCATTCTGGCCCGCACCGCCGATTCGGTAGTTCTGCTGATCGAACTTGCTGCGGATGGTAAGTGCGCCGCCGCCTGCGACCTTGTTGTCACCCGATGCGAAATCGACGTCGTCGGCAACAATGCTGATGTCGCCGCCGCCCGCGCCGGTGGTCAAGGTGCCCGACTCAAGCGTCAACAGTGCTTCGCGGCCGTTCATGACGATATCGACAAAGCCGCTGGGCGTCGAAAGACCACCGAGGGCGCCACGTCCGCCCTCTCGAATGACGAGATCATCGGCTTCACGCAGAACGATGTCGTCGAACTCGGCACCTTTTTCGCCGCGGTTCACGAAGGTGAGTTCTGACAGCTGCGTATCGAGGGTTCCCTTGAGACCACCCGCCGAGATGTTGAACCAGGCGTCCGGTGCAACCAGCTTGGCCTGGGTCAGATCGAGCAACCCGGCCGCGTCCAGCGTGAGATCGGTCTTGCCCCAGCTTGCACCACCCGAAGCGCTCTTGATGGTGGTTGTAGCCGCATTGTCGGTGAGCTTGATGAGCTCAACCGTGTCGTCGAACTGAATGGTGCGCTGTTTGTTGGGCGTTGAAGTAACGACCAGCTCTTTCTGATTGAACAGAATGGGCTGGGTCGAGGTAAAGGTGTCAAACAGCACCCGGTCATTGCCATCGCCGCCGACAATTTTGGCCGAGCCCGCCAGACTGACGTTGATGGTGTCATCACCGGCGCCTGCATTGACCGTATCGATGGCCCCGGCCGTCAGCGTGATGACGTCGTTGCCGCCGCCGCCCTGGATGGTGTTGGATCCGGCTCCCATGTCGATGGTATCGACGCCGTCAGCCCCCAGAAACTTGTCATCGCCGTCGCCGCCGAAGAAGGATAGACCGCCCCGCTCACCGGAAACAAACTCGTCTTTACCAGCTCCGCCACGGATGGAGCTACCTGCCGCGCCACCCAGAATCATGTAGCTGTCGTTGCCCGCACCACCGTCGAAGTCGAGCTCAGCGGTAACGCGTTTGCCGACGTAAACCGCATCGTTACCTTTGCCGCCATACGCGCGGATCCGCCGCACCTGGCCCGAGCTATAGGTTTCGGTCTGGCCCAGCGCACGCACGGAGATCGTGCCGCCCTCGTCCTGGTCGATATTGAAAGACTCATGAACGATATCGTCGTAAATCTTGCCGCTGCCGTAGCGGCCCGACTGATCGCCCATGTGCAGCCAGAGCGTGCCCTCGTTATCGAGGTGGCTGATATCAGGCGGTG
>JBIKMC010000063.1:0-14152 GCA_044359405.1 Burkholderiaceae bacterium
CGCTTCGTCAATTTGAGCAGCTCCGACAGCACGGCCCACCCACGGCTTGACCGCAGCATCGAATTCGTCAGCGCTGATGCCGTCGACCGCCTCGACCTTGATCGCCTTGAAGCTGAGCGTAGGCTGGGTCGCCGGTACCGCGGCATAGGCAGCGGGCGTGGGGCTGAGGTTTTCGAGGCGGATCGTAAGCTTGCCGCCGGCCGCCCGATCGCGCACGACCGTCACCTTGGCCTGCGAATGGCCTGCAGAACGCAAGTGCTCGCCGACCGCAGTGACCATGCGCTCGAGCTCAGCTCCGCTAAGGGGACGGCCGGTCCACGAGCCGATGGCTCGCATGAGACCGTCCCAGTCAAGGGGTATCGTGCCGACCGGCATGAAATTGTCGCGCTGCACGACCACGTCTGACGCAGCAGGTTCTGCGATTTCAAGCTCAGCGGCTGGCGGCAGCGACGACGCCTGCGCCCAGCCAGAGCCGAGCAGCAACAGCGGCATTGCAGATGCCAAGGCAAGGCTGCCCAGCGGTGACGCGAGCTTCCAGGAAGGCTTCTTAGGTGTCGTTATCTTGGACATCATGATCCGTGCATCGTCCATGGTTTGAGAGTGGATGTGAGAAAGCATCAAAACCTCGCCTGGCAGCGCTGTCCCGAAGGAATGCGATTGCCGGGATTGGGTACCGCCAGTCGAACGCGAAACGAGCTGCTCGACGCATCGATCACACGATCGATCGAAACGATTCGGCCTGAAAGTCGACGCTTGTCGAGTTCGGCCACCACGTCAACAGACTGACCCATCCGAAGCGAGCCGAAGCGGCCCGCCGGGAGAATCAGCTCGACATAAAGGGGATCAAGCCGGGCGACCCGCAGAACATGCTCCTGCTTGACCAGGCTGCCCTGCTGCAAATAGACGTCAACCACCACGCCATCGAAGGGTGCGGCGATGCCGCGCAGCTTGAGACGCTCTTCAACCTCGGCCAGCTCGGACTCGGCAACCCGCACATTGGTTTCGAGCTCGTCGATTTCCTGGGGGGCAATCAACTGACGGTCTTTGAGATCGAGATTACGCTTGAGCTTGCGGTCACCGAAGCTGGCCTTGGCGGCCAGCGTCTTGGCCTGGGCAACTTCGACACCCGTGTTGAGGCGGCCCAGCAATTGGCCGCGTCGAATCTCGTCGCCGCGCTCAACCAGCAACATCTCAAGCACGCCGTCAGCAGGTACGCCCAGCTTCACATCCGCCGACGGCTCGATCAGACAGCCAGCATCCTCCGCAGCCAGCAGGGCAGTCGGCATCAGCAGCGACACTGCCGTTGCAAGCAGCCAGCGGCGAAGCATACGAGCCTGGGGCCTGGGGATCATTCGGAGATTCCTGTAAATCCGAGCGCGTCCCGGCGATCGAGATCGGCGATCAGAAGATTGATTCGCATCCGACGATGGCGACGCTCAATGCCCCACTGCACAAGGCGAAGCAAACCACAGGCAAGCCAGTGACGTGGCCCTCGCAAACCGTCACCACAGGCCAGAGCCTTCAACACAGTCTGCAGTGCAGTGCTTCTTTCAGTGACCAGGTCGTCATCGGTCGCCAGCAAAGCTTCCCAGCTGCCGGGATCGCCCTGACGCGCGCAACGTCCGACCAGCTGACGATGTACACGCTGGTTGTCGTGGAGCTCGGTTACGATCACGTGCAGGCCGCCCGCCCTGCGGGCTTCATCGCTGAGTTTGATATCGGTGCCCCGCCCAGCCATATTGGTTGCGATCGTGACGGCACCCACGGCACCCGCACGTGCGATATAGGCTGCCTCATCGGCATCCTGCCGGGCATTGAGCACCTGATGGACTACTCCGGCTTCGAGGAGTCGTTCGCTGAGCTGCTCGGAGGCCCGCACCGTTCGTGTTCCCACGAGAACCGGGCGGCCTCGAGCAACCTCGCGACGAATGGCTCGTTCGACAGCGTCCCAGCGCTGCTCGCCATTTCGGTAAAGACGGGTGCCCAGACCGGCGCGGCGCGATCGCCGCAGGGGCTTTACCCGCACCGACGACATCCCGTACAAATCGAAAAACTCGCCCGAAAGTTCCCGGCAGGTTCCAGACATTCCGCACACGCTGAGGTAACGCCGGAAGAACAACTGAAAGCTGATACGCGCGATGGTCGCGCGAGCCGAAGAGGGCGGCAACCCCTCCTTGATCTCGACCATCTGGTGCAGGCCCATTTCCCACGACCGGTCGGCCATGACACGCCCGGTGTTTTCGTCGACGATCATGACCTTGTTGTCGCGAACCACATAGTGCACATCCCGCACCAAGCCGTGCAAGGCGTGCAGGGCCTGGGTCACCGCCTCTTCGGTGCGACGCGCGCTCGCCCAGATCGGCGACGGATTCGGTAGCTGACGACAGAAGTCGGGCAGTAGGGCAGCACCCTGCTCGGTCAGCACTGCGCGACGATTGACGGGGTGGAAGATGAAGCCTTCTCCCTCGGTCAGGCGGACCGCAAGCTCGACGGCCTGAGCGTAGTAATCAGACTGTGTCTCGTCGTCAATGGAACGAGACAGCACCAACGGCGTTCGGGCTTCGTCAACCAAGACGCTGTCGACTTCATCGATGATGGCAAACACAAGGCCCGGCAGCGTCGGCTTACGTCCGGCATCAAGCAGTTGGTCAAGCAGCAGGCGCAGCGGCTGAAGCCGATCGGCAAACACCACACGATCACGCAGGTAATCAAAGGCAATGGTCTTGTTGCTGCAGTACACAATGTCGCAGCGATAGACATCACGTCTGCCAGTCACGGGTGTGTCTTCAGTGACTGCGCCAACCGAAAGGCCGAAGCGAGCAAACAGGGGACGCAACTGCTCAGCATCCCGCGACGCAAGATAATCGTTGGCCGTGATGACGTGTACTTTCAACCCCGCCAACGCAGCCGCCGTTGCTGTCAACGCTGCAGTGAGTGTCTTGCCTTCGCCGGTATCGAGTTCAACGGCACGCCGGCGGGCCAAAAACCAGGCTGCCTCAATCTGGGTACGGAAGGGTTGCAGACCCAGCACCTCGCGCGACTGCCGGCATACCTCTGCAAAGCACTGCGCCAGGGTGATCGGATCTTCAAGACCATGCTTGCGCAAGGCGCGGCGTAGCGAGGCAAGGTCGCAATGCATGCGTCCTTCATCGAGCAGACGCTGACGTCTGAACACATCCCGCACAAACCGTGCCGCGAAAAACGACCGATTCGACACCAGCAGCCGCAGCGACGACTGCAGGCGCGCCAGCATGCGGTCGGGTAAAGGACTGATTCCCCAGTCCCTCTGCTGAGGATACGGATCGGCCAGCAGGTCCAGGGCTCGGGCACTCATACCGAGAACCTCCGGATGAACATCTGGCGAACCTGCCGATACCATTGATGGGCCAGCGGTTCGGGCGAGTGCTCGAATCTGACGAAAGCTCGCCCACCGAGACGATCAGGCAATGTGGTGTCAAGGGGCTGCAGTTCGAACTGAAAATAATGGTCGAGCGCCACTGGGGGCTTGCCAGGTTCGTTTTGGCGGGGGTCAAGACCAATGGCACCACCGCCCGAGATGGCAAACGCCAGAGATGGCAACTCACGCGCAGCCGAGGGCACCTCGCGTGCAATGTTGGCCTGCAGTTCATCGAAGATACGATCGGTGAGTCGAACCCGAACCCCCGAGGTGTCTTGTCTGACCAGATCGACATCACGCTGCTCGACAAGCGCCAGCAGGGTGAGACGCTGCTGCTCGATCACGTGGGCAACCACCTCGCCCCGGGGAAGATGTTGCCCCTCGAACACGGCGGGCGAACGCAAGACGAAGCGGCCAGCGTGCGGGCTCATCACCACCGTCTCGCGGGCGCGCTCTTGCGCGAGGGCCAGACGCTCTTGCTGGAGCTTGAGCTGGTTTTGAAGAATGTTCCACTGCACCCGATCGACCGTGCGCGCCAGGGCCTGCTTGAACTGGATTTCTTCCAGGCGGGCCCGCTCAAAGGCCAATTCCGCCTGAAAAACCGGATCGACACAGCTGAAAAGTGGCTGACCGGCTGACACATGCTCTCCGGGCCGGGCCAGCAGTCGGTCTCCAAAACAACTCACCGGCACCCGAACGCGCGACTGCTCGGGAACCCAGACAACCGCCTCTGCGTTGGTTGCCGACGTGACCGGCACCCCTGCCAACAGACCCGCGACAGCGCCCACCACCAGCAGCGTAATTGCCGAGGCGCGCATTCGATGTCCCTCGAGAGAAGGGCCCATCGTCAGGAACTGTAGATACTTGCCCAAGGGCTTGACGGCGAATCCCCACAAGGACCAGGCAGCCAGCACCAGACCCACCGCAAGGTATTGCTCAGCCACCAGAAGGACGATGCTGAGCGTGATGAAACACTTGTAGGCAAAAGACGCAAACGCATACGGAGCCATCCAGGCCGACTCGGTTTTTGTGTCCTGCGTCGGTGCTTCCTCAACCCCGAATAAACGTCGACGCACCCAGGACTGAACCAAGGCATTTGAGCGTGCAGCCAGATTCGGAATCTCAAGCCAGTCGGCGAGGATGTAATAACCGTCAAAACGCAGTAGCGGATTCGCATTGAAGAACACGGTCGTGACACTGGCGAGAATCAAGACCTGATGCATGACGGACTTGAACAATCCCTCGCTGGCATCGACCCACAACATGACGGCGCCAGCAGCAACTGCCAACTCGATCATCATGCCGGAGGCCCCCACCAGCATGCGATGCCACTTGCTGGCAAACGTGTAGGACTGCGAAGCCTCGACGTAGGGAATGGGTACGAAGATCAGGAACATCACACCCACTTCATGCACCGTGCCGCCCAGTGCCTTGATGGCAAGGCAGTGCCCAAACTCGTGAATGGCCTTGAGCACCGGGAAGATGAGGATAAGACCCAGGATCTTGTCAGGCGTGAAGACCTGCGCGCTGATATCGCTGGTGAGTGCATCCCAGTGCCGGCCGACCAGCATCAGGCCTGCACCCAGCAGAACCAACCAGCCAAGCAGCAGAAGACGCCAGAACACGGGGCCCATCGGCGCCACCAGTGCGCCAACGGCACGATCCGGACTGAACAACGGTACTCGGATCGACATCGGGTTCTGAAACATCGCCTTGATGCGGGCCCAGCGCGTACGACTGCCGCGCTCGACCAGTTCGGCCACATCGACTTTTTCGCCGGTGATGAGCAGGTTGGCCCGATAGAGCTGGGTGAGCAGCCGCATCAGCGCGTCCTGGCTGGGCGAGTCATCACCGAACTCGCTGACCAGCAGCTTCCAGATCTCATCGACGGTACGCAAGCCATCCATCAGGGCCATGGCACGGTACGCAACGGGGTCGAATCGGAGAAACTGTCCGCTGGTGAGGTCTTGAACGACATGCCAGCGCTGACCGCGATAGGTGTGACGATGAACCCTGACCTGTGCGCGCAGCGACGGTCTCAATGATGCGACCCGATACCAGGCATCGGAAAAGAGCGGCTTCATAGACCCACCCATTTCCAGGCCATGAGACGCGCCCATTCAGCGAGGCCACGGACCCACGCCCACAAAAGCGACTCGGGATCGCTGTCGATTCTGACTACCCCCTTCATACCAGGCCGGAGGCCCGACACATCCCCCTGCAAAGTCGCTTCAACGCGGAAGCGGTTCTTACCGTCAGCAGCCTCGGCAACAGGCGTGATGGCGGTGATTTCGATGGGATAGGTCTGCCCGGCGAGGGCTGTCAGCATCAAGCGCCCGGTTTGACCGGTACGTACGAGGTCAATATCACGCTCGTCCACCTGAATGGCGACCCGATACTGATCGAGGGGCGCCAACTCGAACAGAAGATCGCCTTTGCGCACGGGTCCGCCCAGCGCCTGGGAGAGATCGCCCGAGACCACCAGCGCATCCATGGGCGAGAGAACACGGGCTCGGCCCAGATTCGCCTCAGCAAGGGCTTTCTGAGCCTCAGCCTGGCGCAGTTGGGCCAGATTGATCTGCAACTGCGCGAGATTTTTCTGCGCCTGAGCGTCCTGATACTGGCTGCGATATTGCGCCTGCTCGCTGGCCCAACGTTCGACGTCCAGCCTGAGGTCGCGATCATCAAGCACAGCCAGGACGGTGTTCGTTTTGACAACCGCGCCGGCGCGCAGGTCGGCGCGCATGACATATCCATCAAACGGCGCATGCACTTGGCGCACCACCGCCCCTTCGAGCCGCGCATCCGCCGGAATTTCAAGGGGTACCTTGATGAAATGCAGGGTCAGCAGCCCAGCCACCACCAGAAGCGCCACCAGCTTGAGAATCGCCCGACGGGGTCCCACGACCCAGCCGATTGCCCGACCGAGATCGCCAAACAGTCGGCGCAACCAGGATGCATCGGCTCGACGACGCTCGGTCAGGACACGGCCGATGACCGGTACGAAACCCGTGACGACCTGTCGGCTGACCTGGGCCGGCTCAGGGCGCGCCCACTCGAATGCAAACACCAGTGTGACATCGCGCTCGACCGCGCACGGCACTGTGAGCATGGCCGCCGAGCCCGACAGACGGAGATAGTCATGATGGGCCCGGGTAAGCAAGCCCGTCGAGGAATCTGCCGGGGCTGTTGCGCTCAACTCGATGA
Source organism: Burkholderiaceae bacterium (assembly GCA_044359405.1). Taxonomy (GTDB): domain Bacteria; phylum Pseudomonadota; class Gammaproteobacteria; order Burkholderiales; family Burkholderiaceae_E; genus SYIM01. Next base: position 6,605 of record JBIKMC010000063.1, read on the forward strand.
GGCTGGCCTGGTCGACCGCCTCGTCCATGGCAGCTTCCAGTCCTCGGGTGAGCGCCAACCGCCCTGAAAAATCGCCCGCATGGGAGATGGCCCAGAGTTGGGCACTTTTGCCGGGCCGGCTGATACCGACCGCAACACGCTCAGCCTCAAAGCGGTGGGCGACCTCGACCAGCACCGACTGCACGGAGGTCTTGAGGTCATCGCCCGACATGGCGAGCAATACCGCATCGACCATGAACATCAGGTCTTGCTGAATATCGGCCTGAGCATCATGGCTTCGCAGGGCACTCGCCAGCAGCCAACCCTGCCCCCAACGCATCCAGGCATGTGCGCGCGGCGGGATCGCCGCCTGTCTAAAACGCAGGCCAACCACCCCGAAGATGTCGCCGTCGGCCAGCAAAGGCACTGCCCAGATCAGCATGGGTCCAGGGATCTGCACGGCCGTGCGCATCGACAGCGCCTGCTCGGCCGCCTGCGCCAGGGCATCGGACGTTCGCTGCCCCTGGGGCCACTGCGCAAGCGGTGCAAAAGGCCCCGTATTGGCTCGCCCAAGGACTACAACGACCTCGAGAACAAACTCGGGTCCGCCGATGCCCTCGATCATCAGATCAAGCCACGCGCGGGCATGTGCCGAGTCGTCGTGCAACTGACGCAGCGCATCCCATCCCGCTGTGGAAGCAGGACGGCTTGATGCCGACACAGCGTTCACGGGCTCGGCCTGGGCGGTGGACATGGGGCTGTGGATCTATAGATGATCGGTGGGAAGTCAGTCGAGCTTGATCTCGCCGAAGCGCCGCTCGTACTGCTCAATGCCCTGTTTGAGGATCAGGTAGAACCGCTTCATCGTGAATGGGTTCATCACAACCCGGGCAGCCACCTTGACGGTGACCTGATCGGCGCCCTGCTTCCAGGTGTCGGCATTGCCGAACACCAGAACCATTTCCTCGCGTCGCCCCATCACGCTGCCGATGTTGGCGTAGTGCGTGCTGGCACCCGCCTCGTCCCAGGCCACCTTGGGCATCCGCTCGTCGGCCGCCGAGGCTGACACCGGGATGGACGCGTTTTCGTTTGAACTCATTCAATACTCCTCAAGAAAATTACCAACGGATGGCGCCGCCGCGACGCGCGGAACGATTCGTTTGCTCCCAGTGAATACGCCCTGAGCGGGACAGCGATGACAGCACAACCCCGGCTCCGGCAGCGGCCAGTGCGACATCACCTGCGTCGACGGACGCTTCGACAGGCGCGGATTCGTCAAGGCCAGGAACCGTACGAGCCTCCATGGCACGGCCATCAGCACCAGATACGGCCGCCGACGTTTCAACACCAATCACATCCGCTTCGGCCTGATCTCCCGCAGCTGTCACATGGGCCTCGATCACCGCGGCGGGGCTCATGGCGGTGGTCACTGCATCAGGTAGCGCGCTGGAGGGTGCGGCCGGAGACGCCGGTGACGGCGAAGCGGGCGCAGGCGCCGCGGCGGGTGCCGCCGTAGGCGTCGCAGGCGCTGCCGACGGCGCAGCGGCGGGCGTCGAAGCTGTCGTCGTACCCTGCAGATCCGCGGTGCGAATCTGCCCGCTGGTATTGCCAGAAACGCGCGGCGACTCAATCGGACTACCCAAAGACGGGTTGAGCTGCAGCGCGGGCGGCGTCATGAACAGCGAAGCACCCAGCGACAGATCGATCGCGCGGACCGTCGAGACCGGGCCAGCGGATACACCCAGCGGCGTTCCATCCGATCGACCGTTATCAGCCAGCGATCCCGGCGCTGCAGCAGACAAGACGGGCGAACCCGTGCTTTGCGCAGCCGCCGTCGAACCAGTTGACAAGGGCGCCAGCCCTGCGGTGCGCAGATCGGCAGCCGGATCGGCAGAGCCGGAACGTCCTGAACCAACGGTGGAGCCCGACGCATCGCTGCCTGCAGGCGACAAGGACAGATCGGGTCCGCGGACGGTGATCGTGATGACGGGTGTCGCACCCTCGCCGCCCTGGTCAGCTGTGTCGAGAACAAAGCGCTCGAACAGCGCTGCCCCGGGGGCTACGTTCGCGTCGGCACGCATCACGTAACGCCAACTGCCGTCGGCCTGGACTGCAATCTGTCCCAGCAGACCGTCGACCGTTTGCTCGACAAAGCGTGCCTCGTTGAGATCGGGATCGACCACCGTCGCGCGACCGGTAGCAACTCGATCGCTTGACGCCATCACCAACGAGAGATCACCGCCGAAGGCTGACTGCTGGTTATCGCCCACGATGGCGATGTCGACTGGCTGTGTGAACGCACCGCCCCACCGATCAGTGACTGTGAGGTCGAATCGAGCCGTGACCGTGCGGCCGTCAGCGACGAAGGCCAGCGCGGACGCCTCGGGTGCGAAGGCCCAGTTGAGCGTGCCCCGAACGGCCTCACCCGCCGTACTGTCGGGAGCGAGTGACGCCTGCAGTGCCGCGACCAGAGCAGCAGCCACCTCGTCGGCCACTACGACCGGCTGAGCCTGCTCATCAAGCAGAACAGCCAGACGCACCGATACGATCAGTTCATCGCCGAGGTCAGCATCGACATAGCCCATTTGCCCGGCAACGGCTTCTGGATCAGCGGCGCTTACCGTGTACGCAGCGTTACCGGCAACCGACAACTCGGGACGGTCATTGGCACCACTGATGGCCACCACAATGCCACCCGGACGGCGCGCATCTGCATCGCTCTCGACCGAGTAGGTGTAGAGCTGGTTGAAACGATCAACCACCGGCAAACCATCACGGAAGGTGTTGACTGCCAATTGCGCATCATCAAGGCGATAGACATAGCTGCCATCGCGATCGACGGTGAGCTGGCCGAATTGACCCTGATGAACCCCGGTGACGAGACCACGGATCTGTTGACCCACATGGTGATCGCCGCTGGCCAGTGACACATGGCCGACAGATGGAAGCCCGGGGACATCGTTGCGCAGGCCACCCGCCTCAAGGGCTGCCGGCGTCTGCCAGTCATCGAGGGCAAGGGCACCAGCCCCCACCTCGATGGTGACCGTCGTGACACTGCCGTCGACCGTGCGCAGATAGAACACTTCAAGCGTGCCCTCGGGGGCACCGTCAGTCTCGCGGGGCTGCTCGTTACCGGGTCCAAGTTCGTAAGACCAGGAACCATCCTTGCGGATATCGAGTGTGCCGTAACTGCCGACCAACAGCACCGGGTCGAAGGTGGCCAGACCGGAACGTAGCGCAGGATAGGCGATGCGTCCGGCAGCCTCTTGCGTACCGCCAGCGGCGACCGAACCCGTACCGAACAGGGTCAGTTCGAGAGGAGCCGATTGCCCGCCGCCGCTGCCTCCGCCGGAACCGCCTGTGCCACCGCCATCAGAGCCACCACCATCAGTGCCACCACCCGATCCGCCGCCGTTGTCAGCCTCATCGCGTTGGACCAGTTCAAATCCATCGATGAGACCAGAGACCGTGCCTGCCACTGCCTCGCCATCGGCCGAGACCCGCATGCGGAACTCATCCGCACTGCCCAGGACCGTGACCGATACCACTTGGACACCGTCATCGGCACGCTCGAGCATGCCCGAGCCTGGCAGGTAGCGGCTGACTGCGTTGAAGACACCCGAAAGCGCATCAAACCCGGCACCGCCGATGACAAGATTCTGTCCCGACTGCGGGACGGTGAGCGTGTCGGCGTGAAGCAGCGGATCTGCCGCGTCTTGAGTGGATTGGACCAGTTGCGCAAGCCCATCGCGGTAGTCGACCTGTCCGGTGTCGCCCAAAATCACGCGCTGCGCGTCGTCGCCTGCGCGGACACCGACAATGTCCCTACCGCGACCGCCCGTGACCACCGACTGACCGGCACCCACCGCGATGACATCGTCACCGCCGTCGGCATCGGCACTGGTGCCAACCTGCGACAACACACCCGCACCGGATGCAAAAAGGGCATAACCCGCATCGCCGTGAACCACGACCGAATCGCCCGCCTTGGAGCCAACGTCGATGCGATCCCGACCTACGCCGCCCATGGCGATAATCTCACCCGAACCGACGCGCACCACATCGTCCCCACCCTTGGTCGGCTGAATCACGAAAGCCGACTCAAGTTGATAGGCCAATTCGGAGTCAATGCCGGCATCACCCGCACTGCGTCGGGCCTGCAGGTTGTCGCCACTGGCAACCGTCTGGGATTTGCCCGTTGCGTTAACCACAACACTGTCGTTGCCCAGGCCGCCCGCGATGAAGACCAGATCACCCATGCGATCGACGTCCTGGCCCGCAATCAGAACGGTCAAGGTGTCATTGCCCGAGGTGGCTGGGTCAGCGTCAGGCGTGTCCATGGCGACAACGCGTCCCTGGGTATCAAAACTGATGGTGGCGTTGTCGCCGGCCACCATACGCTCGCGCCAGGTTGCCGGGTCATCGGCCGTGCCGGCACCCTGAACCGATGATACGGTCACCGTGTCACCACCAGCACCGCCCACGACGACCTTGTGGCCGTCATCGCCAATACCGGCACCCAGTTCGATGCGGTCGCCAAGACCCGCAGACAAGCCAAAGCTGCGCACCTGCCTGAGCACGCCATCGTCGAACGTGATCTGGGCTCCGTCACCAAACGCAATGGCCTGACCACGACCTGCGCTGATCGAATCAGCCCCGGTTCCGCCAATCAGCACCGTTGGACCGGACACTGTGAGCATGGCGTCACCCGCGCCCTGCTCGGGCAGCAGCGTCTCGACCGAGCGCAAGGAGGCTGAGATGGGCTCTGGAGAATCGCCCTCCGTCCAGCGACCCGTTGACCAGTTGATGGCTGTATGACCCGAGGGCAATTCACCCAAAACGCCCTGTTCCACAGACAGCGTCCCGTTGTCGCCCAAAAGAACACTGGCAGCCTGCTGACCAAGCACCGTAAGGCGATCAGCGCTCATGCCACCGGCGATCACGACCACACCGAGGGAGGCGCCCGCCCGACCGATTTCCACTTGATCATCACCACCAGTCGCGGTGGTCTGGTCAAGGGTTTGGGCTGACAACAGGTTGTGCGCCTGCAGGCCAACCTCGGCAACCCCGGCATAACGAAGCAGCGCGTTGTCACCGAAGGCCACGCGCATGGCTTCGGCATCCAGCCGGTTGGGAGTCACCGTGAGCGAATCTGCGGCGTAGCCACCGACGTAGGTGACGTCACCATCCCCGATTCGCACCGTGTCATTGCCGCCCAGGCCCAGCGCCGACGAGCCTACCTCGGCCAGAGTTCCGCCGCCCGAGATGTCAAACATCACCTGGCCGGAGTCTCCGAGAACGATGCTGCGATTGACCACAGCAGTGAACTCGGTCGCAGTGACGGTCATTTCGGTATCGAGCGGCTCAGCATCGAGCAACTCACCCGTCAGGGGCTCGGCATCGACACTCATTGCGCCGAGCGACATGTCGGAGAAAGAAACCGGGGCGACATCGGTGGGCGCGAACTTCACCTGATCGAGCGTGTAAGCCTCGATCCGGTCGGATCCAAAGCCACCGATGATGATCTTGTCACCAGCACCGGTGCGGATGCGGTCGTCGCCGCCCGCCTCTTGACGCGTGCTGACGATGGACACCAGATTGTAGACACGGGGGGCCTGACGGTACTCGCCGTTGTCGCCCAAGATGACGTCCTGTGAAACGCTGATCGTGCTGATGTCAACGACGTCGGCGCCCATGCCGGCCAGAACCGCATGGCGGCCCAGTTCAAAGGCCTCGACATTGGCAGCCCCGATTCGAATGGTATCGGCGCCGCCGGTCGCTGCGATGGGGTCGGTGGTGCGAACCAGAATCACACCGCCCTGGTCATCGAAACGCATTTCAGCGTTGTCGCCCGTGATGTAGCGACCGGAGCGGCCACTGTCGTCCATGGCGATGGCAGCCTGGAAGGCGGCCAGTTCATCGTCCGAAAGACCATGGTTTTCCGGCAGCGCGATGTCGGCGCGCAGACGCGCCACGCCCAGCACACCCGCCACGAAGCGCAGGCTGCCCAGCCCATCGTACACAGGCTTCAGTTCGTCATCGACCAAGCCCTCGAACGCATTGTCACGCAAGGCAACGCCTGTGGCATCACCGTGACGGGTGGCCGCCACACGGATGAGATCGCCGCCATAGCCACCAGCGACAAGGGTATAGCCTTCACCCAGCGTGATGACGTCGCTGCCACCAATCACGATGTCGGTCGTATTGATCGCACGCAGCACGCCATTGTCGGCGACGTCGTCGTAATCGACCCGGCCGTTGTCGCCGACGACCAGATGATCGCCATCAAGCGCCTCAATCTCGTCGCCGCCGAAGCCACCCAGAACGACCTTGGTTCCATAGGCCATGGCAATCCGGTCACCCGCACCCTTATCGTTCTCGATGGTTTCGAGACGCAACATGAGGTTGGGGATCAGACCCGACTCGGGGCTGATGGCGCTGTCGGTGCGCAGCATCTGTCCGTTGTCGCCCACCACAACGTCTTCGCTGGTCGCTTCGCCAAAACGGAGCACGCCCGTGCTATCGATACCGGCTGAGATGAGCACCAGATCTGCACCCAGACCGGCCATGACGTAATTCCGACCGAGATTGCGCCCGGCTGAATCCAACTCGTCGCCGACCCGGATCTCGTCGTTGTCACCGTTGCCGCGGACTGTATCAAGCGTACGGAACTCGACAATGCCGCCGTTGTCGTCGCCAATCAGTTCACCGTGATCGCCCAGTACATAGCGCGTATTGGGCTCGCCAGACTCTTTGGCACTGAAGTTGATGATGTCCTTGCCCCAGCCGCCGATGGCGACTGCGGAGCCGCTGAGCAGCTTGATGACATCGTCACCCGCCCCACCGATCACCCGCGGACTAAGTCCGGTCTCGGGCGCCTCGTCCTGCTCGGCCCGGATGTAATCGATCATGTGGTTCGAGTATCCGGGACGCAGATGCGCATTCGGGCCCGTGAGGTTGGTGCGCAGCGTGAGAAATTCGCGGCCACCCGCGGACTCTGTCTTCGTCTGGAACTGGATCTCGCCGTTGTCACCCAGCACAATGTTGAAGCTCTCGGCCTTGTCGCTGCCGAACACACTGTCGTTGCCGACGCCACCGATGACGATGTTGTTGCCCGACCCGATGTAAATGGTATCGTCAGCACCACCACGCAGACCGAAGGACTCGATGAACAAGGGCGTGCGGTAGTAGAAGTCGACCTGCATCCAGCCCAGGTCACCCACGATGGTGTCATTGCCCTCGCCCGTGCCGCCCACGTTGAAAACGTCGGGACCCAGGGCGCCCATCTGAATGTCGTTGCCCGAACCGCCACGCAGGTGCTGCGCCGCATTCGTGAGCGACCGGTTTTCAATGGACTGTGACAGCCACACCCAACGACGGCCAAAGTCATCGACCGTATCGCTCTCCCAACCCGCCAGAGCACCCACCTGCTCGAGCGGGATGTAGTTGGACACGACAATGCCGTTGGGATTGCTGAGGTTTTCCCAGGTGGTGAAGTTGTCGGCGATCAGCAGGTCATGCGCTGCACGTCCTTCGAGAACGTCGGCCCCCCCGTTGCCCACGATGAGG
>JBIKMC010000350.1:0-3541 GCA_044359405.1 Burkholderiaceae bacterium
TACAGGCACAGGGCCTGGCGCTGAATGGCTTTGTCAACGAGACGCGCGACACCGTGTTCTTGCGCAGCTTCGACGAAGCCGCTGGTGCAGCACGCAGTGACAAAAGCTGCCAAACCGGAGCAAACTGCGGCATGAGCGCCACCTCGCTATTGCTGGCCTATGACAAGGCCAGCGGCACGATGACCAATCTACCCTTGGGTGCCTTAGCGTCTGGTCGCTATCGGCTCGACGCAGCCACCGCTACCCTGTTGGGAGACGAGCTGTCCTTAAGTTTGACCACCACTGACGGCGAGACGCGCGCCACAGCGGTGTTCACTTCCAAAGGATTGAAGTCCCTGATCGAGCTTCCCCGGGGCGTGCAGCCCGCCTCCCGTCTGGTCGGCGGCGGTTGACGGACACTACACAGGGTCCGCGCGTCGTCAAGGAGTGAACCGTGCGGTGGCGACCGCTGCGTCCGCCTACGCAGGGCTCGTCTCGACCATACCGTGATGACGCAGCAGGGCCTCGGGGCTGGGTGCCCGACCTCGGAAGGCTTTGAACGAGTCAATAGCGGGTCGACTTCCGCCCACCGATAAAATTTCACTCAGAAAGCGTCGTCCGACCGTGAGCACTTCGCTGGGCCTGTCGGCGACTTCCTCAAAGGCGGCGTAGCAATCAGCCGACAGAACTTCGGCCCACTTGTAGCTGTAGTAGCCCGCCGCGTAGCCGCCTGCGAAGATGTGCGAGAAGCTGTTCTGAAAGCGATTAAAGGGCGGCACCGGTACGACAGCGATTTCGCGCCTGACCTCATCGAGCAGCGCCCGAACCGAGCAGGGCTGGTCAAGCTGGTATTCGGCGTGCAGTCGCATGTCAAACAGCGCGAACTCAATCTGTCGCAGCGTCTGCAGGCCCGCCTGAAAATTACGCGCTGCCAGCATTCGATCAAACAAGTCTTTGGGTAGTGGCTGGGCCGTATCAACATGCGCACTCATGTCGCGCACGACGGGCCACTCCCAGCAGAAGTTTTCCATGAACTGGCTGGGCAGCTCAACCGCATCCCATTCAACACCATTGATACCCGAGACACCCAGCTCGTCGATACGGGTGAGCAGGTGATGAAGTCCGTGTCCGAACTCGTGAAACAGCGTAATGACTTCATCATGGGTCAGCAGGCCCGGCCGCTCGCCAACGGGCGGCTGAAAATTGCAGTTGAGGTACGCCACGGGTGTCTGGAGTTGCGCGTCGTGGCGCTTGCGTCCACGCGCATCGTCCATCCAGGCGCCGCCCCGTTTGCTGGCTCGCGCATACAGATCGATAAAAAACTGGCCGACCAGTTGACCGTCGCGCTCGACGCGCCAGAAGCTTACGTCAGGATGCCAGACCTGGGTCTGATCGGGCACGATTCGGATGTTGAACAGCCGCTCAACCAGGGCGAACATGCCCGACATCACCCGAGGCGCCTGAAAGTACTGCTTGACCTCCTGATCTGAAAAAGCATAACGGGCCTCTTTGAGGCGTTCGCTGGCGAAGGGAATGTCCCAGGCTTGAAGCTCGGTCAGGCCAAGTTCGTCGCGTGCGTAATCACGAACCGCCTGCAGGTCTTTCAGCGCAAACGGGCGAGCTCGAGCGGCCAGATCGCGCAAAAAGGCGATGACCTCTTGCGGGGTGTCGGCCATCTTGGGTTCGAGTGACAGGGTCGCAAAGTCACTGTATCCAAGAAGACGGGCTTCTTCCGCACGCAGCGCGAGTGTTTCGTCAATAAGCGCCGTGTTGTCCAGTTCGGCCTTACTCAGGTCGGATGCGCGAGTGACGTAAGCTCGATAAAGCGTTTCTCGCAACGCGCGGTCCTCGGCGTACTGCATGACTGGCAGATAGGAGGGCATGCGAAGCGTGAACATCCAGCCTGACTTGCCGGCGGCCTGAGCCTCATTTCGCGCTGCGGCACACGCGTCTGGCGGCAGCCCCGCCAGGCGTGCCTCGTCATCGATGACCAATGAGTAGGCGTTGGTTGCGTCGAGAACGTTCTCGGAGAATTTCTGTGCCAGCGCTGCCTGTCGCTCTTGAATGTCGGCGAAGCGCTCGCGTTGCGGAGAAACCAGTTCGGCCCCACCCAGGCGAAAGTCGCGTAGAGCATGGGCGACGACCCGCCGTCGCACCTCGTCGAGAGTGGACCACTCGGCGCTCTCTCGCAGGGATTTGTACTTGGCGTAGAGCGCGGCGTGCTGGCCCAGCTCTGTCCAGAACTGGGTGACTGTCGGCAGCATCGCGTTATACGCCTCGCGCAGCGGCGCCGCGTCTGCGACCGCGTTGAGGTGTCCCACCATGCCCCAGGCGCGGCCCAGACGTTCGGTGGCCGCTTCCAGCGGCTGCACGAAGCCATCCCAGGTGTTGGGAATGGTAGGCTGCGTGACGCGCTCAAGTACCGTTCGCGCCTCATCCAGCAGACGCTGGATGCCGGGGGCGATCTGCTCGGGCGTGAAGTCTTGAAACCGTGGCAGATCGGAAAAATCGAGCAGGGGCAATTCAGCGACGTTCATGGGTGGCCTGTTCTGCGGCTGTCAAAGTGTTGACCAAAAGCATGGCGCGGGTCATGGGACCCACGCCACCCGGCACGGGCGTAATGTAGCTGGCGACTTCGGCCACTGCCTCGGTATCGACATCGCCACACAGCTTGCCGTCGGCGTCACGATTCATGCCGACGTCGATCACGACGGCGCCCGGCTTGACCATGTCGGCGGTGATCATGCGGGCGCGACCAATGGCTGCCACGAGAATGTCGGCGCGGCGCGTGTGTGCCGCAAGATCGCGAGTTTGGCTGTGGCAAACCGTCACGGTTGCATCGGCCTGCAGCAGCAGCATCGCCTGCGGTTTGCCCACGATATTGCTGCGACCCACCACCACGGCTTGCGCGCCTGCCGCGCGAATACCGGCAGACTCAAGCAGCTTCATCACACCGAAGGGCGTGCAGGGAATGAATCCGGTCTGTCCCGTCATCAATGCACCGGCACTGGCTGCATGGAACCCATCGACATCCTTGTTCGGTGATATCGCTTCAATCACGCGGCGTGTGTCGATTTGCGGTGGCAAGGGCAACTGAACCAGAATGCCGTGCACGGTCGGGTCGGCATTGAGCTCATGGATGCGTCCCAGCAGGGTGGCCTCGGAGGTACTGGCGGGCATGCGCTGCAAGGTCGAGCGGATGCCCGACTCTTCGCAGTCTTTGACTTTGTTGCGCACGTAAACGGCCGATGCGGGGTCGTCACCGACCAGAACGACCGCCAGGCCCGGTGGATGACCAGCCGAGGCGAGCACGCGAGCACGTTTCGCCACGTCTGCACGGATGGTTTGCGCCAACGCGGCGCCGTCGAGTTTGAGTGCTTTCATGTTCAAAACTCTAGCATGTGCACAGGGCCCAACTTGCGCGAGAGCAAACCCGCTGATATAGTCTTGGGCTTCGCTTGGGGGTATAGCTCAGCTGGGAGAGCGCTTGCATGGCATGCAAGAGGTCAGCGGTTCGATCCCGCTTACCTCCACCAAGCTTGTAGCACCGGTCCCGTTCGTC
>JBIKMC010000064.1:0-14001 GCA_044359405.1 Burkholderiaceae bacterium
ATTGTGGCGTCATCGGCCGACGGCGTGACGGTCTCGGGCTCCGATACCGAGCGTATTTTCACGGGCAGACTCGACAAGCTCAACGCGTTCTTCACGAAGCTGGGTAACGTCCGCTACAACTTCGCAGGCGATGCCAGCGAGGAGTTGCTGACGGTCGAGATTCGCGCCGAATCCAATCTCAACATCGTGCGCAGCCCCATCCGCATCGGTGCCGCCACCGCCGAGGTGCTTGGCTGGACCGACATTGCCATCTCGGCTGCGCGCCAGGTCGCAGTCTCGACCACGTCCGCGGGTAGCGGGTCGGCGGTCGGCGGCATCTATCTGTCGGAAGATGGCGGCAACAGTTGGGCGATTGCCACCAATGCACCCACGGGCGTGAACTACTCGTCGGTATCGATATCCGCTGACGGGCTGGTCATTATTGCCACGGTGGCCGGTGGCGGCATTGTCAATTCCGTCGATGGTGGCAAGACCTGGCAGACCACGCAGGCCATTGCGCTTCAGGGTTCCCCGTTCCTGGGCGGTGCAGCCACCGTCGAGCTGTACGACAACTTGGCCGGAACCAAGGTGTCTGACCTCTCGTTCGCAAGCAGCAACTTCTCGCTATCGGCCACGCGGCTCGCTGAGATGAGCGGCGCTTTCGACTTCACCAGCAAGGCCGACAACTACGGCGATCGCATTTCAGGCTGGATCACGCCGCCCGAGACTGGCAATTACCAGCTCTGGATTGCAGGCGATGACAGTGCCGAGCTTTGGCTCGACGCATCGGGAACGGGCGAAGGCGCGCTTGCAAAGGTGGCCTCGCTCGAGTCGGCGGTCGGGCGCAACAACTGGACCCAATCGGCCGGCCAGCGCAGCGCCTCCGTGCTGCTTGAAAAAGGCAAGCTCTATCGCTTCGAGGTGTTGCACAAAGAAGGCACCGGTGGCGACTTCGTGCAGGTTGGTTATTCGAAGGCGGGCACCACTGCGGTTCAGGTCATACCGGGCAGCTGGCTGGTGGCTGGCCGCACACCCGAGGACATGACGGTAACCCTGAGTGTGCCGATGGGCGCGATCGGCGTCATCACAGGCGATACGGTGAACGGTATCGACGTGACGGTAGGGGGCACCGCGACGCAGCGCACCTTTACCGGGTCGCTGCCTGCCTTGCATGCGTACTTCACGCAGCCGGGCAATATCCGCTTCACGGGCGATGCCCGCTCGCTCGATGTACGCGTCACGAGCGCAAGCCAAACGGCCGCCTCCGCCACGATTGCGCCCACACTCCCCTCAGGCGCGGTCACTGTTGAGACCTGGAGCAATGTCTCCGGCACTGCACTTGACGACTTGAAGAAAGCGCCGAGCTATCCCGGCAACTCCAGCTCGGTGCGCGAGATTGCCTTGCAGCCGGTCGACACTGCGGGCAACAACGGCTTTTATGTCAGCCCAGGCGGCGACAACTATGGCGCACGCATCAGTGGCTATTTCGCGCCCACCGAATCGGGCAGCTTCAACCTATATCTCACCGGCGATGATTCGGCTGAGCTCTTGGTGGATTTGTCCGGCACTGGACAGGGAGCGCTCACCCGAGTCGCCTGGCTGACCGGCGCGGTCAACCCCGGTGAGTGGGCCAAGAATCCTGCGCCCCAGGGGAGCCAACAGAAGTCGATCGAGATCGCGTTTGAAAAGGGCAAGCTCTATCGCTTCGAAATCCTGATGAAGGAAGGCACCGGCGGCGACTTCGTTCGCGTGGGTTATGCCAAGGCGGGCACGACGGCCGTTCAGGTGCTGCCCTCGAACTGGGTGCTGCCCGCGCTCCCGCCCGAGCTTGCTGTCACACTCACCGCGCCCGCAGGCGGGGTGGTGGTGGTGGGCGGCGCCAACGAGAGCGCGGGCGTGGCCAATTCGCCCGCGAGCGAGGGGCCGCTCAATGTGCTCGATGGCGACGCCTCCAGCAAATACTTCAATCGCGACAAGCTCAATACCGGACTGGTGTTTGCCTATCCGCAGGCCTACGTCGCAGATACCTTGCGGCTGGTGACAGCCAGCGACGCACCCGAACGTGACCCGATGCGGTTTACGCTTTACGGCTCGAATGATTCGGCCGATTGGGACGACGCGGGATGGGAGGCGATTGCGTCGGGCGATACCGGGCTTGCCACGGCACGTCGCGCCGCCAACGAGATCGCGCTCGACAACAACACCGCCTACCGCTTCTACAAGATCGTGTTCCCCACGTTGCGTGATGCCGGGCGCGCATCGGGCATGCAGATCGCCGATGTTTCGCTGATGGGTGCGGGCACGCCGCTTGCCGCGATCCCGTTCGGCACCGTGAGCGCCAAGGCGGCTCAAGGGTTGATGATCTCCGGCTCAGAGCTCAGCCGCACCGTCTCGGGGAATATTTACGCGTTGCACCGCTACCTGAACACCGTCGGCAATGTGCAATTCACCGGCACGGGTAACCAGCTTCAGGTGCGTGTGTCCGGGACGCAGCCGCTTTCAAGCGCCACGGTCACGCCATCGCTGGTGAGCGGCTCGGTCACACTCGAAGTCTGGAACTCGATTGCCGGCACGGCGGTGTCGGCGCTCACGGCTTCGCCGCTCTACCCGCATCGCAGCTCTTCAATCAGTGAAGTGCCGCTCAAGGCCGATACCGGCTTCTTCGTGAGCGCAAACGACAACAACTACGGCGCCCGCATCAGCGGCTATTTCGCGCCAACCGAATCGGGCCAGTTCAACCTGTATCTCGCGGGCGATGATTCGGCTGAGCTATCGGTGGATCTGTCCGGCACGGGTCAGGGAGCGCTCACCCCCGTGGCCCGGTTGACCAGCGCGGTCAAGCCGGGTGAGTGGGCCAAGACCCCCGTACCACAAGGCAGCCAGCAGAAGTCGCCCGAGATCACGTTTGAAAAGGGCAAGCTTTATCGCTTCGAAATCCTGATGAAGGAAGGCACTGGCGACGATTTTGTTCGCGTGGGTTACGCCAAGGTCGGCAACGCGGTGATTCAGCCAGTACCGGCCAATTGGCTGATCGCCGAGACGCCCTCGCAGATCACCGTTACCTTGTCCGCGCCCGCTGGCGGCGTGGTGGTGTCGGGGGGCTCCAACGCATCCGGTAGCCAGGCCAACACACCGACGGGCGAGGGTGTCGAGAACGTTGCGGACGGCAAGACCGCCACCAAGTATCTGAATCTGGATGGCCCGGGCAGCGGAATCGTGTTCAGCACTCCGCAGCCGGTGGTGGTCGATGCGATCCGGCTTTCAACCCGCACGAACGACGATCTCTGGCAGTGGGATCCGAAGCGTTGGCAGCTCTGGGGTTCGAATGCGAGCAGCGACTGGGTCGCTCAGGGTTGGACTCTCGTCGGCGAAGGCGAGACCGGACTTGCAAACGATCGTGGTGCATCCAGCACCGTGGCAGTCGACAACGCTACAGCCTTCCGCTTCCACAAGCTCGTCTTCACTGAAACCAAAGGGGCGAGCGCTGATGGTCGCCGCCCGGTGCATGTCTCCGAGGCTGTGCTCCTCGCGGGCGGACGCTCGATCGCCGAGATTCCGTACGGCGAGGTGGTGCTTGCGCCAGCGAGCGGCATCACGATCGGCGGCTCGAGCCAGGTGCGCACGCTCACAGGCGCCATCCAGGCCGTGCACGCGTACCTCGGAACGGTCGGTAATGTTCAGGCGCGTACCAACGGGCAAAGCCTCGACGTGCGCGTGACCGCCGCGCCACCCGAGGCGCGTACCGTGCCGCTGGGCACGGCGCCACTGGCGGGCGAGACAACCGCAGCGGGCAGCTTCCGGGTGGAGCGCTGGAACGGACTGGACGGTACGAGGATCTCCGACCTCACCGGCAGCGCGCGCTATGCGGGCGCACCGAGCACGGTCGAGCGCATCAGTGGCAAGCTCGAGATCACGCCGAATCGCGACGCCTACGGCGAGCGCCTGTCGGGCTGGATCACCCCGCCCGAGACCGGCAGCTACCGTTTGTGGGTCGCCGCCGATGACTCAGCCGAGCTGTGGATGGACACGAGCGGTACCGCAACGGGTGCTCTCACCCGGGTGGCTCTGATCGATGGCGCAGTGGTCGCGGGCAACTGGACCAAGAACGCGGCGCAGAAATCGGCTGCGATCACGCTCGAGAAGGGGCGGTTGTACCGCTTCGAGGTCTTGCACAAAGAGGGCGGGGGCGGCGATTTCGTGCAGGTGGGTGTCAGCAAGGCGAATGAAGCCGCGCCGCAGGTGCTCCCGGCAAGCTGGCTGGCGGCGGGGGTCGAGCAGCTGATGCTGAGCTTCAGCGCGGTGGGCGCTTCGGACGGTGCAATAGTCTTGAAGCCCGCGGCGGGCCTCACCATTGGTGGTACCGACGCCGAGCCCACAGTGACGGGCAGCTGGGTGGCGCTATCGACCTGGATGACGCAGGCCGATGCAGTTCGCTACTCCGGCCCCGCCACCAACGTTGTCATGACCACGACCAGCCTGGCGAGCAACCGCATCCTCGAATCGCGCACGCTGTTTGTCGGAGCGGGCAAGCTCGCCATCAATCGGGCGAGTAGCATTGCGCTGGGCGCTGGCAAGCTCAATGTCGACAAGGCCTACGCAATCGAATTCGCGCGGCCCGAGCTTGATCTCAAGCTGGCGAGCTCGCTCGCGCTGGGCGATAGCTACAGCGCCTCGGCGGTGCTGGCGGGCAATCGCCTGTTGGTCGCTGACATTGCCTCGCGCGAATCCTACTTCTACAACCGCAATGACCAGGGCACCCGCGAGACTGCCGGGCAGCTGCGCGTGCTCGAGGCCGGTGCTGCCGATTGGTCCAGTGTCAACGGTGCGGTCAACTCCAACTGGAGCTCGATCGCAACCGATGCGGCCGGCACGAAGCTGGTCATTGCGGCGGCTGCGCCCGCCAATGGCGCAGCGGGCAGCCTGATCTACACCGGTACCGTCGCGGAAAACGGGTCGGTCACGCTTGCCGAGGCGATGCGTGGCCTGCCGGCGGGCGAGACCTGGGTGTCGGTCGATTCGGATGCTAGCGGTCGCTTCCTGGTGGCGGCGTCCAGTCGCGCGGCCAACGGGGCGGGCGGCATGGTCTACCTTGCCGACACCGAGCAGCCCGACTGGCAGTGGCGTGCGTTGGGCGACAAGAAGCTCAGTTGGAAATCGGTCAGCATTTCGGCCGATGGCAAGACCATCGCTGCCGCGGCCGCCGGTACCACGAGCGGTTTGTGGATCATCACTAACGGCGGCGCTACATGGCGGCAGCCCTCCGATCTGGGCCTCGCGCTCGACAAGATCGACTGGACCACGGTGGAGCTCGATGCCTGGGGCCAGACGCTCTTCGCAGCGGGAATGAACAACCGCCTGTATACCTTGCCGTTGACGCCTGTCACGGCTGCGCCAAGCCTGCTGGTGCCCGATGCGATCGGCGCAGTCGCCGGGGAGGCCACCGATCTGGTGTTTGACCGCAGCGCAGTGGCCGATGCCGATTCGAGCCTCGTCACCGTGACCTTCTTCCCGCCCGAGGGTGGCTATCTCGATGCCAGCCTCAATCGCGATGTAGTCGTGGACGGTGCGCTCCTGACGGGCATCAGGCCAACCGACCCGGCGGCCGAGCTCACCGCCACCGTGATCGTACCCGCGGCCGGTGTGTCGGTGACCGGCGCCTCCAATGCATGGCCCGACCGCGCCAATTCGCCCGCCGGTCAACAAGCTGTCAATGTCGCGGATGGCAATGCGAATACCCGCTACCTGAATTACCACGAGACCAATACCGGTCTGGTGTTCAGCTATCCCGTGGCCTTGAAGGCGGATTCAATCCGCTTCATCACCGCCAATGACGCGCCCGAGCGCGATCCGGTCAACTTCATCCTGTACGGCTCGAATGATTCGGCCGAGTGGAATTCGGGCAGCTGGCAGACAATCGCCAGCGGCGATACGTTTGGTACGGTCACTACCACCGCGCCCGTACGCGGTTCGCAGTCCACGGTGAAACTCTCCGGTGAGCCTCAGGCCTATCGCTACTACAAGGTGCTGTTCCCCACCGTTCGCGATGCGGCCAAGGCCAATGCGATGCAGATCGCCGAGGTGGCGCTCCTGTCGGGCGCGACGCCCTTGCAGGCCTTGCCCAACGGGGGCCTAAGCCTCGCGCCGCTTGAGGCGGGCGAGGCAATCACCATCGTTAATTCCGAATCGAGCGCCGGGCGTGTGGTACTCAAGGGGTCATTGGCTGCGCTGCAGACTTACCTGGGTACCGCCGGCAATGTGTTCTTCGATGGCAATGCGCAGTCGCTTTCGATCCAGGTGACTGGCCAGCAGGCGGGCGAGTCAAAGACGATCGCGCTGCCGCGGGTGTCGGTCGATGCCACCGCCGAGTCCTTCTCGATCACCGGCACGGCGAGCAGCATCGCCGATTATCTGTCGCGGCCGGGCAACCTCACCTTCACCTCCACCGATGTATTCCGCCTCGAGTTGAAGGGCGACTTCGTCGCTGGCAGCACGGTCCGCATCGGTGGCATCGCGGCGAGCGATCTGGTCTACACCGTGACCGCGGCCGACCTCAGCGTCAAAGGCGATGGCACGGGCGGTGCAGCGAGCAGCGAGCAGGCGGCTGCGAACATTGCTGCACGCGTGGTCGAGAGGGCGCTGGAGGCCTCGGGCCTGCGTGCCGATGTCTCGGTGAGCGGCGCGGTGATCCGTTTTGAATCCATCGAATCAGATCCGTCCGGTTCGCTATCGGTTCAGGCCTCGGCGACGGGGGGGGCTGTGCTGCTCACCCGGCCCGCCGGATCGCTTGTGATGCGCGTGGACGACGGGGTCAATGTACGGCAGCAGACCATCGCCATCGATGTGACGCGTCCGAGCTCGATCAACGCGGTCTTCAACGGTACCGGGCTTGAGGTGATCGACCCTGACGGCACCAGCATGCGGCTGTCACGCTTCGCGCTGGACGATATCCGCTTTGGCGCCAAGGCCGACCACTTCACCCTCATGAGATTGGGCGCCGCACCGATGACGGTTGTGGCGACCGAAGGCGCTGACCATACGCTGGTCAATCTGGGTAACACCGTATCGCCCGACGGATCACTGCGGCAGCTCACCCTCAAGGATGCGGTGGAAGGCAATCGGTCGCTTCTGGCCAACGACACGCTTACCCTGCAACTGAAGCCGCAACCGGCCAAATCGAATGGTCAGGGTACGCTGGTGGAACTCGGGCGCGTCCAGGCCGGTGTCGATGGCGCTCCGGACGTGATTCGCATGCTCTCGGGTGTGGAGGATGTACGCTGGGATTCCACGCTGGGTCAACTTGTCATCCAGGGCGACATCATTCGCTTGTCGGGGTTCACCGACTCCCTGGGCAACAAACTGGCCATCGATCTGGGGCAGACCAAGCTGCGGGTCGTGGCCAAGCGCTTGTCGATCGAATCGGATCTGATCGTCGGCGAACTTGCGCTGGATGTGTCCGAGCGGATCATGCTCGACGGGCAGTTGTTGCAATACGGTGGCGCACCGACCGCGCTGGCGTCGAAAGCGGTCAGCGGCTCGCCTGTGCTTGCGGCGTTGCCGAGCGCCACAGCGGTTAGCGGATCGACGATCACCGCGCTCTCGCCCTCCGGGTCAGGTCCCGCCGCGGCGACGGATGGGCGCCTTGACACCAGCTTTAGTGCGCCGGCGACGCGCGCCGTGACCTTGACCACGGAGATCGCGCAGCAGCTTCAAAAGACCGGTGCCTATGGTGCCGAGGTGCTCACGCTGACAGTGACCGAAGTCGGCGCTGCCGGGGGTGTGCTGCGTGCACAGTCGGTTGCCGGAGTTTCGGTGGGTGGCACCGACGCTACCCGCACGCTCAGTGGCACCTGGACTGCGTTGCGTGATTACCTGGCGCGCCCCGACGGGCTGGTGTATCTGGGTAATGCCGGTACGCTCAAACTTGTATTGACCTCGCCACTGGCAGGCAGGGCGGCGCAGACGATCAACCTTGCGCCCTCGGGCGTGCAGCCCGGATTCGATCTCGGCGATCTGAATCCAGGCCTCAAGTTCACGCTGCCCTCGGCAGCGGTGGCCAGGGCGCTCACGATCACGACATCAGGCACCGATACGCGCAGTGACCCGACAAGCTTCACGGTGTATGGCTCCAATACCGACCTGACCTGGGGCGCTGCAGGCTGGAATCTGATCGCCGAAAACCGTGCGACGAATCTGCCAATCGCTCGCGGCAGCACCGACATCACCTTTGCCAACGACACCGCGTATCGCTATTACAAGGTCGTCTTCAATAGCGTGCGTGACCCCTCGGCAGGCCGGGTGCGCATGGCCGAGGCGCGGCTGAGCGTTCCCCAGCCCTCGGCCGCCACCGCTGCGGCCAACGCAATCGACCGGCTCGTTTCGACCAACTACATGGGACTTGGCAGCAGTGGCAGTGGGCTAAAGCTCGAGCTGACAGTGCCGGCCCTGGCCAATCAGCTGGCGCTCACTACTGCCACTGCCGCGCCTGGCCGCGATCCGATGTCGGTATCGGTATATGCGTCCAATGACAATCTGGAATGGGCGAGTGGCAGCTGGAAGGAGCTTACGCTCAACGCATCGACCAACCTGCTGCTGGACCGTGGCTCTAGCAGTGTGGTGGCATTCCAAAACGACATTGAGTACCGCTTCTACAAGATTGTGTTCGGCTCGATCCGAGATGCGGCCGAAGGCGCTGTCCAGATCGCCGAGGCAAACTTGCGGGCTGCACCGGCGCCGTCGGGCAAATTTGAGTTCGCCCAAGTCATCCCCTCAGACCGCACGCCGCAGATTGTTACGGCGCAGAAAGTCAGTGGCGCCCTCGACGCCGCGGCACTGGCCAAGATGGCAGCCGACAATGCCGGACAGGGGCTGCAATTGAAGCCTGCCGATCCGAACGCGCCGATCTCCATCGGCGCAGGCGGTAGCTCGGGTGTCAGTCTGGATCCCTCTCAGGTCAGCGCCATCCCGGTGCTGGTGGTTGGCGCCACCGGTGGCTCCAACCCGGTTGCGTTGGGTGGCACGGGTTCGACGCTCGCCATGAGCACACCGCTCGTGATCCAGGCACAGGGTGACGGCGGCAAGGTGCGCGTAGGCGGCAAGATCAAGGGCACCAAGACCGAGGTGCAGGGCTCGGGCAACACCACTGAATTTGATGGCACCGCGCCCGGCGGCACCGAGCTCGAGATGACCGAGGGCCTGTTCATCAACGACGCCTTGCGCATCTTCGGTGATGTCACGCTCACATCTGGCGACACCGCGCGTAGCGCTGTGTTCGGTGCCCAGGAATACCGACTTGAACTGTCGGGCAATTTCCGCGAGGACGACCTGATCACGGTGCGCGGGGCGGCTGCCACGGATATCACGGTGATCGTGAGCAGTGACGATTTCACGGTCGATGGCGCAGGTGGTGGTGGCGTTGCCAGTGCATCGCAGGCGCTGGCCAACATCGCGGCGCGTTTGCGGGCTGCGGCCAGCAGCGTACTTGCCGCGCCAGGCGCATTGGCCAAGGTTGACGGCAGTGGCAGCGGCATCCGCTTTACCGGCCTGAAGGCGGGCAACGAAGGCGACTTCACGGTGACCGCCGTCGTGACGCCTGTGAGTTCCAGTGGCGTAGTGAGTGTTTCTGCGCCCGACCTCACCGTTACCGGTCGGGTCAATGGCAGCGATCGCAGCGATGATTCACTGACCTTGCGTGCCTTGGGTGGCGACATCACCATTCAGGGACGTATCGGCAGCGGCATCGGCAGTAGCCGTGAGCAGGGCGACTTCAGTTTCGTGGGCGGACGTGGTTACGCCACTGAAACCGGGCGTGGCGCCGTTGCCGTGTCCACTGACGATCAAACTGTCACCTTGCGGCTGTCCGGGGACTTCGTGGCTGGCGACCAGATCGTGGTGCGGGGAGTGGCCCAGAGCGAAGTGCTCTACACGGTGGTCGGCAATGATCTGACTGCGAGCGGCAGCGGTGGTGGCGGTGTTGCGTCGGCCTTGCAGGCGCGTACGAATATTGCAGCCAAGCTGGCGACCTTGTTGACCGAACGTGCCACCGGCATGGCTGCGGGGGCTCAGCTGTCCTCGGTTGCCGCCTCCGGCAGCAACGTTGCGATGACGACGACCAGCGCAAGTTCAGCACCGACGGCTGCGGTCGGCCGCATCTACAGCAGCGTGCCCTTGCTCGGAGGCACCGGCAGTGGTGCTACAGCCCACCTGGTGGTTACCGAGGGCGTGGTCACCTCGGTGACGCTCGAGTCGCTGGGCGGTGGTTATGTCGCCGGCGATGTGCTCACCGTGGCGCGCGCCAATCTGGGCGACAGCACGGGTTCGGGTGAGGGCTTCAGCCTCACCGTAAACAAGATCATCGAGCTTGAAGCGATTGCGATCACCGAAGCGGTAGATGTCAGCTTCCAGGACAAAGTCTACGTCGACGGCAATCTGTCCATCCACGCAGCCGGTACGGTCACGTTTGCCGATGAGCTGGTGATCTTCGGCAGCGGCCGTCTGGTCATCGAGGGTGCCACGTCGGTGATCTTCAATGGCGGCGTACGACTGGCGGGAGGCGCTGGTGCGCATGCCAGCCCGATTTCGATTACGCCGGCGGCCAATGACGACGTGACCATCGTGTTTGGCGCGAGTCTGCTGGCCGGTGACACCAACAGCTTTGCGCTGTCGGGCGTCAATGCATTCTCCATTGCCAAGCGGTTCGACACCGCACTGAATCGACTGGTGGTGGGCGATGTCGCGATCAGTGGCGCGGCAGGTCGCACCCTTTCGATGGATGCTGCGCTGGGACGCAGCACGGCTGAACTGACAGCCCAGCAATTGACGATCACAAACAATGGCAGCGTTGCGCTCAATGCGACGCTCAGTGCAAGCGCGCTGTCGGTGTCCTCCACATCAGGTGCGGTGAGCCAATCGGCTGCAGGCGCCATGGTGGTGGCAGGTGCCACCAGCGTGGTTGCCGGCGGGGAGATTTCACTGGCCGGGGCGAACCGGTTTGGAGGCGATGTCACGGCTAGCGCGGGCGGCGCCTTGATGGTTCGCGACAGCGATGCGATGAGCGGCGTGTTTGCCTCGATGGGCGACATGAATCTGGAAGCGGGCGGCAATTTGTCGGTGTCGGGCTCGGTGGGCGGGGCTGGCAGTGATGTCACACTGATCGCGTTGGCGGGGGGGGCGGTGTCCCTGGGTTCCATCGGGTCCGTACCCGGTGATTTGACCGTTTACAGTTCAGGCGCGATCGCGCAGACTGGGGCACTCTCCGTATCGGGGATCACTCGGATTGAAGGTCAGCAACTGAGCTTTGCCGGGGCTGGCAGCAGTGCCCAGTTGCCGGCAGCGCCACAGTTGCAGTTGTCGACGGCGCAGGGGCGCTGGGTGCCCGCCGCCGAACGCAACGCGGTATCGGTGTCTGGCACGGCCTCGGCTATAGCGGGTGCAACCGTCGATCGGGTGACGCTGGCTGCTGCGGGCAGCGGCGCTGCCAATGCGGTCGTGCAACCCGCGCCGGCCATCGCGGTGAATGTGGCCGAGGGGCGCTGGGTTGCAAGCGCTGATCGCGCATCGGTCGACTTGGCCGGTACTGCCTCGAGTGCGGCCGGTTCGACGTTGACGCTGACATTCACCGATTCGACGGGGACTTCGGTCAGCCGCACCGCGTCGGTCGCCAATGGTGTCTGGTCGGTGTCGGGTATCAATCTGTTTGCGCTTTCGCCGACCGGCCCTGTAAATCTCGTCATCGCCGGGGCTGGAGCAAGCCACTACGAGCGAGAGGCTTTCCTGAATCTGGGTAATGCTCCCATCGAGACTGCTTCCGACACCGCCTTCCCTCAGATCGTCCGGGTCGATGGGCCAGCGGCAGGCGTGTATGCGACCGGTCGCTCCATGCTGTTTGCCGTTGGTTTTAATGAAGCCGTGCAGGTCGACACGAGCGCAGGTTCTCCCTCGCTTGAGGTTTCGCTCACCACGACCAGTGGCACCTCGGTCGGACAGGCCGACTACGTTGCGTCGCTGTCATCGGCCACGACCAAAATTTTCCGCTACATGGTGCCGTTGGCGACCTCGGTGGTGCAAGCCGCTCCCGCCGCGCTGCAGCTCAACGGCTCGGCATTCACCGACATCGCCGGGAATCGTTTGGGAAGTCTCACGCTGCGCTTCACCGATGAGGCCGGCACGTCTGTGGTGCGCAATGCAGTGGTCTCCGGCGGCGTGTGGTCGCTGCCCTCGGTGGATCTCTCTGCGCTCGCCGGCCAAGGCGCTGTGCGCTTGTCTGTGGTGAGCGGCAGCGGCGCAGCGCTGGTGCGCGAAGCGTTCATCCGAATCGGTATCGAGCCGTCCTCGGCCAGTATTGATCGCATCGTGCCTACGGTCAGCCGCATTGATCTGCCGGCGCAAGGACAATACGCCGCCGGTCGCGAAATGATCTTCACACTGCAGGTGAGCGAAGCAACGGCTATCGACACCACCACGGGTATGCCCACGCTGGATCTGGCCCTGCAGACGCAGGCGGGCGCCCGCGATGCGAGTGCTGTATACGATGCAGCTGCCTCCTCGCCCGTGAGCAAGGTGTTCCGTTACCAGGTGCCCGTGGGCGAGACTGTGCTCTCGGCCAGCGTCAGTCGCCTGCAGCTCAACCGCGCCGTGATGGCGGACGCCGCGCTGAATCGCATCGGCGTCGAGACCGCGATTACCCTGGACAATGCGGCCAATCTATTCGGCGGTGCGGTCTATGCCGTGGGTGGCAGCATCGTGCTGCGTGACAGCAATGCGCTGCAGGCGGTGCTGTCGGCCAGCGGCGATACGGTCCTGCGTTCGGGTGGTGCGATCACGGTCGGCGCCACCGTGAGCGGTCTGGGCAGCGATCTGCTGCTGGTGCCCGGAGCCGGCGGTGCAGTGAGCTTTGGCCAGTCTTCGATTTCAGGTGACCTCACGGTCATGACCTCGGGGGCTGCAATCAGCCAGAGCGCCTGGCTCGCCGTGGGTGGCAAGGCCGACATAACGGCCAGCGGGCAAACGATCGGTCTTGCGAACGCCCAGAATGATTTCGGCGCGGCAGTGTCCGTCAGGGGTGGCAGCATCAGCATCGCCGACGTCAATGCCCTCACCCTGGATGCTCAGGCCTCTGGCGATCTGAATGTTCGCTCGGGCGGTGAGCTCGCGATCGACCCCACCGTCAGTGGAAACCTGGACATCGCCGCCGCGGGCGGAGCGGTCCGCTTCGCGCGCACCCTGGCGCTCTCGCCGGCGGCGACACTGCGTATTGATGGTGCCGATTCCGTGCGCTTTGAGCAGGGTATCTCGCTCAGTGGCGCGGCGTATGCCGATCCCGTGCGAATCACCTCCGCTCGCGCAAGCGGCAGTGTGGTGAGTTTTGTCGACGGTCTGTTGCAGGGCGATGGCAACACCTTTGAAATCGCCGGCATCGCCACGTTCGCGCCGCAGGTACGGCTCGCCGGCGGCAGGCTGGTGCTTGATGACCTTGCCGTTCAAGGCCTGGCGGGTGCTGCGCTGGCGTTGCGCCCGGTGTCTGGCCGCAGCGCGGCCTCGTTGACGATCGAAGACCTGATGATCGCCAGCACGACCAGTATGCAACTCGACGCTCAGATCAGCGCATCGAGCGTGATCGCAACTGCGACTGCGGGCGGCATTGCGCAGGGAGCCGGCGCATCGTTGCGGGTGACTGGTGTAACTCACCTTCAAGCGACGGGCGATGTGATGCTGCAGTCGGCTGCGAACCGGTTCGGCACGGCGCTGAACGTGAGCGGTGCAGCGGTAAGTCTGCGCGACGCGGGCCCGCTGGATTTGGTGTTGCAGGCCAGTGGCAATGCGGTGGTATCGAGCGAGGGGGCGGTGACGCAGTCGGGTGACTGGCAGGTGACGGGGACCACGACGATTGATGCGGGCACTGGGGCGGTGACGCTGGATCGGGTGGGCAATCAGTTTGGCGGTGCGGTATCGGTTACCACGAGCGGTGCGGTGAATCTGCGCGATTCGGATGCGCTTACGGTGTTGCTGGAAGTGGGCGGCGCGGTG
>JBIKMC010000318.1:0-4126 GCA_044359405.1 Burkholderiaceae bacterium
GACGCGAAGGCTTGCGTTGAAAAGTCCCCGGTCAGCAAGCTCCGGAGCTGACTGCGGATCCGGCTGAGGCGGGTCAGTGGCCAGAGGCAGGCCTTCCGAGGCCTGCAGGCCGCCCGAAAGCCGGCGCGACCACAGGCGGGCGGCAGCAACAAAACGCTCAACCGCCGCGCGAAACTCGTTGAAATCGTGCTTACGCAGATTAAGTTGTCGATGAAGCAGCAATTCGCGGCGCCTCGTATCGAGGCCGAAGCAGGCTTCCCCGGTTTCGCGTCCAAAGTATTGCGCTGATAGCAGAGACGCGAACAACGTATCAACGCCTTCTGGCGGGACATTGCCTAGGATCGAGTACAGGTAAACACCGTATTCCCCCTGTGCCTCGAGAACGAGCGGCAGTTCGCCATCAAACAGCAACTGCACCGTGCCCTCGGCACTGGGCTCAATCGGCAGCGAAAGCACCGTCCCGAGTCGCTGCAGCGCTTCGTCGAATGAGATCACTTAGCGCTCCGTTGCAGCGTGTTGAAGTTGCTCGAGAAAGGCAACAATCTCGGCTCGGATCTGATCTGGTGTTAACTCGGACCGAACTGCGCGCTTAAGCGGCTGCGCAGCCATCGCCAGGTAATACTCGAGTGAACGAAGCAGATGAAGAACCAGACTGGTATCGAAGACCGTGATTCGAGCAGCGTATGTGTAGTGAAATGCAATCCGATTTTGCGCGTGCAGACAAATCGAACCAAAAGGGATTGCCTCATTGACCAGATCAAGACAGGTCAGCAGAGAGGGCAGACGCTCGTCTGAACACTGAAGCGGTAAAGGCGCGTCAAACCTAAGCAATACGAGCGGCGACTCTTCGTCATCAAGCGGTGCGTCTTCCGTTTCGCTATCGAGCTGATCGATGGGCATCAATCGCACCTCGACATCGGCCTCATCAAAGGCGTTTTCCAGGGTGACGCTGAGCGCCTCAAGCGTCATGGCCTGAGCCCTGACCGGTGCGTACCGCCACAACAGGCGCAGCGCTTCGAACTGCTCTGCCAACAGAATCAATTCGGGACGAGAAGGCTTCATGGAGTTTCGTTCACCTTAAACGAGCTTTAGGCACGTACGCTTGGCCTCAGACGAGAGCCTACTCAAATTGGAGCTCTTTGGCGATCAGGCCGGTGGCATGCACCATCTCCTGGACGGAACGAGCGCCCACCGCTTTGACGAGCGTTTCAGGCTGGACACCATAGCGCTCAAAATCACGTCGAAGCTGGTCGGCCTGCTCGCGAAGGCCAAACGCTCGCTCCCGCTGCGCCTCGGTCGCATCATCGGCCGTCAGGCTGTGCACCTCGGCGTCGATTCGCTGTAGGGTGCCGATGGTGGAATAGAGCAGCGCCTCCTTGTCCCGCCGCAAAAGCTTGCGCATGGCCGCCAGGCGAGCCAACTCGGGCGCAGCCTCGGTCAGTAAACCAGCAATCAACTGCCGGCGCGCCTGGGTGCGTGAGGCAGACTCGGGGCTGGCGGAGGAGTCTGGCTCAAGCTCGCGCGACCAGTTGGGCAGATCGCTGGGCACCGTGACCGCGTCAGCCTCGCCAATAACCGAGTCGATTCGTGCATCCGTCAGGGGCAGCTCAGCCTTCAGCAGGGCGATCAGCTCAGCACGACCGGTTGCGTCTGCGCGCAGGGATTTTTCAAGTGCCCCATGCAGACCGGCCTGACTCAATAGCGGGGTATGCAGACTGTTGAGCGTTCGAACCCGCTCGTCCAGAGACTGTCGGACGGCAAACCCCAGCCGCCCCAGGGCATAGTCGTCAAGCGTTCCCTCGGGCTGGGTCATATCGAAGCCGATGCGGATCGATTCCGCATCGCCCAGTCGCCTTTCAATATCGGCCACCAGCTCGCTCACGTGTGCCTCATACCCGCCCTCAATATCACGGGCTCGCCCGGGCTGACCCGCCGCGCGCAGTGCCAACTCGATCGCCGACCGAAGGCTGGGCTCGGGTGAATCGCCCCTCGCCATCGCCAGCACAGCCAAGCGAACATCGGGGTCTTGCAGGACAGCCGACTTCATGAGCTGCCCCATCAACTGATTGCCCGCCTTGACGGATTGGCGATGCTGTAATTCAAGCCCCAATCGGCTGCCAGCGTCGGTCAGGACACCCTGGAGATCTTTGACCGAATAAGTGGTGTCCCGATTGAGACGTTTGTAAACCAGATAGCCCACAAAGAGCAGACCCATACCGATACCAACGCCACTGCCGATCAGACCAACGACACTGACCGCCGAGGCCACAGCAGCGCCCAAGGCCTCAGCCACGATCAGCGCACTTGAGGCAAGCCCCAAAACGCCAGAGCCCATCCCCAGGCCAAACAACCAGGCCTTGAATCGACTCTCATTGGGAGAGCTGCGGGCCTGCGCCATTTTTGCAAGACCCCGCTGCAGACCACTGACCTCATTGGAACGATCGCGATCACCGCGCGCTGCGGTCGTCGCCAACATGCTCTGAGCGTGGTCGCGATTACTCTCATCGACCGCAACCTGGCGATAGTTCTCACGGGTCAGGACAAACGCAAAAGGCAACATCAACACCGCCGCAGCACCGGCGGTTCCAGCGCCCGCGGCTGCCAGCGCGTGCGACCCTCCATGCTCTGCGACCGCCAGTATCGCAGTTCCAGCGACTTTGGCTCCACCGCCCACGAGAGCCACCGAAGGGCCCAACAACTCATGGCCTGCGTGGTGCCTGATCTGTTCACCACGCGCGCGGCTTACCTCAAAACCCGCCTTGAGCTTGCCAACCTGATCTTGAAGTCGCTTGAGTTGCGCAAGCTCAGTTTGCGCGGACTGAGCCTGATTGTCTGCCGCATCGCCCCGCTGCAAAGCCGCCTGCAGCTCTGTCATACGTGAGTTCAGACGCTGCTCGATTTCGCTCAGCGCGGTCACCTGCTCGCCGGCCTGCGCCTCCAGGCGCTTACCGCTGACGTACTCAAGTGCCCTCAGAACAACCACAATCGCTTCGGGCAAGAGACCAACCCCGGACGCACCCGTCTCCATTATGAGCGATGCAAGCCCTACCGGGTCGCCTGTACCCATCACCGTGAGATCGGCCGAAATCTCTGCCATCACAGCGAGCGTTTCAGCCTTGATGAGCTTTAACTCGACATGATCCTCAGTGGAATCCTGTGGCGGGCGCGCGGCCATCGGCAGAGCAGCGTGCTCAAGAAGCCCCACATCACCCCCGCCGGCAATACCCGGCGCCGCAGCGCCGTCAAGTGCAACCTGCGCAACAGGTACTGAAGGCACCGCGATAGGCTTGATGCGCTTGCGCAGCTCCTGAAGGCCTGCAAGCTCGTTCGTCAAGGCAAGACTGACGCCCCCACGCCCTCCCTTGCTACTATCAACCGCCGAACTCTTCCCCTGCTGCAAAGCCAGCCGAACAGCCGCTTCTTGGTCGAACCGCTCACTGAGCTCCCGAACGTGGACGCTCAGCTCGGCGGTTACGCCCTGCGATCGGTCTGAGTGCACGCCCGCAACCGACATCCGAGGCTCAGGGTG
The DNA here is from genome assembly GCA_044359405.1 of Burkholderiaceae bacterium. Taxonomy (GTDB): domain Bacteria; phylum Pseudomonadota; class Gammaproteobacteria; order Burkholderiales; family Burkholderiaceae_E; genus SYIM01. The sequence goes on from JBIKMC010000318.1 coordinate 3,530, forward strand.
CGCAAGCAGTACGGCACGACCCGGAGCGAGCGCATTCGGCACGTTGACCGCCTGATCGAAATGGCCTTCCACAAATCGCCCGCGCGCGGCGGGTGCCTCGGTCAGGTCGACGCGCTGGTTCTGAGGCGACGGCAAATTAGACGCCTGCAGGAGCGCGGTACCTGCCTGGTTGATGAGCGGGCTGTTGGAGGATACTGACATCGGAACCCCTGAATTTCGTGGCCATTATGGATCGGGTTGGTGAGGAATTGCCAGCGACTTTGTGCCTCGCAGGTTACGGATTCGATCGAGCTGTCGGTCTTGGCGCGGGGCGGTAAGCGTCCGTGCGTTGGGTATGTCCCGCTGCGTTGTCGATATTCGGGCGCGAGGCGGTAAGCGCCCGTGCGCTGAGCCGTTTGTCCGGGCTTGGGCGCGAGGCGGTAAGCGCCCGTGCGCGGCGGGTTCGCGTTTCATTGATTCGGAGTTTGTTAGGCGCGAGGCGGTAAGCGCCCGTGCGCTCATACGCCTGCGGCCTGTCCTGCGGACAGGCTTCCCTTCGCTCGGGCCCTTCGCCGGGGCGCCCCGAACTCGGCCGCCCAGGCGGCGGCCTCAGACATG
>JBIKMC010000065.1:0-13988 GCA_044359405.1 Burkholderiaceae bacterium
CACAGCCCCAGACTGCCGCCGCGAAGCCCTATCACGGTGTAGTACTGCAGCAGCGCCACTCCAAGCACCACGGACGGTAGAACCAGCGGCGCCATCATGAGGGCGCTCAGCCAGGAGGCCCCAGGCACCCACCGGTGGTGGATCGCATAGGACGCCGCGACGCCCAGAACCAGGGATGCCAGCGTCGAGCCCGTGGCCAACCACAGGCTGTTCCAGCTTGCCGACAGGTATTCCGGGTCTGCCAGGACCTGGGTAAACCACTGCAGCGTGAGGCCTTGCGGTGGAATGGTGAGATACGCGGTCTTGCTGAATGCAGCGAGTACCACCACCAACACTGGAATCTGCAGGAACACAAGCACCAGCAGCGCGGTCATGCTCAGCCAGGGACCAGGCCGCGTGCTCATCGCGCGCCCCCCCATCGCCCCAGCCAGTGATTCGACGCGGCGATGATGGCGAGCGTGAGGGCGGTGAGCGCGAATGACATGGCCGCACCGGCCGGCCAGTCAAGCGTCTGCAGGAAGTCATCGTAAATAAGGGTGGCCATCACTTTGTAGGTGGGGCCGCCCAGCATGCGTGGTGTCACCAGAGCGCTGATGGCCAGCGTGAACACCAGAATGGACCCCGCCAGAATACCGGGAGCGCTCAGTGGCAATGTCACGCTGACGAAGGTTCGCAGGCGACTGGCATTGAGGGTGTAGGCGGCAGCAGCCAGATCTTTGGGGATGGCCTGTATGACGGGCACCAGCATCAGCACCATAAAGGGCAAAAAAATATGCGCCATGCCGATGCTCAGGCCGAACAGATTGAACATCATCTTGATCGGCCGTTCGATCAGGCCGATATCGATGAGCAGGTTGTTGATGAGTCCTCGGTTGGCCAGCAACGCGATCCAGCCGAACGAGCGCACGACCAGATTCAGCAGCATGGGAAAAATCACCAGCAGGGTGACCAGCATGCGCATGCGGGGGGAGGCATGCGCAATGTAATAAGCCAGCGGATAGCCCATCACCAGACAGATCAGCGTGACGCCCAAGCCCATGACCAGGGTACGACCGATCACCTCGCGATAGAAGTCGTCAGTGGCCAGGCGGGTGAAGTTTTCAAGGGTCCAGTTGCTGCTGATGCCTTTGCCCGGCACGTACTCATGAAGGCTGAGCGGCAGCATCAGCATGAGCGGTGCCACGAAGATCAACAGCAGCACCACCAGTAGGGGAGAGCTCAGCAGCAGGCCCTTGCTGCGTGACGGAGTCACTGGCCTACCCCGCGATCGTTGATGAAGATAAGGGCGGGGTCAATGCTGACCACGACACGATCGCCCACGCTGTAGCCGCCCTGAGGGCCATTGGTGGGCGCCAGGGCAATCAGCTCTGGGCCGCCCGGTGGAGCCAGCAGGTATTGCACACGTGAACCGGTGAAGGCCCGCAGCGTAATGCTGGCCTCAAAATGATTGGGACGGTGAGCTGGTCCGCCGAGTGGACTGAGCTGCAGGTCTTCCTGACGGATGACCACGTCGACGGGTCGATCTGCGGCTGACGAGCTTGGTCGCTTCACCTTGCACTGCACTTCAAATTGCAGCGATTCGCCCAGGCGCACGCGGTACTGGTTGGCAGGCCCGGCGGCGCTCACGTCCCCTGCGAGCTGACCGACCAGACGGTTGGGCCTCCCGATGAAGCCCGCCACGAAACCGTTGGCTGGCCTGTGGTAAATCGCCTCCGGGGTGTCGAACTGCTGAACCGAGCCGCCCGCGAGTACGCAGACCCGGTCGGACATGGCCATGGCCTCGGTCTGATCGTGGGTGACGAAGACGGTGGTGATGCCCACCTCGCGCTGCAGCCTGCGCAGCTCTATCTGCATGTCGTCGCGCAGGGTTGCATCGAGGTTCGACAGCGGCTCATCGAGCAGCAGAATACTGGGACGGGGCGCAATTGACCGGGCCAGCGCGACGCGCTGCTGCTGACCGCCTGATAACTGGCGCGGCATGCGTTGTGCGAAGTCTCGCAGCTGCACACTGGCCAGTGCCTCGGTTACGCGTTGCTCGAGCGCCGCGCCGCTGACGCCCTGTCGGCGCAGGCCGAAAGCGACGTTCTCGAAGACCGTCATGTGCGGAAACAGCGCATATGACTGAAAGACCAGACCGACCCGGCGCTGGTTGGCCGCGAGCCGCGTGACATCGCGATCGTCAATCAGGATGCGGCCTGCGCTGGGTTCGATCAGACCGGCGATCATCCGCAGGATAGTGCTCTTACCGCAGCCCGACGGACCGAGCAGAGAAACGAATTCGCCGTCGCGAATACTCAGGCTGACCGAATCAACCGCGACCTGTTCGTCGTAGCGCTTGACGAGCTGGTCCAGGGTGAGTGAAGGCATCGCTGGAGTGCACGGATGGGTTGGCAGGGGCAGACTTCTGAGCCCTCAGGCTCAGAAGTCGCTGCGTTTAACGAGTTTATCGGGTGACTTCGCGCTGCCAGCGGCGATTCCACTCAGCCACGCTTTTGGCGACCATCTCGGGGTCAGGTGCCCACAAGGCATCAAAGGAGGGGCCAAAGGGAACGATCTTGGCCGCTTTGTCAGACAGGGTGACCTTGGTGTTGACCGGGCCTGCATACTTCTTCTCGGCGAAGCAGGACTGCCCTTTTGCCGAGAGCACCTCTTCAATGTAGCGCAGGGCCAGCGCCGGGTTTTTACCACCCTTGGGCATGACCAGTGCCGGCAGAATGGCAACCGCACCTTCCTTGGGGTAGACAACGGCCATCGATAGACCCTTGTCGATGGCAGAGCCTGCGCGATCGGGATACCAGGTGGCGATGGCGATTTCTTTGCGCTCAAACAGGGACACGATCTGGTCAGCCTGGGTGTACAGAGTGACCGAGTTCTTGGCCAGTGGTTTGATGGTGGCAAAGCCGGCGTCAAGGTTGCTGAGATCGCCGCCCTTCATGCGATTGAGCGCCAACAACAGGTGCAGGCCCGAGGTGCCACTGATGTCGCCGATGGCGACTTTGCCGGCGTATTCGGGCTTGAACAGGTCGTTCCAGGAGGTGGGTGGCGTCGCGATCTGCTTGGGATCGTAGACGATGACGGTGGCACCCGTCATGAAGACGACGAACTGATTGTCGTTATCGAACATGCGTGGGGAAACGTCGGCCGCGCTGGGCAGCTTGCTGCGATCGATGGTGTCGAGCAGTTTTTCGTTTTTGAGCTGCACGGCCAGTGAGTTGTCGATGTACACCACGTCAAATTCCGACTTGCCGCCCGTGGCGCGAATGGCGGCGGCAAACTGGCTTGAGTTACCGGTCTTCATCGCCACCTTGGCACCGGTTTTCTTTTCAAATTCGCTGACGTGGCAGGTTTTGGAGTCATCCTGGAAGGAGCCTCCAAAAATACCCACGACCAGCTCCTGCGCTTGGGCATTGGCGGCCAGCAGCGTGGTCGCAGCCAGAGCTGCGCCAGCGAGATATCGATTGACAGACGCCTTCATGCGAGACTCTCCCTTGTTGACGGTTTCAGGCAAGCTTATGGATGTCAGACCCGACGCCTGATCGGGTCGCCATTTTCATCAAGGTATCTTTATTGAAAGATAAAATCAATCTCTCAAGGGGCCCGATCGATCGCGCTGCTGACGAGGACCTGGTCGCGCGTGGCATGCGCTGGTGGCGCCAGCAGCGTCCCGACATCGATAGTTCGGGCAAGGCCATCGTGGGGCGAATCTCGATGCTGCAGGATCTTGCCCTGCGCCGCATCAACGAGGGGCTTGCGCGGCATGGTGTGCGTTACCAGGAGTACGGCGTGCTTGCCACGCTTCGTTCAAAGGGGCCGCCCTTTCAAATGTCGCCGTCTGAGCTGCAGGCAAGCCTTATTTACAGCTCTGGCGGGCTATCCAACCTGCTCAAGCGGCTCGAGCGCAGCGGCTATGTGCGGCGCAGTGAAGATCCGTCGGATGGCCGGGGCGTTCTGGTCAAACTCACTGCGAAGGGCAGGCAGCTGGCTGACCAGGCCATGCCCGACCATGCTCAGGTTGAGCTTGGGTTCATCAGCGATCTGACGGCAAGACAGCGTGAACAACTTGCGACGCTGCTGGCACGATTGATGAAGGCGCAGGACGATAGTGCCGTTCAACAACTCGTACACGAGTCGAGCACGGCAGACAGCGGCGCCACTGAGCGTTCGACGGTTCTCAAGTCATCGGCCAGGGGCACGCGGCGCAAAGTCTGAGGGGGTCGGGTGGTGCAGCGCGTGATGCCTGAATGAGCTGATCAGGCGAGCAATCCCCGCCTTACTCGATCAAGCGGTCGACGCCAGCATCACCCGCGCAAGCTCGTTGATGCGCCACACGCTGATGCCTTGCTCGCGGGCTTGGCGCACGGCCGCTTCGCTGAGTTCGCCCAGGGTGATCACGATGGCGCCGGTGGCCTGTCGGGCGTCCCGCGCCTTGCTCAGGGCGGTCAGAGTATCGACACCGACCGAGGTCGACTTCCAGCGCCGCGCATGAACCAGAATGTGTTCACCCTGGCGGCGCAGTTCAAAATCGACGGGATCTTCGGGGCCGCGTGTCAGCTGGTAACCGTCCTGGCTCAGTGCACTCTGCAGGCGCTGACTGAAACTATTCCAATTGCTGGCGCTTAATTCGCTGGCCAGCGCGCGAATCATGGCGGGCGATGGCTGCTTGGCCTGGCGCCAGGCGGCAATGCAGCCGATCACCACAAAGGGCAGGGCAGAGACCACGCCCACGATCTTGAATCGCTCGGGAAGAAGCGCCGCCGCCACCAGCGCGAGAGCGGCCGCAATGACGAAGCTGATCCACCAGCGCGATCGCAGCAAGACCGCGAACAGCGAGTTTTCAGCCATCCGTAATTTCATGGTCTGCTCGGCTTATCGGCGCCAGGCCAGCGAGCCCAGGGCGCGCAGTGGGTCGAGAATGCGCCCGTGGTGCTCCAGTTCATAGTGAAGGTGGGCGCCACTGGAGCGACCGGTGTTTCCCAGGTGTCCGATGATCTCGCCCCGCTCGACCCGTTCTCCCTCGACCACCAGTCGCCGGCTCAGGTGCGCATAGCGGGTCACCCAGCCTTCGGCATGGCGAATCTCAATCATCTGACCGTGTGCGCCTGCCCGACCCGAGCGAGTGACCACGCCACTGGCGGTGGCCAGCACCGGGCTGCCGTGACGCGCGATCAGGTCCACCCCTTCGTGCATGGCGCGCTGCCCATTGAAGGGGTCGCTGCGCACGCCAAATCCGCTGGATATCTTGAAATCCACGCGTAGGGGGAGAGCCACCGGAAGCTGTTCGATACGGCTGAAATCCCTGCGCCACTGTGCCTGAATAGAGGCAAGGGCCAGGTCCATTTCGCTCAGACGATGGGTGGCATCGTCCAGCTGTTCGGCCAGGCTGGTTTCATGAGCTTGGAAGAGCGGCGGCCATTTCATGGGGCCGCCCTGCCCACCCACCAGCGGCAATGGCGGCCAGCCCGGGGCTCGGCCAGGAGCCGCGACAGCGTTGGATGGCACCGATGCAGATGGTTTGGCCGGGACTGGAACCCCGGCCGAAGGTTTCCCACCGTTCGGAGCAGGCGCTGACGGGGCCACGGTCTTGGAGTCCGTCGCTGCAGCTGCGGGTAATGCCGCGTTGGTCGGCTTGGAAGTTGCCGGTTTCGACGGGCCTGTAGGAACGGGTGCGGACTTTGTTTGAGCGGCGGACGGGGGCGGGGCCTTTGGCTGGGTTGGTGCAGGGGTTACAGTTTTTGTTTGAGCGGATGGCGGCGCCTTCGACTGGGCCTGAGGAAGTTGAGCAGACTTCGTTTGAGCGGCAACGGGCGGGGCTGTGTTGATCGTGGTCGGCGCAGGGTTGGCAGGCTTGGCGCTCGCCATGACCGTGATCGGCGGCTTTACGCCCAGCGATTGCACCAAGGCTTGCTTCGAAGTTTCAAGTTCAGAGAGTCTGTCGAGCATGCCGGTGACGCGGGCGCTCATGTCCACCAGCTGGCTGCGATAGCTGGCCTCCAGTCGTTGTTGGGCATGCAGATGCTCGGTTCTAAGCCGGTCGGTGAAGGCCTGCTGTTCGGCGACCTGCTGCTTCAGTCGGCCCTGCCAGGCGCTGTCCAGGCGCTCAGTCTGCTCACGCCAGACGCTTTCAAGGCGCAGGTACTCCGCGCGACTGATGGCTTGCAGCCGGGCCGTGTCCTGACGGTGCTGAAGCGTGAGCTGTTCGGTTTCCGCGGCCTGAGTCTGCCGGAGGCGGTCGATCTCCTGCTGGTGACCGCGGCTCAGACGCTCCATCTCACGCTGCCAGGACTCTTCGGCGCGAGCATGCTCGTGTACCGAGGCATCGGGCTGGGTGGACGGCCCAGACAGTGCGTCGGGGCCGAACGCGCCGCGCGTCACCGCGCTGATGGCGGCCATCGTGACCAGCAGGGCGGCCGCAAGGGCACCGGATCGCGACAAGACTCGCGGTCGCCGGCGAGACGATGATGTCCCTTTGATGTCGGAATCGGGGCGTACCCAGATAGCCATATGTAACTCTCCCGGGCCGGATTCTGCCTTGACTTAATCCGGAAGAGAAACTGTTTTTTGAGCTTTTTAAGGCTATTTGCCGATGCTTCCGAAAGTATTGCTTTAAGTGTTTTTACGGTGCGAGAACTTACGATCGAGAGTTAAAGTGATTTATCTTAAAACCCATAAAATAGATTAATATTTAAATGTAAATATATGATTATATGTATATAAATGATCTTTAGTCGCAAAGTCGTCGCAATAAGTGGGCTTGCACGCTGAAGCCTCGACGGTCTCCTGACTTTCGGTAGTCGCCTTCGGAATCCATCAGCCAGGCGCCTCGCTTGTCGCGCAAATAAAGCTCAAGTCCCTCGCGCATCACGCGCATCTGGATGGCGGGATCGCGCACCGGGAATGCGATCTCGACGCGACGAAGCAGGTTACGATCCATCCAGTCGGCCGACGCCAGCCAGACCGCGGGCTCGCCGTCGTTGGCGAAGGCGTAAACGCGGCTATGCTCCAAAAAACGGCCCACCACCGAGCGCACGCGGATGTTGTCCGAAAGCCCGGGTACGCCCGGCCGCAAGGCGCAGACACCTCGCACAACAAGATCGATCTGCACGCCAGCACTGCTGGCCTCGTACAGGGCATCAATCACAGCAGGCGACAGGAGGGCATTAACCTTGGCCCGCACCCAGGCAGATTTTCCGTCGCGGGCGTGCTGGATTTCGCGACGGATGGATCCGATGATCAACTCGCTCAGGCTGAAGGGCGCCTGGGCAATTGCCTTTAAGGGTGCTTCGATGGCCATGCCCGTCAGTCGGCTGAAGATCTGATGAACATCAGCACAGAGGTCAGGCGCTGCCGTGAACAGTCCGAAATCCTCATAAAGCCGGGCGGTGCGCGGATGGTAGTTGCCGGTGCCCAAATGAACGTAACGGCGCAGGGTTTCACCCGAATCGGTTCGCTCGCGCCGCACCACCATGGCCATTTTGGCATGGGTCTTGTGCCCCACCACGCCGTAGACCACGTGCGCGCCCACCTCTTCGAGTCGTTCAGCCCAATTGATGTTGGTCTGCTCATCAAATCGAGCCATCAGCTCGACCACGACAGTCACCGCCTTGCCTTTGCGGGCTGCGTCGATCAGGGCCTGCATCAGAGCTGAGTCGGCGCCGGTCCGGTACACCGTCTGCTTGATCGCCACCACATCCGGATCGCGTGCCGCGCTGACCAGAAAGTGCATGACGGGGTCAAACGACTCATAGGGATGGTGCAGCAGAATGTCGCGACGCCGGATGGCCGCGAACAGGTCCTGGCTGAGCAGATCGCCGGGCAGCCCGGGCGTGAAGCCAGGAAATTTCAGATCAGGGCGCTCGATCAGCTCGATCAGTTGCTGTAAGCGCACCAGATTGACCGGACCGTTGACCCGGTAGCAATCATCATCGGTCAGCTTGAACTCGCGCAGAAGTCGCCCAACCAGATGGTCGGGTGTGGCGGCTGAGACTTCCAGCCTTACCTCATCGCCAAATTGACGCTGGGATAGCTCGCCCTGCAAGGCCTCGCGCAGATCGGTCACGGCCTCGTCATCAACAAACAGATCGCTGTTGCGGGTGAGCCTGAATTGATGTGACTCACGAATCTGAAGGCCCGGAAACAGGGTGTCAATAAAGCCCTGAACAATGGAACTGAGCAGCATCACACCATGCGGCACCTCCGCGATTTCCACCGGTACCGGCAATACCCGGGGCAGCGCGCGAGGCGCCTGTACGATGGCGATTCCGGCGTCCCGGCCAAAGCCGTCTCGGCCCTCCAGTTCGACGATGAAATTAAGGCTCTTGTTGAGGATGCGCGGAAACGGATGCGCGGGATCAAGCGCGATGGGCGTCAGTACCGGTTCAATGGTGCGCTTGAAGACGTCGTCTGCCCACTGGCGCTGCGCGTCGGTCCACTGGCTGCTCAGAAGCACGCACACGCCCTGCTCGGCCAGTTGGGGCAGCACCCGTTCGTTGAGCAAACGGTACTGCGTCGCCACCAGACCGCGTACGTCGATGGCGATGGTCTGAAGCTGTTCTGCGATCTGCGCCGCGTCAGCCCTGTTCAGGCGGCGCAGCTGCTGCAGCTCCGCGACCCGGATTTCGAACAACTCATCGAGGTTATTGCTGACGATGGTGATGTAACGCAGGCGTTCGAGCAGCGGAACGGTCGGATCATCCACCATCGCCAGCACGCGGTGGTTAAATTTGATGATGCCCTGCTCGCGGTTGAGCAGGCGCCCAGGTGTTTGTGTCGAGCTTGTCATGGATGCATTTTGGCGCAGTCGTGTGACAATTCCGTGTCGATCCATTGAAACTCGGGCGTTCCCACCTTCCATCCCTATGGCCGATCAATCCCTGCTGGCCGCTATCGATCTAGGCTCCAATAGCTTCCGGCTTCTCATCGGCCGGGTCAACGGCGAGGACGAAGCCGGGTTCGTGCTGTCTCGAGTTGATTCGCTCAAACGGACGGTGCGGCTGGCTGCCGGGCTCGATGCAGCCGGACGACTTGATCATGGCTCTCAGCAGCGTGCTCTGGAAGCCCTTAGCAGCTTCGCTGATCGCTTGCGATCGTTTGGTCCCGAGCGCGTTCGTGCCGTCGCCACCAACACGTTTCGAGTGGCCAGCAACGCGCGTGAATTTCTGCGTACCGCCGAGGCGGTGCTGGGTTTTCCCATCGAAGTGATTTCGGGTCGTGAGGAAGCCCGTCTGATTTATGTGGGCGCGTCGCGCGAACTGCCCTTTGATGGACATGAGCGTCTGGTGATCGATATCGGCGGCGGATCGACCGAGTGCATCATAGGCCGCAACCGCCAGGTTGCCCTGCTCGAATCGGTCCCGACGGGCTGCGTCTCCCTTACGCAGTCGTTTTTTGCCGATGGCCGAGTGTCAGCTCAAGACTTTGCCGATGCCTATCATCAGTCCCGCTCGCAGTTTCAGGTTGTAGCGAGTCAGTTTCGCGATCACGGCTGGCAGTACGCGGTTGGCACGTCCGGGACTGCCAAAGCGCTGTCGCAGATCGCCCAGCAGGCCTTCTCGAATGATCGTCTGGGGCGCGCAGTGCTGGTTGATCTGCGTGATCGGCTGATTGCCGCGGGGTCCGTCTCCAAGCTTGAGCTGTCCGGCCTCAAGGCTGATCGGGTGCCGGTTCTCGCCGGTGGAGTCGCGGTCATGCTGGCTGCCTTCGAAGAGTTCGCCCTGGACGAGATCGGTTATTGTCGAGGCGCGCTGGGGCAGGGTGTATTGCTCGATATGCTGGATCGACAGGTAGGGATAGACCCGCGCGAGCGTACGGTGCTGGCCATGATGCGCCGCTACCCGATTGACCGTGTTCAGGCTGACCAGGTGTCGCGCACCGCTCGGGCGCTTTATGACCAGGCCGCCCGCGGCGCACAGGAACTGGTTCGGCGCGAGCGACAATCGTTGGACTGGGCGGCGCGCCTGGCAGAAATCGGTCTGGCCGTGTCTCACGACGACTATCACAAACACACTTGGTATCTGCTGCAGCACTCCGATATGCCAGGTTTTACGGCGGATGAGCAGGCTCATATCGCCTGGCTTGCACTGGGTCAGACGGGCGGTTTGCGTAAGCTGCGCAGCGGTCTCCTCGGTGATGAGTTGACCCGTCTGGCCGTGTTGGCGCTGCGTCTGGCCGTCATCCTGCATCGCTCGCGCTCGCCGCAGGTACTGCCGCTGCCAGCCTTGTTTCTCAAGCGCGGCAAGCTCGGTCTTGAGCTTGATCGAACCTGGGCGTCTGCCAACACGCTCGCCGTCGACAATCTGCGCGCCGAGGGAGCCGCCTGGGTTCAGGCGGGCCTGCTCGATAGTGCCGACGTCCGTATTCTCTGACAGCGCGCGCTCAAGGGCAGTCAGCGCGCGCCAGAGTGGCCCGCGCGCTCAAGGGCAGCCGCGCGCGGTAGTGACCGGCGCGCACTCAAAAGCGGCGTTACGACGGCCGCTCATCAAACGTCGCCCGCAGGGTGGACAAGCCCACGCCCGTGGCGTCAAACCCGCCATCCACGGCCAGTGTGTGACCATTGATGTAACTGGCCGCATCACTGCAAAGAAAACCGATGGCCGCGGCGATTTCCCGTTCGGTGCCGTAGCGTCCCAAGGGGATGGCATCGTGATAATCGCGCCTGATCTCGGGGCTGTGAACGGCGCGCGCCATGGCGGTTTCGACCGGCCCGGGCGCGACGGCATTGACCCTTAATCCCTGTGCGCCCCACTCAGCCGCCTGCTGCCGCGTCAGGTGCATGACGGCCGCCTTGCTGGTGCCGTAGGCCACGCGCAGGGTGCTGCCGCGCATGCCCGAGATCGAGGCGATGTTGACGATGCTGCCGCCGCCGGTGCGAAGCATGACGGGCGCGCAGGCCTGGCTGCAGAGAAAAACACCATCGAGGTTGGTCGCCATGACGTAGCGCCACTCTTCGAAACTCGTCTGCGAAAGTGGCTTGAAGACCGCGACCCCGGCGTTGTTGACGAGCGCATCGATACGGTGCCAGCGGGCAACAATAGCCGCTACCGCCTCATCGACGGATGCGGGTTGAGAAACGTCGCAGGCCAAGGGCACAACGCGGGCGGTGGAGTGCGCGCTGGTGAGTTCATGCGTCGCCCGGGCGAGTGAGGCGGCGTCGATTTCGATCAGGGCTACCCGATAGCCGTGCTCGAGAAACCAGTGGGCGCTTGCGAGTCCAATGCCACGACCAGAACCGGTGATGACGGCGACTTTTTCGACGACTTGCATGGGGCAATTCCTGGGCTAGGCTGCGGCCCTGCGCGATCGGTAGCCTGGGGTCGCGCACGAGCCTGTTCAGGCAAGATCATGCCCGATCACGGCTCGCAACAGGGGTGCTGCCGGGTTTCCGTCGGTATCAGTGCGGGTGCACAGCCAGGCGATTGAGCTTTTTCGAAACGGCCAGTCGGCGTGCTGTCCGGTCAGTGCAAGGCTGAAGGCCTGACCGATCTCGGGCTGGTGTCCGATGACGATGACGTGACGATGGCGCGCGTCTGGCCCCTCAGGCCAGCCCGCGACCTCAAGGTAGGCCTGAGCCCCGCAGCCCGGTGCCAGGCGATCGTCAATAATCGTTTTTCGGCCCAGTGCATCTGCGGTCTGCCGAGCCCTCAGAGCGGGGCTGCTGATGACGATCAACCGATCGGGCACACGGCCATGCAGCCAGCGCGCAATTCGGTCGGCATGACGACGCCCGCGCGCGCTGAGCGGACGGTTCATATCGGCCTGCGGATCGGTGAGCGCGTCACCCGCATCCGCATGGCGCCACAAAATGAGTTCCATGTACGCTTGGATCGGTCGGCTAGGGCGGGTGGGTCAAATTGCTTAGCTTGGCGCAAGATGCGCCTTAAATCTTACAAGTCCGTGACACGGGGTCCCTCCGGGCCGCAGCAACGGACATGTTCACGCAGGGAGTTTCCATGAAGCTTGGGCCGGCACTGTCGCCGTTTCTATCCATAACCGAGGCGGCGCAGGGCCTGCGCTCGGGCGCGTTCAGCGCAGAGGCGTTGACGCAGCTTGCCCTGGACCGAATCGAGCAGTTTGATACCTTGCTGCACGCGTTTATCACCGTGACCGCTGAAACCGCGTTGGCGCAGGCGCGTCAGGCTGATCAGGAGCGCAGCCGCGGGCTTGACCGAGGCCCCCTGCACGGCGTGCCGATTGCGCTCAAGGACAATGTCTTCGTCCAGGGTGTTGCAACGACCTGTCACTCTCGGGTCATGCGCGACTTCATTCCCGACCAGAACGCCCATGTCGTTGAGCGTCTGCGTGAGGCGGGCGCCGTGCTTGTCGGCAAGACCGGCTTGTGGGAGTTTGCCTATGGCGTACCCGCCCCCGATGATGAAATCCCTGCGCCGCGAAACCCCTGGTCGCTTGAGCATTCGCCGGGCGGGTCTTCAAGCGGCTCTGGTGCGGCGGTAGCTGCCGGACTCGTCTTCGGAGCCGTGGGCACCGATACGGGGGGATCGATTCGACATCCCAGTGCGGTGTGCGGCCTCGTGGGCATGAAGCCCACGTTTGGGCTGGTATCGCAACGAGGTGTTGTCGCGCTCAGTCCCAGTTTGGACCATGTGGGCCCCATGACCCGAACGGTTCGCGATAATGCGCTGATGCTGCAGGCGATGGCGGGCTTTGATGCCCAAGACCCTAATAGCCGCGCATGTGCGCAAGGTCTCGAGCCGACGGGGCTGATCGGTCAGCCCTTGCAGGGGCTGAGCGCAGGGGTTCCCGTAAATCTGCTGGACGCGGCCGATCTCGATACCCGCGTGTCAGCCGCGTTTGAAGAAGCACTGCGAGCACTGCGTGCTTTGGGCCTGAGCATTGAGCCCTTTGAGCTTGAAGGCTTTGACGCGGTGCATGCCGACAGCACCATCATGCTGGAGTACGAAGCCTGGCGCGAACATGAGGCACGCCTGCAGCATGACTCACCGCTCTACGGAGAGGCCTTGAAAAGGCGACTGACCCGCGCACCTGGACATGCTCACGAGCCGTACCATCAAGCGCGACTGAAAGCGGCCATTCAGGCCGAGAAACTGCGCGCTCTGTTGAGCTCGCGCTTTTCGGTGCTGCTGATGCCCGGACGTGAAGCACCGGCCATGACCATGGCCGAACTGTATTCCGAGACCCCGACGCGTCGCGGGCGCATTACCCGGCTGGGCAATCTGACCGGCGCACCCTCGCTGGTGTTACCGATGGGCTTTAGCGAACAACCGCGCCTGCCGCTGTCGCTGCAGATTATCGGCGCGCATTTTTCAGAGGCCCGGGTGTATCAGGTGGCGGCCGCCTACGAGGCGTCTCAACCCTGGGTTGAGGCGCACCCTGACTGGCTGGATAAAAAAGGTTCGACTTTGGCCAGCAGTGCGTGAGGCGCTTCCTCGGCGATGTAGTGGCCGCAGGCAAGGGCTTCGCCCTCAACACTTGCTGAGCTGACCGCACGCCATTCCGCCAGAGGATCAAAACACCGTGCCACGACACCTCGCGCACCCCATAAAACCTGGATAGGTACTGTCATTTGCTGGTTGCGCGCCAGGCTTTCCTGATCGTGTTGCAGATCGATGCTGGCGGCTGCCCGGTAGTCTTCGCACATGGCGTGTGCCGAGCCTGGCAGACTGGCACAACGCACATATTCCTCAAGTGCACGGGGATCAAAATGCGACAGACCGCCGTAGCGGCTTCCCATCATGTCTAAAACATAGGCGCCCGGGTCGGCTTCGATCAGGCGTTCGGGGAGCGGCGCAGACTGAATCAGAAAGAACCAATGCCAGTAGGCGCGTGCGAATGCCTCGGAGGTCTGCCGGTACATCGCCAGGGTTGGCGCAATGTCCAGCAGTGCCATGCGGCTGACGCTGCTTGGATGGTCGAGTGCCAGCCGATGAGCCACGCGAGCGCCACGGTCATGGGCCAGCACTGCAAAACGTTCGTGGCCTAACGACTGCATCAGGGCCACCATGTCGGCGGCCATG
>JBIKMC010000066.1:0-13980 GCA_044359405.1 Burkholderiaceae bacterium
CCGACACCCGAAGTGTAGAGCGTCATACGCCCCTCTTTCTTGGCCGCCGTGATCACCTTGGCCCACTCGGGATCGGTCTGGGCGAAGCTTGAATTCACGGGCGCGATCGAGGCAGCCGCGATCGCGCGAAGTGCGTTGCGGCGAGACGGTGAGCAATTACGAGCGAACATTGGGTATCTCCTTGGACGGCAAGGGTTGCGAGCCTAAAGAGTGCTGATCTTGCGACGGATCAGTACCATTTGCAGCCACCGGAACACAAGAACCAGGACCATCATGAAAAGTCCGATGACGCTGACCTCCTCGGGTTTGCCGCCCGACCACATCTTGAGCATCACCACGCTCAGCACTTCGGTTCCCGCTGAGTAGAGCAGTATTGACGCGCTGAGTTCGCGCATGATTCCGAAGAACGCCAGAACCCAGCCCACTGCGAAAGCCGGCCAGGCGAGCGCCACCAGGATCCGCCACAAGGTCTGCCACCAGGACGCCCCATGCACGCGTGAGCACTCTTCCAGGTCAAATGAAAGTTGTGCGTAGGCGCTGGTCATGACACGCACCGCCACAGGGGTTGCCAGCGCGATGTAAGCGAGCAGCAGGGCCCACAGGGTTCCGTAGATTGGCATCCACCCCGGAAGCATCGCGAAGCCCCATAAAAAACCGATTCCCAGCACGATTCCAGGCATTAGCCAGGGCAACCAGGCCAGCGCATCGATGAGACGGCGCCCGCGCCAACGTGTTCGCGCGGCGACGTAGGCCACGATACCGCCCAGCACCATGGTTGCGCTTGCGCCGACGAGGCCGAGCAGCATGGTGTTGCCCAGGGCTCGCCAGACTTCGCGGCTGGCCCAGACGTTGCGATAGTGATCGAGCGTCAGCATGTCCAGCTGGTAGAAGCCGAAGAACTGAAAAAATGACGACAACAGCAGCTGACCGATGGGCAAGGCCACGGTGACCAGAAAGAACAGCACGCACACGGCAAAGGCGAGCCAGCGCAGGCGACCCAGTCGAATGACGTTGGGAGAGTATCCCTTACCTGTCACGGTGCTGAAGCTTCGTCCCCCGAGCACGCGCCACTGCCAGGCGACCAGTATGAACATGAGCGCCATGGCCGCAAAGGCGAGGGCAGTGGCTGATTGATACTGTGGCTGCGACTGATGATGGATCAGGTGATAGATCTTGGTGGTCATGACCTCGATCTTGGCCGGCGTGCCAAAGAACACGGGCGACTCAAACGACTCGATGCCCCGGATAAAGCTGAGAATGAATGCACTGGTCGTGACCGGCAGCATCAGTGCGAGGGTGATACCGAAAAAGGTTCGCGTACGCGAAGCACCTGACATTCGGCTGGACTCCTCAAGCGCAGGGTCCATGGCACGAAACGCGTCGACGATGAACAGGAATAGAAACGGCGTGGAGTACTGCATCATGTGCCATATAACGCCACCCCAAGAAAAGACATTCACCAGCGGATCGGGCGAGCCGGTGAGCCACTTCCAGGCGAGGTTGATTGAGCCGACCTGAGGGTTGCCCAGCATCCCCCATGCTGATGCGGTGAGGATGGGTGGAATGAAAAATGGCAGCGTGATCAATACCTCAAGCGTCTGACGACCTGGGGTATCGGTACGGGCGACTATCCAGGCCAGCAATACGGCCAGCACCATGGAGAGCACGGTCTTGGTGAGCGCGATGCCGACCGTGTTCCACATGACCTCAAGATTGTCAGGTGTCAGCAGCGAACGGTAGCCGTCGAGGTTGAAATATCCCGCAGTGCCAGGCGGAGTCGAGTGCAGGCTGCCGTAAAGCAGCATGGCCATTGGATATAGAGACAGGAAGCCGAGGGCCAGGCCCAGGGCCACCAAGGCCAGCGTGCGTCTGGCCATCATAAAAGCTCAGGCGCGCATCGCGGCAATGATCGCTGGCTCATGGTCGAAGGGGACCGAGCGCGCAAGCACCGCCTGATGGGCCCTGACTCGATAAAGAGCGCCATCGGCGGCTCCTGAGGGGACTTCGCCTCGCTCATGCAGGGCACGTGCCTCAGCCAGCAGACGTTTGCGCATGGTGATGATGGCGATATCGCTGGAGCCAAGGTGCTCGCGCGTGCGATCAACGATGGGGCCTGCGCTTTCGGTCGCCATCGCATCCTGTGCGCGAATGCCATGGATACCCGTGAACGAATGGGTTTTCTGCAAACCGCGATCGATCATGTATTCGTTGGCGGCTGTTTCCAGGGGCTGCGTCGTACCCGGAATGACTCGTCGATGAGTGTTCTCGCCATTTTTCCACGCAGCCAGTTCGCCCTCGCGCAGGGGTGAATCGGGACGGAAATTGACTGCAATGACCCAGCAGTGCGTATCGTCCTTGGGAATCCACATCCGCGTCATTCGGGCGTTGTCCGCCAGCGAGGTGATCATGGTGTAAAAGGGCATGAGAAATTGGTTCAGTCGCCAGTAGCTGCGATCGCCATCGACTGAACGCTCAGAGGCGGCGATGAACCCGTAGGCGGTGTCGCGGACATGCCAGCGTGGGGCCGTATCTTCGCGGAAATATGAGCCGGTAAGGGCCTGCTTGTTATCGGCGATTTCGTCGACCAGGCGATGCAGAAAGCTGACGTGCGCAGCGTCGAGTTCACCCTCCATGGCCTGAATCGAGTTGCACTCCTGTTCCCACCGCGAAGCGTAACGATGATCATCGGGCAGGTCTAACCACTCGAAGTCGGGAAAGGCCGGCTGCTGGTCAGCGGGGCCCATATAGACCCAGAGCAGTCCACCCCTCTCACGCGCCGGGTAGGCGATTGCGCGGATTTTCTCGCGGAACGTACTACTCGGTGGCTCGGTGGGAAGATCAACACACTGCCCGTCGACGTCGAATTTCCAGCCGTGGTAGACGCAACGAAGACCTGACTCCTCGTTGCGACCGAAATAAAGACTGGTGAGGCGATGCGGGCAGGCCTCATCCATCACGCCGACACGCCCCTGTGTGTCACGGAAAACAACAAGGTTTTCCCCAAGCAGGCGCAGTCGCACCGGGGGGGCGTCGCGCGCCGGGATTTCGCCGACGACCATGCAGGGTATCCAATAGCGTCGCAGCAGTTCGCCCATCGCTGTTCCGGCGTCGGTGCGCGTCAGGAGCTCATTGTCGGCGCGACTTAGCATCTTTGTGGCCTCTTGCTACCGGTAAATGTCCTGGGCGGCCTTGAGCATGTCGTTCTGTCGCTCGGCTTCGGTGGTGCCCAGCAGCTTGACCTCAATCAATTCACGGATATCGGGTGGCGCGGTGAGTGCGATACCCTGCCTGACCGGGACGTACCCGCCCAGTGCGTAGGTTGATTGCGCTTCCTGCTCGATGAAGTAATTCATCAAGAGGCGAGCGGCGTTCGGATGTGGCGCGTTCTTCAGCATGGCGACTTCATACATGATGTAGGTCGCCCCTTCGCTGGGCACGATGGGCTTAACCGGGAGCCCGCGTATCTGCGGATAGTTGGAGAACGTGAAGGGGATCCAGATGGCCGCCTCGCCACGCGCGACCCGCCGCTCGGCATCGCGAATGTCGCGCGTGAAGATGAGGTTCTGTTGAGCGAGCTTTTCGTGAAAGCCGCGACCGAATGCATCGTGCGTCACGAAGAACAATACCGAGCCACCGCCCAAGGCGCGCAGATCGTCCGAAATGATACGGCCCTTCCACTTGGGGTCGAGCAGGTCGTTCCAGCTGCGTGGTTCGCTACCCGGGGGGACCAGGCGCGTGTTGACCAGCATGCCGTAGACAATCGCGAACAGTGGAATGCGTACGCCATCTGACTTGAACTGCGGCAGCATGCCGGCAATCCCGGGCAAGTCGCCATGGGCCTGAAAGGCGCCATCCTTCAGTTGCAGAGCGGTTGTTGTCGCACCGTTGTGAGAGACATCGCCAATCGGCCGGCCTGCCGCCTGTTCAGTTCGTATGCGCTCGCGCAGTTCGCTGGCGCGCGCCTCTAGAATCTCAACCGGAATGCCATAGCGCTTCTGGAATGCGGCGGCGATGTCGTGATGAAAGCGAACGCCTACGTTGGCCGTGTAGAGGACGACCTTGCCTTCTTTGCGGGCGGCTTCTACGGTCTTTTCAAACTCGGTATTAGCCACCGCCCAAGGCGCAACCGCCATGGCGCTCGCACCGGCAACCAAGCTCATAACGCGTCTGCGGTCAGTGTGCATCGCGAGTCTCCCTGGTGCACCGACGACGGGGTTGTGACGGCGCTCTTTTGTCTCGGTCGATGCTTGCACGAGCCTCTGGTGCTGTCAACTCGGTGCGTCAGCTCTTGAAAATAGGTACTCAACTCGGTGGGTTTGCAGCCAGCAGAAGGCGTCGCCAGGAAGCGTGCATGCCGTCAGCGGTCGGGAGCAATAACTTCTCCAGGTGACGTCACTCAGATGCCTTCGACGATACGCAGATCGCGTTCAGCGGCATCGGGGCCCAGCGCGGCCAGCGCCTGTTTGTAAGCTGGGCTGTCATAGGCTGCCAGAGCCTGGGCCATTGAGTCGAACTCAACGACTACAGTGCGCTGCATGAGGCCGTCTTCACGCACTTCAGTGGGTATGCCGCGAACCAGAAACCGGCCTCCCGCCGCCTGAACCGCAGGAAAGGCCAGCTTGGCGTAGGCGGCCATGGCGTCCGTATTACGAATATTGCGATAGGCATTGATCCAGTAGGCTTTGGGCATGGTGGCTCCGGTCTTGAAAGGTGAGTGACTTCT
Source organism: Burkholderiaceae bacterium (assembly GCA_044359405.1). Taxonomy (GTDB): domain Bacteria; phylum Pseudomonadota; class Gammaproteobacteria; order Burkholderiales; family Burkholderiaceae_E; genus SYIM01. Next base: position 4,724 of record JBIKMC010000066.1, read on the forward strand.
GTTAGATGGATAAGACTTAGTCGGCGTAAACGCCCGCCTTGCGGATGACGGGGCCCCATTTGGCAATTTCGGCTTCCAGGTGCGTGCGCAGACCTTCAGGCGTGACCTTGTCGGCCGGGGGAATGTCCGAGCTCAGCTCCGTCATACGCTGACGAACCGTCGCATCGGCCAGTGCTTCGCGCAGCGCCTTGTTCAGCTTGTCGAGGGCGTCCTTGGGCGTATTCTTGGGCGCGTACATGCCGTGCCAGACCTTAACTTCAAAGCCGGTGAGACCTTGTTCGTCAAGTGTGGGTGTAGTGGGTAAAGCAGCAAGCCTTGAGGTGCTGGTGACCCCGTAGACCTTCACCCGATTATCTTTAATGATGGGCACCGTCTGAGTGGTCTGGTCGCACAGGAGGTCAACCTGTCCGCCGATCAGGTCGGTCATTGCAGGGCCGGTCCCTTTGTAAGGCACGGTGGTCAGTTCAACACCGAGGGTGCTCTGAAAGAGCATGCCGCACAGGTGCGACACGGCACCAAGACCGGCGTTAGCCAGCATGACTTTGCTGCGATTAGCTTTGAGGTAGTCGATGAGTTCCTGCAGGTTGTTGGCCGGAAAGTCTTTGCGCGCCAGTAGGGTCATGGGCACATCAAGTACCTGCCCGATGTACTCAAAGTCTTTCAGCGGATCGAAGGGCAGTTTCCGATAAAGCGCGGGCGCGGTTGACATGCCCATGTGGTGCAGGATGACGGTGTGGCCGTCCGGAGTGCCTTTGGCAATGCGGTTGGAGGCAATGGTGCCGCCCGCACCCACCGTATTTTCGACGACGACCGTGGTACCCAGCGATTTGCCCATGGGGACCGACAGCATTCGGGCGACCACATCGGTCGGACCACCCGCAGCAAACGGGACAACCAGCGTGACGGGTTTACTCGGAAAGGTCTGTGCATTCAAGGCGGTCGGGCCAAGCATTGCAAGACTTGCAGCGGTGCCTGCAATTAAGCTTGCAAGTGCGCTTCGCTTAGATTTCATATTCGCCTCCGTAAGATTTTTAGACTGTTTATCATTGAACCATAAACGCAGAAACCGCAATTCTCGAATACCCACCGGAGTCCTCGCCCATGATCGACCGCCTTGACCACCTGGTTCTGACGGCCACCGATGAGCTGAAAACCGAGCACTTTTACTGTGAAGTGCTAGGGATGCGGCTGGAGCGCTTTATCGGCGGTACCCCACCGGTTGAACGCAAGGCGTTTCGCTTCGGGGCGCAGAAGATCAATCTGCACATTCGTGGCCGCGAGTTCGAGCCCAAGGCTCACCTCCCAGTGCCCGGCAGCCAGGATTTGTGTTTTATTGCTTGCGTACCCTTGACCGAGGTTGTGGCCCGACTGCGTCATCATGCGTGGCCGATCCTTGAGGGTCCCGTTCAGAGGACTGGGGCTATGGGCAGGATTGAGTCAGTCTATGTCAGGGATCCCGACTTGAATCTCATCGAGATTTCGCGCTACCTGGCCTGAAAAAAATCGACGATGCGCGCGATCTGGCCCAGCATCATCTCGCGGCCCCGCACCACCGTGCAGCCACAGGCTTCGGCCAGCCGGAGCAGCGGCGTCTGCTCGGGAATGACAACGGCATCAAACACCACCAGACTTTCGGGCAGTTGCGTGGCCGTGATCGCCATGCGCTGATCATCGAGCATGCCCAGCGGGGTGGCGTTGAGAAGAAGATCCAACTCATCCAGTGGTGCCTGACCAATCTGCACATGGGTATCGGGGCTGATGCTGGTGATCAGTTGGGTGACCGCATCGATACGATCAGCTTTGAGATCTTGCAGCCACATCACGGCTGGTCTTTCGCTGGCCAGGGCTGCGGCAATGGCCGTACCCGCTCCACCCAGGCCCATGAGCATCAGCCGTTTTCCGGTGACTGATACGCCTCGACGGCGCAGCGCTTCGGCGCAGCCCAGGCCATCGAACATTTCACCCGCCCAGTGTCCGTCTTGCCGCCGGGTGAGTGCGTTGAAACCGCCCAGGCGCTTCGCCTGTGGCCCGACTTGGTCGGCGAAGGCCAGCGCGCGTGCCTTGAACGGTATGGTGAAGATCAATCCATCCAGATTTTGCAGCCGCATAATGGCAGGCAAACAGGTCTCAAAGTCACTTGCGCCGATGTGCATGGGTACGACCACTGCATTGATCCCGCGGCGGTGAAATTCCCAGGTCACCATCTCGGGTGATTTCACCTGGATGATGGGATCACCCACGATGGCATAAAGGCGCGTGCGACCATTGATGAAACTCACTTCACTCATGACGGATCTCTGTGGTGGAATGTACGTATGACTACTTCGAGTGTAACCAAGACGCCGCCGCGCATGCCTACCTGGTATGTGCCTCATGGCGGGGGTCCGTGTTTTTTCATGGATTGGAACCCGCCCGGTATCTGGGATCGCATGGAGGCCTTTTTACGAGGCCTTTCCGCGACCCTGCCGCAGCGACCAGCGGCCATTGTGCTCATCTCGGCGCACTGGCAGGGGCCACAGTTCCTGGTCAGTAGCGGCGCGCGGCCCGATCTGATCTACGACTACTACGGATTTCCGGCCCATACTTACCAGCTGCGTTATCCGGCTCCCGGCAACCCTGATCTCGCGCACCGGGTCAGCAGTCTGCTTCGCAGGGCGGGTCTTGCAGCACACTGTGACGATCAGCGGGGCTTTGATCACGGCATGTTCATACCCATGCTGCTGATGTTTCCGCAGGCTGATATTCCGGTGGTGCAGCTGTCGCTGCGCGATGATCTCGATCCTGGGGTTCACCTGGCCGCAGGCGCTGCGCTTGAGATCCTGCGCGATGAAGGTGTTCTGCTCATCGGCAGCGGCATGAGCTTTCACAACATGCGCGGTTACCGAGATCCGCAATTTGCGCCCATTTCAGACGAATTTGATGCCTGGCTGACCGATGCGGTTCTCTCGAGTCCGCAGGCTTGTCGTGCAGCGCTCGCGCAGTGGGAGCGCGCGCCGATGGCACGTCTTTGCCATCCACCACGAGCTGAAGAACATCTGCTGCCCCTGATGCTGGTCGCAGGTGCTGCGGGTCAGTCACAAGGGGTTCGGCTGTTCTCCGATCGGGTGATGGAGACCACGTTGTCGGCCTACTGTTTCAGATGAGACAGATCATGATCTCGGTGGGTCGTCAGCCTGCCGCCGACTCCCCAATATCAACGGCGAGTCAGCCTGCTGATGCGCGATCTGCGAACAGGCGTGATTGTTTATGAGACCAGGGCTCTGCATGATGGACCCTGGCACGACGATGCGATCATTTTTCCGGCAATGTTCGAGGCCGCTCTGCTTGGTTTTCCAATGCCACAGACCGGCGTTCGGCGGTTGACGATCGAGGTAGGGCGCTAATCGATCCAGTCGCTATGCGGCGGTGCTCATAGCGGCTGCGCTTAGTTGGGGGTGGCTACCTATAATGAGCGCAGTCAACGAGGATCTCGGGAGAGGCTGCATGACTGCGCGACGTACTGCTTATGTTTGGGACGAATTGTGCTTCTGGCATGACCCAGGCAACTACGCGCTCATGGCCAAACCTGGCGGTTATATTGAGCCGTACGGGCGTCACATCGAAAATCCCGACCCCAAACGCCGCATGCATCAGCTGCTGCTGCGAAGTGGGCTGCTCGGCGAATTCACGGTGCTGCCAGCGCGTGACGCCACGGTCGAAGAGCTGAACCGCTTGCATACCGTTGAGTACGTCACCCGCGTGCAGCAGACGGCACAGGCGGGTGGTGGCGAGCTTGGGGTGGGCGCTCCCATTACGGCCAATGGTTGGGAAGCTGCGTTGCGCTCGGCCGGCGCCGCACTGGCCGCGACCGATGCGATTTTCAGCGGTACCGCTGACGTGGCCTATGCGCTCACCCGTCCGCCCGGACATCATGCCGAACCCCATCGGGGCATGGGGTTTTGTGTGTTTGCCAATGCCGCTCTGGCCATGCAGCATGCTATCGACCAGTGGGGTGTTCGCCGCGGTGCGGTGGTTGACTGGGATGTTCACTTCGGTAACGGGACCTATGCCTGCTTTGCCGATCGCCCAGATGTTCTGGCTATCTCGATTCACCAGCAGGCAGGCTATCTGCAGGTCAGTGGAGAGGCTGATGAAATTGGCGGCGGCGCGGGTCTGGGCTATTCGATGAATATTCCGCTTCCGGCAGGCAGTGGTTTTGGGGCGTATCGGGAGGCCTTTGAGCGCCTGATCGGTCCCGCACTGGAAGCGTTCAGGCCTGAGTTCATCGTGGTTCCCAGTGGCTATGACGCCGGCCGTTTTGACCCGCTCGGACGCATGCTGCTCGACGATGTGGCATTTCGATGGATGACCGATTTCATGGTCGATGTAGCACAGCGGCATTCCAATTCTCGCTTGCTGCTGGTGCACGAGGGCGGATACTGCCCGGTGTCGGTTCCATTTTGGGGGCTGGCGACGCTGGAGGCCTTGAGTGGCCAAAGCACTGACGTGAAATGCCCGTTTACCTTTCCGTCGGACAAAGTTCGTGGGCTTGAGCTTCAACCTGACCAGCGGCATCTGATTGCCAGGCTTGCAAACTGGTTTGAGGACGTGCGACAGCGGCACTGGGCCTAGGTTTTATGGTCGGTCCGTCAGGCATGGTCTTTTAGCCAGGCACTGAGCACTGCGGTGGCTTTTAGAAAATCATCAAGATCCATGTGCTCTTCAGGATGATGGCTGCCGTTGCAGTTGCGAACGAATATGAACCCATAGGGCACTCCGGCCGCGCAAAAGGCGGCCGCGTCATGAGAGGCCGGGCTGAGCAGCCCCGGTGCCTGCAGCCCGATTGCGTGTGCGCAATCGGCTAATTGTTGGCTCAACGTCTCATCGGCCTTCGCAACCGGTGCTGAGGCGCGCGCTCCCAGGTTGATGCTTACCCCACGCCGCAGTTCAGTCGCGCGTACCTCGGCCAGAAACGCGGCCTCGAGTTCTTCAAGATCGCCGGGGTCGTAGGCGCGTACGTCAAGGCTGAAGCTGAAGTCACCTGACACGATGGTAAGACCGTGACGCTCTGGGTCGGTATGAAATTCGCCAATGGTGCAGGCCATGGGCCGTCCAGCCGCATCCCATTGAGCCCAGATTCGATCAAGCGCTGTGAACAGGTCAGCGCCTGCGAGCGCGGCATCGCGCCGGAATCGACGCGGAAGGCCAACATGACCGTACTCACCGCGAATCTGTATCTTGGGGTAGCGGAAGTTGCCTGGAATAGCGCGGCCAATTGCAATAGCCTGGCCATCGTGAGCCAGGCTTGGAGCCTGTTCAATGTGCAGCTCTAGAAAGGCCGAGATATCTTTGGGTTTGAGAAACGCCTCGCCGCGACGAACGGCGTCAGGGTCGCCGCCGGCGCCGTGCAGGTGTTCGGCAAGGGTGAGACCCGTATCGATTCGGCGCTTGTCCAGCGCTTCAGGTTTGAGCATTCCCAAGGCTCCCCGGCTACCGACATACGAATAGCCGAACCACATACTTTCTTCAGCCCGGATACCCATCACGGTGATGTCGCGCAGAGGACGGAATCCCCGCTGACGTAATGCTGAAATGGCAACGAGTCCTGCGACGACACCGGCCGCCCCGTCATAATTGCCACCGGCCGGCACCGAGTCCAGGTGCGAGCCGATCACGACGGCTGGCTGGGTGCGATCGCGACCAGGCCAGGTCATGTAGGTGTTCCGCAGGTGATCAGACTTAAGCTCAAGACCAAGAGCCTGGGCCGTTTGCGCCATGAGCTCGTGGGCGAATTGCTCACCCGGTCCGTAGGTATCGCGGGTGATACCGCCCCTGACGGTATCAAGGCTGCCCGCTCGGAGCTGGTCAAAAAGCTGGCCCGCCTGGTCGCGCAGGCTGAAGAGAGTGTCAAGCATGTTCAGGTCGCCGTCCGCTTAGGGGCGCGCAAGAGCGAGGCTCTGGCTCGAGCGTCGCGCGGTCGCCAGTTTAGGATAAGCGCGAGTTTAAGCCAGTCGCGAGCGCCACCGCGAGCGACTGATCGGATCAGATCACTTCGCAGGTCCGGCCGGCGGCGCGCATCAGGGCTGAAACCTGGTGATTCAGAGAACCGAGCATGAGCTCGGTAAAACGGTTTGCCAGCGAAGGACCCATGACGATCTGTCGGCAGTAATGACTTTCGGCGAAGCGTGCGATTTCCTCGGCACTGCTTCCGACGACGACGTGTTTGTTGTAGGGGATGCCCAGCTGTTCAAGGGCATCGCACAGCGGCCGCATCTCGCGTTCAGCATCTTCGCGCTGGAAGGCGTGACCCTGAGTACGATTGCGCCCACGCTGCCGAAGATGATCGCAGCCCGCTGCTGTTTGGGCGGAAGCGATCGCGATGCGAGGGCAATGACCACCGCGTTGTCACCGCTCAACATGATGTTGACCAGAATGATCTGGGCCAGAGCGATCCGGAAAACGGAAGTGGTAAGCATGTCCATGGGTACGATGGGCTCCGTGTGGTCAGCCCAGGCAGGGCTGAACGCCTAGTCGGATACTAACGACCCGCGATTACGCGCTACTTTCGTGGGATTGAGCCCTGGCTTACCGTTTTATTACAGAACGATCAGCAGCAGTTGAGGTACCACGATCACCAGGAGAATTTCATTGGCCATGGACTGACGTCGGTTCTTGCCCTCGGCCACCCTCAACACGACTCCGGCAGGATCCGATATGGCGATCTGAACCGCTCGCATATCGACGTCGCCGATCCGGACGTCGTACAGAGCTTCGCCGCCCCGCGTCGGCGAGCATCGTGTCATCTTCAGCCAGCAGAATGCGCATCTTGGTGGGTGCGGGTGCACGGACAGGGTGGCCGGTATACTTTCGAATTCGGGTTCAAGCGACTTTGGATGTCAAGTATGCGCCCTATGTTACGGCTCTCTCTGGTGGCGGTTTTCCTGTCCATCGGTTCGATCTCATCAGCTCATGCACAGGCGGCCAAAGGCTCGGCGCCGCCACCCGCGGCTACGGTCAACGGAATTGCGATTACCTCGGCAGCGCTCGAGCATGCGGTCAGGCTCAACGTTGCGCAAGGCCGCCCCGATACGCCCGAGCTTCGTCGGGTTCTGCGCGATGAGTTGATCAACCGCGAAGTACTTGCCCAGGAGGCTGCGCGCCGGGGGGTTGAGCGCTCGCCAGAAGCGCTGGCCCGATTGCTCGCGGCTCGGCAGAGTGCCCTCATCGAATTGCTGTTCGAGGACCAGCTGGCGACCAGTCCCATCAGCGACAAAGACGTTAAGACCGAATACGATCGCCAGCTTGCCGCGCTCAAGGACAGCGGCGCGACCCAGCAGTATCAGCTTCGCATCCTGGTGACCGCCACTGAGGCCGAATCCCGTGATGCCCTCACCCGAATCCGCAAGGGTGAAGATTTCGACAAACTGGCGCGTGAACGTTCCCTTGATGCCAGCCGCGATCGCGGGGGGCTGCTCGACTGGCTGCTGCCCAACCAGATCGTTCCGGCGGTCTCCAACGTGATCGTCAATCTGTCCAAGGGCGGGGTCAGTGCCGTGCCCATACAGGCTGGTGCTGGCTGGAATGTAGTCAAGGTTGAAGGTGTACGCCCGTACACCCCCCCGCCCTTTGAAGAGGTCAAGGACAGTGTCCGCGCCAGTCTCGTGCAGCAGTCTCGGGCAGAGTTGCTGCGCAAGCTGCGTGAGAGCGCCAAGATCGGGCCTTAGCCCAAGCTTCGCAACCCCAACTCTGGCGCCCGACTGCGGCGCCTGAAGGCATCGCCTGAGCCCAGCGCCGGGTCTGTGGCTTGCCCCGCTGATCTACTTGAACAGGCGTTCGCGGGCAATCTGCCGGATGATGGCGGCGTTATCGAGTTCGCCGTCCCCGCTGCGTAGGGCAGCCTGCATCAGAGCGGCGTGCACTTCTGAAAGTGGCAATCGTTGGCCACAGGCGGCACTGGCCGCAAGCATGAGCTGCACATCTTTGAGATGCTGCCGAATTCGCGACTGCGGCGGGTCAAATCGCTGCTGAACCATGCGTGGGCCTTTTACCCGGGCCGCTTCTGAACGTGCGGGTGTTGCCATGACCAGTTCCAGGAAACGCTCGCGTGAGATTCCCAGGCTCTCGGCGAATAACATGCCTTCGGCGAGAACGGCTCGATTGAGGCCCAGCACCAGATTCGTCGCGAGTTTGGCCCGGGCCGCCATACCAGGACCGCCGAGCTCAAACCGCGTGGGACTGATGATTTCAAGAACGGGCTGCAGGTAAGCAAGGTCATCGGCGTGCCCGCCCATCATCATGACGGCTTCGCCTTTGGCGATCTGTTCACTCGAGCCCGATAGCGGGGCCTCGACGTAGCGTAAACCTGCCCGGCGTGCATTCTCGGACAGCGCCTCAATGTGGTCGGGATCACCAGTCGAGCAGTCGATGAGCCCGCCGGGTTTCCTCAGGCTGGTCTGCGTGATCAGCTCTTGAATGATGCTGGCGACGCCGTCCGAATCGAATACCGCCAGAACAAGTACATCGGTCTGCTCGCAGAGTTGCCGAATCGAGTGCGCACATGGCAAGCCCCGATCTTTAAAGCCTTGAACTGCGGCTGCGTTGATATCCAGTCCTACGAGTTTGATGCCTGCAGCGACGAGCCGGTCGGCCAGCGCATGTCCGACCAGCCCAAGACCAATGACGCCGACGGCCGTCATGCCCGGACCGATGCCCCACCGCAGATGGAGATGTCTTGTCCCGTGATGGCGTCGGCCCGATCGGATATCAGGTAAGCAGCCAGAGAGGCCACTTCATCGGGTCTGATGAAGCGCCCCATGGGCGGTACTCGAGGAGGGCTCGCGTTGCGGGCTGGATCCTTCAGCATGGGCGTATCGGTAGCCGCGGGCGAGATCACATTGACCGTGATGCCCATAGCCGCTGTTTCGGCGGCCCAGCTGCGCGCCAGTGCGACCAGCGCCGCTTTGGTGGCGGCGTACTGGCTTCGGCCCGCCATTCCCTGAGACACTCGGCTGCCAATCAGAATCACTCGGCCCCACCGACTGCGCTGCATGGCCGGAATCAATCCATCGGCCAGCAGGCTGGCTGCCCTGACGTGTACAGCCCACATTCGGTCGCCCGCTTCGGTGCTGAGTTGACCCAGGGCGCCCGTCGAGAGGAGGCCGGCAGCATGCACCATCGCCGAGGGCGGTGGCGTCAGGAGCGCTGACCGCAGCAGTTGGGCAATATCACGTGGATTGGATAGATCGAGCGAGTGTTGGGTAAAGCGATCATGCTGGATG
>JBIKMC010000320.1:0-4046 GCA_044359405.1 Burkholderiaceae bacterium
GCTGGTCTTTGTCTGGGCTGGCTGGGAATTCACCCAGTTTGCGTTTTATCGAATCTCTGAACTGGCCGAGCTTCCGCTGTGGACCATCCACGTGGCATGGCCCGTGCTCGGTGCCAGCTGGTTGCTGTTTCAGGGCGAGCACATGCTCGATATGGCGCGCCTTCTAAGTCGCGGTTCAACTCAGGCCTGACATGAGCAATCTGCTGTTCTCGCCCGGCCAGGCCGCGGCTGTCCTGTTTGGCATCTTTTTCCTGTTGCTGGTGCTGCGAGTACCGGTAGCGGCGGCCCTGGGACTGGCCTGTCTGCCCATGCTGTTCATGGAGAAGCAGCTGTCGATGATGCTGCTGGTGCAGGAAACGTTTAACGCCTACAACTCGTTTATTCTGCTGGCAGTCCCCTTCTTTCTGCTCACTGCCAACCTGATGAATATCGGTGGTATCACCGATCGTCTGGTCCGGCTGTCAAGAGCACTGGTCGGCCGCATGCCGGGCAGTCTTGCTCAGGTCAATATCGTTTTGTCGATTTTCTTTGCCGGCATCTCGGGCTCGTCAACGGCCGATGCGGCCAGTCAGGGCAAAATCTTCATCGATGCGCAGACCAAAGAAGGCTATGACCTGAGCTTTTCGGTCGCCATCACAGCCGTGTCGGCCGTCATGGCGGTCATCATTCCACCCTCGATTCTCATGATCGTCTGGGGTGGCGTTCTCACCACCTCGATCGGTGCGCTATTTTTAGCGGGCATCATCCCAGGCCTTCTGATTGGTCTGGTGCAGATGGCCACCGTGCACGTTTATGCCAAGCGTCGCGGGTATCCCACCTACGCATCGTCGGGCATCGGTGAAGTGATGGCCGCGCTCTGGGTCTCGATACCCGCCTTGCTGACGCCCTTCATCATCATCGGTGGCAAGATCTTTGGCTGGTTCACCGCGACAGAATCCGCTGCAATCGCGGTGATTTACGCCGCGGTTCTATCGGTCTTTGTCTACCGGGAAATGAACCTGAAGGGTCTTTACTCGGCACTGCTCGACACCGGCAGGCTGGCCGGGGTCACCCTGTTCTGCGTGGGCACGGCCAGCGCCTTCGGCTGGATGATGGCCTATTACCAGATTCCGCAAAGTCTGTTGTCCAACATCCTCAGCTGGGGCATGGGCCCGGTGCAGGCGGGTTTCTTCATTGCGTTCGTGTTCCTGGCGGTGGGCTGCTTTCTCGATGCCATTCCAGCCATCATCATCGTGGGCGCCATCCTGCAGCCGCTGGCCAAAGCGGTGGGCATGGACCCGGTTCACTTCGCCATGATCGGCATTGTGTCGCTGGCCTTTGGTCTGGTCACGCCGCCCTACGGCCTGTGTCTGATGATTTCATGCTCAATCGCCAACGTTAGGATGGGCGACGTGCTGAAAGACGTCATGATCATGCTAATGCCAATGATGGGCGTTCTCGTGCTGGTCATTATCTGGCCGCAGGTCTCATTGTTTCTACCCGGACTGGTTTCACCGGAGTTTCTCAAGTAGCCGGAGATTCACATGAATGCTCCCAACGCTTCCCTGCATCTGTCTTCCCGCCCTTTGGGCAGCTTCGGCGTTGAACTGCAGGGTATCGATCTGGCCAAGCCGCTGTCGCAGATCGAGTTTGCTGACATTGAGCGGCGTTTTTACGACGCCCACCTGCTGGTGGTGCGCGGACAGCGCCTGAACGCACATCAGTTTCACACCTGGGCCAGCCGCTTTGGCAAACCTGAGCCCCACGTCATCAATCAATTTCACCACGCCGACATCGCTGACATTCTGGTTTTGTCCAATGTCGTCAAAGATGGCGTTCCCCAGGGATTGGCCGACGCGGGCACCTATTTTCATACCGATTATTCGTACCTGGCCAAGACCGCGCGTGCGACCACGCTGTACTCCATCGAGGTGCCCAAAGTCGGTGGCGACACCCTCTTCGCAGACCAGTGCGCCGCCTGGGACGATCTCCCGACTGATATGAAGGCGCGGCTGGAAAAGCTGACGGTACGCCACCACTACGGCAACCGGGATGATTTAAACGAGCAGTCTCGCACCGTGGCTTCGGTTCTGAATGAAGAGCAGAAAAACCGAATGAACTGGGTCTATCACCCGCTGGTGCTTACGCACTGGTTCACCGGTCGACGGGCGCTGTACTCAGTATCGGGAAGTTCATTCGGTGTTGAGGGCATGGGTGAGACCGAAGGCCGTGAACTGCTCGATGAACTCAAAGCGCATTCAACCCATCCGCGCTATCAGTACCGATTGAGCTACGGCCCGGGCGACGTGGTCATCTGGGACAACGCGGCGCTGCTGCATTCAGCGACCCTCACAGACCCGCAATTTGCGCGCACGCTCTGGCGCATCACCGTGAAGGCGCCCTGAGGCCCGAATTGCCGCGTCCTCCCCCACCTGGCCAGCCATGCCCGGATACCCGAGTTGGATATCCGGGTACGAGCGGACGAGATACCCCTTCTGCGGCCAAGCCAATCATGGCCTGGGACCCGCAACAGGCCTACCATTCGCGCCGGTTCTCCTCCTCTTCCTGACGGCGAGGTCCTGAAATTTCGCCCGGGAAGCCACAACCGATACCTGTGCCTGGAGGCACGATGAATTCGCGCGATCCCAACGCTATCCTGAGCAGCGAAATCGCTGACGTGCAGGCCTATCACGATGCCCGCAACATCCCCATTGAACGCGTCGGTGTGCGAGGGGTGCGCTATCCCCTGCGCTGGCAGACCACCCAGGGGGTACAACCTGCAGTCGGACAATTCAGCCTGTACGTGAGCCTGCCTGCCCATCAGAAGGGCACCCACATGTCGCGGTTCATCGCCATGCTGGAAGAGGCTGATCAGTCAGGGGATGCCCTGACGGTCTCGCGCATGGTCCAGATGCACCGCGAGATGCTGACGCGCCTTGAGGCAGACCGTGGCCGCATTGAGCTCAGTCTGCCGTTTTTCGTACGCAAGGCTGCACCCGTCTCCGGTGTTCAAAGCCTCATGGACTATCAGTTAACCGTGGTCGTCGACGGTAGTGCTGACCACACTGAACTCAAGCTCACGGTGCTTGCTCCCGTGACTAGTCTGTGCCCCTGCTCAAAAACTATTTCTGAGTACGGTGCCCACAATCAGCGATCGCACGTCACCATCGAGGTACAGACGCGCGAGGCGATCGAGCCAGAGACGCTCATTTCGATCGCCGAGGCGCAGGCCTCCTGCGACCTCTATGGGGTGCTCAAACGGGTCGATGAAAAGTACGTCACTGAGCGTGCTTACGATAACCCCAAGTTTGTTGAAGATCTGATTCGCGACGTGGCAGCCGCTCTGAAGCGCGACCCACGTATCGAGCGCTACGCGGTTGAGGTGGAAAACTTCGAGTCCATCCACAACCACTCGGCGTACGCCCGGATCGAATCTCGCTAATCCGTGCCCCAAGCCTTGGCCCGCATCGCTCTTGGGCGGTTTGCGGGTTTTGGCTGGCCTATACCGCTGACTTCACTACGCCCTGAGAGGGGGGTGTTCTGATGAGCGAATCTGTCCATTTCCGTCCGTGGGCGCGCCGCCTTCACTGGGTCAGCGCGCTCATCATGCTTGTCCTGGTGATCCCCTTGGGCGTCTGGATTCGTTATTTCGCACCTGACGACCAGGCCTTCAAACTGCGCCTTTACAACCTGCACGAAAGTTTTGGTGTGGTGATTTTCATCTTGGCGCTGATCAGATTGATGTATCGCTGGCGAAATCCGGCACCGCCTCTGCCTGCGGACTCTCCGGACTGGGTGCGGCTGGCCGCTCGTACCACGCACGTGGCGCTGTATGCGCTGCTCATCATCATGCCCATCAGCGGTTTCCTGGCTACCAACGCCTGGGGCTTCCCCCTAAAAGTTTTCGAGTTGATTCCCCTGCCTTCGCCTGTTGGCAAGGATGAGGCCCTTGCCAAGACGCTCTCGCTCATTCACTGGTGGGGAGCTGTCAGCCTGGGGGTACTGATCTTCGCGCATCTGGTGGGCGCCTGGTATCACCACGTCATCCGAAAAGACGGTGTCCTGCG
>JBIKMC010000067.1:0-13735 GCA_044359405.1 Burkholderiaceae bacterium
CCGCCGAACACATCGTGGGTGAAGATCCGTCGGTATCGCTGCTTGTGGGCGTTGATACTCAGGTCTTCCACGGCTATGTGAACTGCGGCGCGGTGGGCACGATCACCGGTATTGGTAACGTGCTGCCAAGCGAGGTTCTTCAGCTCGAAGCCCTCTGTCGTCAGGCAGCGGCGGGCGACGCCAAGGCGCGCCTGCAGGCGCGCGAGCTCGATCAGGCGCTTGGGGTGCTGTCCTCGTTCGACGAGGGTGTTGATCTGGTTCTCTACTACAAACACCTCATGGTGCTCGAGGGCAATGCCGAATACGAGCATCACATCAATCCCAGTGACCAGCTATCGGCCAGCCAGCGCCGCTACGCTGAGCAGCAACTCAAACTCTTCAAGGACTGGTACCGCAGCTGGCCGGGCGCCGAGCAATAACCGGCGGTCCCCCTCGCACGGGGGCTCTGTCCCATCGGTTATCCAGAGCGCCGAGATGCCCCTGGCCACCGCGGGTCGGGGGCCTGAGGCTGGCAGCCCATTGCCTATAATCGGGGCATGTTTGGTACGCCCACATTTCCGGCAGCCGTTGATGTAGCCGTGGTTGGTCGAGGTCCGGTCGGTACTGCTGCCGCCCTGGCTATTGCGCGACTCGGGCGAAGTGTCGCGCTTGTTTCCCCTCAACAGACTGGCTCTTCATCGCGACAGACTCGCTCCCCGGAGTCCTTTGCAACATCCAGGTCGGGACCAGATGACTGGGACAATCGCGTTTTCGCGTTGTCACCCGCCACCCGAGCTCTTCTCGAACCCCTGGGCGTCTGGGGTGCGCTGGAGGCTGATCGGGTTGCGCCGGTTCATGAAATGCGGGTTCATCCTGCCTCCGGCATTCGTACGCGGGTATTGCGCCTGAGTTCCTTTGAAGCCTGTCTGCCAGCGCTGGCCTGGATTGTTGAATCGCGTGTGCTCACGGCCGCGCTCGAGCGGGCGCTGAGCTTTTCGGCCGTGCGCCCGGTGCAGGGTGAGGTGGCGTCCCTGTCCGATGTAAGCGATGGCGGTACAAAGCGCCTGGAATTGGCTGACGGACGGTCGATATCAGCTCGACTGGTGGTCGCGGCCGACGGCGCTCAGTCTCCGGTACGGTCGCTGGCCGGCATCGAAGCCAGTCTGCGCGAGTATCCTCAGCGGGCCCTGGTGGCTAATTTCAACACCCGTAAATCGCATCGTGATATTGCCTGGCAGTGGTTTGGTGAGCACGGCATCCTGGCTCTACTACCGTTACCCGCAGACACTGAATCCGATTGGCCGGGACGTTGCAGCATCGTGTGGTCAGCCCCGCATGCGCTGGCCGATGAGCTGCAGCAGCTTGAGCCCCAGGCACTGGCCGACCGTGTCAGCAAGGCCAGCGGCGGGGCCCTTGGCGATCTGCACCCGATTTCGCCACTGGCCAGCTGGCCGCTGCGCCTTGGGCGCGTCAATACCCTCATCGGTCGCAGACTGGCCCTGGTCGGCGATGCGGCGCATATCGTTCATCCGTTGGCCGGGCAGGGCATGAATCTGGGTTTTGGCGACGTGTGCGATCTTGTTGCGGCCTTGCGTGACGCGACCGATCCCGGCGCTCGTCTTGTATTGCGGCGCTATGAGCGAAGCCGCGCTGAGCCCGTGTTGGCTATGCGCACACTGACCGATGGTCTGCAGCGCTTGTTTGATGACCATTCCATCCGCCGACTGGGTCCGCTGGCAATGCCCTTCATCCTGGCACGTGATCTCGGATGGCAGCTCGTCGCGGGGTCGTCCTGGCTGCGTCGACGGCTTGTCGATCACGCTGCCCGTCACTGAGGCCTGTCCCGGTCAATATTGGCCATGAAGTAATCGCTCGTCCTGGCTTTGCGCGCGCTGCGTGCCTGTACAGTACGTTCTAATGCCACCGATCTGGAGTGTTTTAAATGTCGCCGAGTTACCGCGCCCGCTTCTCATCAGCGCTCACAGCCGGGGCAATGCTGCTTGCCTCGCTCTTGCTGGCTCTGCCCGAGCCCAGCCGGGCTGATCCTGCTGTCGATGTCATTCGCCGCTCGGTGGAAGCCTTCGGCGGCGGACGCTTCAAGATCGATGAGGTCAGGCGAACCCCGGTACCCGGTATTTATGAGGTGCGGATTCAAAGTGACCTGATCTATGTCGACGAGAAAGGTCAGTATCTGTTCTACTCAGGTGATCTCATCGACATGCGTACGCAGCGTAATCTCACGCGCGAGCGTGTTGAAGAGTTGCTCACCATTGACTTCAAGACGCTGCCGCTTGACCTGGCCATTCAACAGAAAATCGGCGATGGCAAGCGAGTGATCGCCGTGTTTGAAGATCCGAATTGTGGCTATTGCCGCAAACTGCGAGCTGATCTTTTAAAGCTGGATAACGTCACGCTCTACACCTTCCCGATGGCCTTTCTTGCGCCCGACTCTGAAACCAAAGCCAGCAAGGCTTTATGTGCGGCCGACAGGGCGCGTGCGTGGAATGACCTGATGCTGTCCAATCGCGTGCCTGGCAATTCAGGTGCCTGCGA
Source organism: Burkholderiaceae bacterium (assembly GCA_044359405.1). Lineage (GTDB taxonomy): Bacteria > Pseudomonadota > Gammaproteobacteria > Burkholderiales > Burkholderiaceae_E > SYIM01. The sequence continues at coordinate 2,533 of JBIKMC010000067.1, forward strand.
GACGTCGCTCGCCAAGGTGGCTGAGCTTGCCCGCAATCTGGGCATCACCGGCACGCCGGTGGTGTTTTTTCAGAATGGCAAACGGCTGCAGGGTTACGCGCCACCCGAGCGTTTTATTGAGCTGCTTAACGCAGCTTCTAAAGTTTGAAGCCTAGCGACTTGGCGCTGGCCTGATCGATGCGGGTGGTTCTTCGCCCACCGGCCAAAGCAACCACAGGCGTCCCGGATCGCGCATCAGGCCTGCCTTCAGTTCGGCCTGTTCGCCCGCACCCCAGAACAAGTCGGCGCGGATGGCGCCCACAATGGCGCCGCCGGTGTCCTGATTGACGACGGCACGTCTGAGCATGCGACGGGTTCCGGGGTCAGTGGTTTCCAGAAACATCAAGGCCCCCGGCGGTACCCGCCGCTTGTCAGTGGCCAGCGATCGGCCAGGGGTGAGCGGCACGCCCAGAGAGCCCGGTGGTCCGTCGTCTGCACGGGTGTCCAGACGCCTGAAAAACACATAACGCGGATTACTGCGCATGACGCCAACAGCCTGTTCAGGATTGGCGCGCAGCCAGGTCTTGATGCCAGGCGCGGTGGCCTCTTCGCGGGTGAGCGCCCCGCGCTCGATCAGTTCACGTCCGATTGAACGGTAGGTGTGGCCGTTGTGTCCGGCATAGCCGACGCGTACCAGGCTGCCGTCGCGCAGTTTGACTCGGGCCGAGCCCTGCACCTGAAGAAAGAAGGCCTCGACTGGATCATCCAGCCAGACCAGGGCGTCCAATTCACCGGCCTGACCTGTCTCGATATCAGTGCGCGTGAACCAGCGACGCGGCCGCTGACCGCTCGCGGGCGCCGTCTTCAGCGAATCGGGCAGTTCATGCAACGCAACCTGTGAACTTGACTCGCGCGTGAGGCTGCCAGTGACCAGCGGTTCGTGGTAACCCGTGATGAGGCCCGTGTTACGGCCCTTTTCGTCAATGAGTGGCCATGCGATAAAGCGCTTTTCAATCCAGGCGCGCAGATCACCGTGCGAGGGCATTTCCCGGCACAGCGCGGGCCAGGGCGCCGGCGGCGCGCGCAGCGCACACTGGCGTTTCAGGGCTGGACGAAGGTCTTCAACTTTATCCTGTGCCCACCCAGGTAGGCTGTTTACCTGAATCGGATCGCGGCTGGCGGCATCAGCGGGGTCGGAGCCCAGCGCACAGCCTCCCAACACGGCGGGCACGAGCAGGCTGGTCAGCAACCGGACAGCGCGCAGGGACAAGTCGGGAGTAAAGTCTGTGCCTCGCCCGTAACCTGATTCGGAGACCCTGGGCATGGGAGACAGCTGGATTCTGTTCCTTGAGGCCGGCGGCATATTGGCCGTCATGCTGCTACTGGTATGGTGGACCATGCGTGGCAAGAAATAATCGAGCCGCGGCTGGCCGGCCTAGTGCAGCGTGCGAGGCGCGGCCAGCGCAAATTCGGAAATGGGCGCTTCGAAGCGGTGCCCGTCTTCAGCCACGAAAAAGTAACTGCCCTGCATTGAGCCAACGGGCGTGGCGATCTGGCTGCCACTGGTGTACTCAAAGCTTTCGCCAGGTTTTAGCAGCGGCTGATGGCCAACCACGCCAAGTCCCTTGACCTCAACCGTGCGTCCTTGCTCGTCTTGAATAACCCAGTGCCGGCTGATGAGTTGCGCGGGCACTGAGCCCGTATTGGTGATGGTGACCGTGTAGGCAAACGCATAACGCTCGTCGTCCGGGTCGGACTGGTCGGGTAGGTAGCGGGTTTTGACCGATACTTCAAATTGATACGAGGAATCGCTCACGGTTGATGTCTCGCCTTGCAAAAATGCTCTGCCAGCGCATGCACCCGGGCGGTGATGCAGAGGTACAGACTACAATCGCATTGTATTGAATCTCACGCCACGATCGGCTAAGGCCACAATCATGTCGCGTACTTTCCGGATTGCTCCCAGCATTCTTTCGGCTGATTTTGCCCGGCTGGGTGACGAGGTCAGGGCCGTCGAAGCGGCCGGTGCTGACTTCATACATTTTGACGTGATGGATAACCACTACGTTCCCAATCTGACCATTGGGCCGATGGTGTGTTCTGCCATCCGCCCGCATGTCAACATTCCCATCGACGTGCATCTCATGGTTTCGCCGGTCGATCGCATCGTGACGGATTTTGCCAAGGCGGGCGCCAACCTCATCACCTTTCATCCCGAGGCTTCACAGCATGTGGATCGCAGTCTGCAGCTGATTCGAGATCAGGGCTGCAGGGCGGGTCTGGTGTTCAATCCCGCCACGCCACTGCACTTTCTCGATCATGTCATGCACAGGCTCGACATGATTCTGCTCATGTCGGTGAACCCCGGGTTCGGTGGTCAGCAGTTCATCGAATCAAGCCTGGGCAAGCTGCGCCTGGTGCGTGCGCGAATCGATGCGCATGTTGCGGCCGGCGGACAACCCATTCTTCTCGAGATTGACGGCGGCGTTAAAGCCGACAACATTGCAGCGATCGCCCAGGCGGGTGCCGATACCTTTGTGGCTGGTTCTGCTGTGTTTGGCGCGCCCGATGCCGATGGCGGTTACCGTGGTGTCATGAAGGGTCTGCGCGAGGCCCTGGCGCGCAGTGGGGTGTGAATATGAATAGCCATCGCCGATTCGCAGCTCGTGCGGTCATCATCGACCTCGATGGCACTCTGCTCGATACAGCAGCCGATTTGGCCGAAGCCGTAAACGCCATGCTGCTCGAGTTGGGCCGCAAGCCACTTGCTTTGGCCGATGCGACCCGATTCATTGGCAAGGGCGCCGAGGTGCTGGTTCATCGTGCTCTCACGGGGCGTCTCGATGGCCGGGCTCAGCCCGATGAGCTGACCCCGGCGTTGCAGGCCTTTCACCGACACTACACCCGCGAAAACGGCCTTCGCTCGCAGTTGTACCCTGGGGTACTTGAGGGTCTGTCAGCCATGCGCACCAAGGGGCTTCGACTGGCCTGCGTCACCAACAAGCCGCAGGGCTTTTCAGACGTTCTACTTGAGCGTTGCGCCCTGTCGGGCTACTTTGACCTGGTGGTGGGCGGCGATGCGCTCGCGCGTAAAAAGCCTGATCCCCTCCCCATGTTGCATGTGTGTCAGCGATTTGGTGTGGCGGCGACAGAGGTGGTTGCCATTGGCGACTCCATTAACGACGCGCTGGCTGCCCGGGCAGCGGGCATGGCGGTACTGGCTGTGCCTTACGGCTACAACGAGGGCGCCGACGTGGACACGCTGGATGTCGATGCGATAGTGCCTACGCTGGAGGCCGCCAGTGCACTGATAGACCCGCTCTGATGTTCAGCGACCATCTCTGATCCCCATTGACCATGCCACTCTCACGCCAAGATCCGCATCAACATATCCGCGATGGTGTCCGCGTCATCGTCGAACGCTTTGACTCGCGCTATTGGCAGCAGATTGATGAAGCACGAGCGTTTCCCGAGGCCTTTGTCAATGCGTTGACTGAGGCGGGCTGGCTGGGTGCGCTCATCCCCGAGCAGTATGGCGGGGCAGGTCTGTCGCTGACCGAAGCCAGCGTCATCATGGAAGAAATCAATCGGGCCGGCGGCAATTCGGGTGCCTGCCACGGGCAGATGTATGTCATGGGCTGCGTGCTGCGGCACGGGTCCGACGCGCAAAAGCAGCGCATCCTGCCGTCCATTGCCAGCGGACAACTTCGTATGCAGTCCATGGCGGTCACCGAGCCCAGCACGGGCTCAGACACCACTCGCTTGAAGACCTTTGCGCAGCGCAAGGGCGACCGTTATATCGTCAACGGGCAGAAGGTCTGGACCTCGAGGGTTCAGCACTCCGATCTCATGCTGCTCTTGGCCCGTACCACGCCGCTGTCTGAGGTCCGGAAAAAAAGCGAAGGTCTGTCGGTGTTCATTGTCGATCTGCGCGAAGCGATCGGTCGCGGCATTGAGCTGCGCCCCATCCGCAATATGGTCAATCATGAAACCAACGAGCTCTTTATTGATCAACTCGAGGTGCCGGTTGAAAACCGTATCGGTGAAGAAGGTCGAGGCCTCAAGTACATTCTTGATGGGCTCAACGCCGAGCGTATTCTGATTGCAGCCGAGTGTATTGGCGATGGCTACTGGTTTGTCGATAAGGCGCGGCGTTATGCCAGCGATCGCGTCGTGTTTGAGCGACCCATCGGACAGAACCAGGGCGTGCAGTTTCCCATTGCCAAGGCCTGGGTCAATGTTGAGGCCGCCAGCCTCATGCGCTACAAGGCGGCTGAGCTGTTTGATACGGGCGAAAACTGTGGCGCCGAGGCCAATATGGCCAAGATGCTGGCTGCCGATGCCTCTTGGGAGGCTGCCAACGTCTGCCTGCAAACCCATGGGGGATTTGGTTTTGCAGCCGAGTACGACATTGAGCGCAAGTTTCGTGAAACGCGTCTGTATCAGGTGGCGCCCATCTCGACGAATTTGATTCTTTCTTACATCGCCGAGCATGTGCTCGAAATGCCGCGCTCTTACTGAAGGATGCTTCCGTGACCAATCTGTCTGACTGGGTGGGTCGAACGCAGACTGCGACTGAGCACGCCGATGCGCGTCTGATCCGTTGGGTGGCGGCGGCGCTTGATCGAAGCGATTTGCTTGACGCCCGCGACGGCACTCCGATTCCGCCCGGATGGCACTGGGTGTTTTTTGCAGCAATCGCTGCGCGCGCTGATTTGGGCCGCGATGGCCATCCCAAGCCAGGCGGCTTTCTGCCAGCCACTGGGCATCCGCGTCGCATGTGGGCGGGCAGCCGTTTGCGCTGGCATGGACAGGTGCGGGCGGGTAACAGCCTCAGGCGCGACTCCACCATCGTGTCCTGCACTGAAAAGGCTGGTCGAACGGGTAGCATGGTGCTGGTCACGGTGGCGCACCGTCTGCATGCTGACGAACATCTGGTGCTTGAAGAAGAGCACGACATCGTCTACCGGGACGAGGCCGGCACTGATGAGATCGCAGCGTTGGCCGCACTGGCTGTGCGCGCGCGCAGCGGCCAGGCGCAACCCGAACGGGAGGGCTCATTCAATCGTGTCATCCAGCCCGATCCGACGCTTTTGTTTCGATATTCAGCGGCCACCTTCAATGGCCACCGCATTCACTATGACCGTGAGTACGCAGCGCAGGCCGAAGGTTATCCAGGACTGGTTGTGCACGGGCCGCTACTGGCAACTCTGTTGCTTGACTTTATCGAGCGTACGGTGGCGCCGGGCCGCGCGCTGCGTGAGTTCAGCTTTCGTGCAAAACGCCCCACGTTCGATATTTCGCCGTTTGGCCTGCATGCGCAGGCGCCCGATGCGAAGGGCGCGCTTGAACTTTGGACCACCAATAATGTGGGTGAAGTGGGGCTTGAGGCGAAAGCTGCGCTCAGCTAATTGGATTGGAGGCCGCGTATGGCATCGCTGACCCAGTCTAAAGGTGTGCAGGGCAACTGGTCTGGCCTGCGTGCGCTTGCTCTGGCGTCCTCCATTCTGACGCTGGCCGCTTGCGGTGGCGGTGGTGGCGGTATTAACGACATGCCGCTGCTTCGCGCTGAAGACAGCCCCGTCGTGGCGGCTCAGGTTGATGAGCTGATGCCTGCCGACGAAGAAGAACGGGTGGCGGTGTTTGTCGATGTGACTGATTCGGTACCAGCCAGTGCCGCTGCGGTTGAGCATGAATCCGCGGGCATTGCACAGGTCCAGGCGAAATTTCTGGCACAGCTGTATAGCTTGTCGCAACCTGGAGTTATTGCGGCCAATAGCCCAGCCGCGTGTTCGGCCACCGATTTGACCAAGCGTATCGCTGACGCGATTCTGCCCCGGTCGGCAGCGGCTGTAAGACTCGAACTCAGTGCCTGCGAGCTTAAGCTGCTGCCCCGGCTCACATCGGTTCGCGGTGTGCACGCCGATATTCCGATGTCGACTCAGGGCGCGGTCGATACACCAGCGCTCGCGCTTGCCGTACGGCGTTCCTTCGACGGTGTGTCAGCCTGGCCTTTATTGGGCGCCTCGCGGCTCGACGGCGCGGGCACTGTCATTGCGGTGCTCGATACTGGGGTTGAGGATCGTCACCCGGCTCTGGGTGCCAGCAAAGTCTTGCCGGGTGTCTGTTTCTCAACGGCCAGTTATGCAGGCGCCTCATTCTGTCCCAACCAGCAGTCCAGCGATACCCAGTCCAAAGATGCAGGCAGAAGTTGCATCGATCGAATGGGAGGTCGATCGGCCGCCATCAATGCCGGCTGTGGGCATGGCACCGCCATGGCGGCGGCTGCGGCCGGTGACTACGCCAGTGTCACGGTCGATGGCGGTGGTGTGGCGCGTAGCGCTCAGATCTTGCCGGTACAGGTGTTCAGCCGCACCAGTCGCGGCACCATCAGTGCCAGCTCGGGTGATCTGCTCAAGGCCATTGAATGGGTTACCGACGAGGCGGCCCGCCGGCGCTCGGCCGGCCAGTCGCCCATTGCCGCCCTCAACATGAGTTTGGGCGGAGGTCTTTACGAAAGGGCCTGTGATGCTGATTTCGTGGGGGCAGTTTTCAAGCGGGCGTTTGCTGCACTGCGGGCGCAGGGTGTGGTGCCGGTCGTCGCGTCGGGCAACGATGGCAACCGAAGCGCGATCGCGTTTCCGGCCTGCGTCAGCAACACCCTGAGCGTGACGGCAGCCCGGTTTGATTACAGTGCGCTGGCTTCCTATGCCAATCTCAGCGAGCAGGTAAAACTGGTGGCGATCGGCGGCGATGCTGGCGCAACCTATAAGCTGCCTGCTCTTTGCGTGGGCATGGGCTATGACTGCTGGGCGTCTGTCATGGGCACCTCGCCCGCGACGGCCCTGGCTTCAGGCGCTGCAGCGGCTCTGCGTTCGGTCAGGCCCGATGCCAGTGCTGATGCGATAGAAGGCGCGCTGACGCGCAATCTATCCGGCGTGCAGTCCAGTGCCCTGACGCTGGGTGGCGATCCCGCCTTGCGTGTCTCGGCCTCGGCCTGGGCGCTCACCGGTACAGCGCCGGTCGCGCAGTCAACATCGGGTGATGCTGGTGCGGCGGGCGGGTCGGGTGGTGCCCCCCCCCCCCCCCAACCCGGCCAATAGCCCAGCGATAACCCCCACCCCTGACCCTGCTGAGCCAACACCGGTTATGGCGCGTCGAATTCAGGTCTGCTTTTACAGTTTTGCATCGTTCAGGGGCATTGCATCGTGTGCCATCGTTTCGCCGCAGACCGATCCTTTGGCTAAGGTCTACAACTATTTCGGGCTGGTCCGGTCCCTAAGCATTCGAGAACTTGATTCCGGTCGGGTTGCCAACGATGAGGTCGAGGTTACGCTTTACACCAGCAACAGCTCGCGCGACAGGGGCGTGTCTTATGTCCGAGAGAATCCGACGATCAGCGGCAACTTCTTTGGAAGCTTTGTTCGATACGTGCGTATTGATCCGCTTTGAGCGCAGGCGGTAGGCCGATGGCGCTTGTCAAATACGCGCTTGCCCTGTCGGCAGCCATGCTTGGCGGGTCGCTCATGGCGAACGCGGTCGGCGCCACTGACAAGGGTGGTCCCACTGAGCGTTCTGGCGCGCCGGTGAGCCCGGCCGCCGAAGCGGGCGGTGTGCCGACATCCACAGACACGTTTGAATCCAAAGGTGCGAGCGATTCCACTGGCGCGACCGGTGCGACCGAGTCCACTGGCGCGACCGACTCCAATGAGATGACGCCCCAGGCGCCTTTACGGTGGTCACTCGTGGCCGGCTGGCAGCGCTACCGTGAGTCCGATATGCGGCTCATCGGGCCATCAGCAGGTCTGCGGGTCGAGACGGTTGAAGGCGAGCTCGACTGGGGCGATGCCGAAGCCGAAGTACAAATAGGCCTGCTCAACTATGCCAGCCCCATCAGTGGTCGGCTCAACGGTATTCCCAGCTTGCACGGACGGGTGGCGCTTTGGTTGGGAAGTAGCCCCAGCGGCGCGTTACCCCGGTTGGGTCTGGCGGCGCAGAGTGAGTGGACTGACCTGCGTGGCATAACCGACCGCGGTGCCGAAGGTTATGAGCGACTTGGTGTCTCGCTGTGGCTACAGGCAGAGTGGCGGCTTACTTCAGAGGCTGAAGCCAAGGCCCGGGCCCCCCGTCTGGTGGCCTCTGCCCTCCTGATTGGACGGCAGCGCTCGTGGCTATCCCAGGTCAGCGCCCTGTATCCGGATATCACGAACCGACAGCGTCGCGGTGCCATGCTGAGACTGGAAGTACCTTGGTCTGCCGAAGGCTGGCGGGGACTTGTTTACGTTGGCTATCGATATCTGGATGACTCTGATCTCCACCCGCTTCCGCTGGGCGGTTTTGTGTACGAACCCGCCTCGCGCACGATCAAGCTGGGGGCGTCAGTCGACTTGTAAACAGTGGCCTCCGATCGATTTCCAATCGGCCAGGGACCCGCTCGCACTGCACTGCTCTTGCGAGCCGTATCGTGGCTTACTGCCGTCGCAGGCCGATCAGCAGAGCCGAGCTTGAATCGGCGCTGACAAAGGCAAAATGTGCTCTTAACTGATCCGCAGACAGAGTCACAACACCGTCGAACGACGCAGAGGCACCGGCACAGATTTCGGTGACACGAGCATTCAACACGGCGCGCGCTTGCGGTCGCACGCTCACTGCACCGGAATAGGTACACCCGGTGGAACTGCGGCCCTCGATCGCGCCGCTGGGGTTTAGGGTCCATTCAATGGCGACCACCCCATCACCGGTCAGCCCCCGCCATGGCCCAGCCAAGTCGGCAACAGACAGTGTGCTCTCGTACCGTGTTTGGTACGTCATTTGGAGCGCGTCGCTCGCGTCGGTTGAGGCATAGCGCAGCGATAGCGATGCCTGTGCCCGAGCGTCGGCGTTTAGCGAAACCAGGGTTTTGGCCGGCGGGCTGAATACATACCGACCAGCGCTGCCGGCAAAGACCGTACCCTGTGCGACAAGCCTGCCCTGCACCAGAGCCACGGGTTGATCATTTTGGGCCAGCACCAACCACACCGCACCCTCGGGCAGCACGACCGCTGACGCGGTAAGCCCGCTGCTGCCCGTGCCCTCCCAGATGCCCTGCGCCTGCGCGAGATCAGCCACGGTGGGTGTACCCGTGTCAGCGCCACCGCCACAGGCGGCCAGCATCAGGCATAGCGCAGACACGGCAACAGTCACCCTCGAAATGAACCCGCTCATGCCCGCAGCTTACAACGGTAGGATATTGAATTGGCCAAGGTAGTTCCCATCTCCGCTACAATCTGGGCCATGCCATCTCGCCCCACAGCCCGCCGTACGTTCACGCTCGCCGCCTCAGGCCCAGCGCTGGGTTGGGGTTTTACGCGCGCCCTGGGTGAAGGGGCTGTCCTGCGCTGGCGTTGGCGCAAGCCTGCCATCTGATCTGATCCCGTCGCGTGCGCCCGCGTTAGAGGCGCCCACTGTCGAATACCAAGCCTGGCCTGAATGGCGACGACCCTGAGGGTCATTGATGTTGGTCAAGCTTGATTCGGCGATCCACAGAACAACCTGATCCAAGCCACTGCTGATCCATTGGGAGTCCATCATGTCCATTAATCCGCAAGAGGCGCTGCAGCGCGCCATCGAACATCGCGAAATCTTCCATGACGAAATGCTCAAATTGATGCGCGTGATCATGGGGGGCGAACTGTCGCCCGTCATGACGGCCGCCCTGCTGATGGGGCTGCGCGTGAAGAAAGAGACTATTGGCGAAATTACCGCCGCCGCGCAGGTCATGCGTGAATTCGCCAACAAGGTGGTGGTCGACGGTGGCCCGCACTTCATCGACATCGTGGGCACTGGCGGCGACTCGTCGCACACCTTCAACATCTCAACCGCGTCCAGCTTTGTTGCCGTGGCTGCCGGTGCCAAGGTGGCCAAACATGGCAACCGTGGCGTGTCATCCAAGTCGGGCAGTGCCGACGCGCTGGAGGCACTGGGCGCCAACATCATGCTATCGCCCGAGCAGGTGGCCGAGTGCATCGAGGCTACCGGCATGGGCTTCATGTTTGCACCCAACCATCATCCGGCCATGAAGAACGTGGCGCCCGTGCGGCGCGAGCTGGGCGTGCGTACCATCTTCAATATTCTGGGTCCTCTGACCAACCCGGCTGACGCGCCCAATATCCTCATGGGCGTGTTTCACCCGGATCTGGTCGGCATACAGGTGCGCGCCATGGAGCGATTGGGCGCTCGCCATGCGCTCGTCGTGTATGGTCGTGACGGCATGGACGAAATTTCATTGGGCGCAGCCACCATGGTGGGCGAACTCAAGAATGGCGAAATTCTTGAGTACGACATTCATCCTGAAGACTTTGGTCTGTCTATGGTGAGCAATCGTGGGCTCAAGGTAAAAGATGCGGGCGAGTCCCGTGAGATGATTCTTGAGGCGCTCGACAACATCCCCGGAACACCGCGCGAAATCGTCATGTTTAACGCAGGTGCAGCCTTGTATGCCGCTGATCGAGCCGACAGCATTGCGGGCGGAATTGCGCTGGCCCGCGAGGCCATCGCCTCGGGTCATGCGCGCGCCAAGCTCGATGAGTGGGTGCAGTACACGCGGCGCTTTGCCGCCTGAGTCAAGGTGCCCAGCACATCACAGTCCGAGCCACCACACCGACAGGGTCCCCAGATGAGCGACATCCTTCAACGTATTCTCGAGGTCAAGCGTACAGAAGTTGCGCAGGCTCGGGCGTCTCAGTCCGAGGCCGCGCTGCTGGCCGAGGTGCGCGCCAGCCGTGCGACGGGTGATGCACGCACTGTCCGCGATTATGAGGCATCGCTGCGCGCATCGATCACCTCGGGGCGGGCTGCCGTCATCGCCGAGATCAAGCGCGCCAGTCCCAGCAAGGGACTGTTGCGCGATCCCTTTGATCCGCCCGCTATTGCCGCCAGCTATGCGCAACACGGTGCATCGTGCCTGTCGGTGCTGACCGATGTGCAATTCTTTCAGGGCAGCCCAGATTATCTGCGGGCGGCTCGAAGCGCCTGCGCCCTTCCGGTACTGCGTAAAGACTTCATGATCGACACGTGGCAGGTGCTGCAGGCAAGGGCCTGGGGCGCGGATTGCATTCTGCTGATCGCCGCAGCCTTGTCAGACGCCCACATGATTGAGCTCGAAGCCTGCGCTTCAGAGTTGGGCATGGGGGTTCTGGTTGAAGTGCATGATGCTGGCGAGCTTGAGCGGGCGCTGCAATTGCAG
>JBIKMC010000321.1:0-4032 GCA_044359405.1 Burkholderiaceae bacterium
CTTCCAGCGAGATCTGCCCTTGCTGCAGGGAACCATTCTGGTGCTGGCACTGTTTTTCGTGGTGCTCAATCTGCTCGTTGACGTACTGCAGTCACTCATTGATCCTCGCATTGCCAGAGGCTGATGATGAGCTCGAGTACTTCCGCTGTTTCTGCCTCGATGGATCAAACGCACCGTTCGCCTGGGTATTGGCGCAGCGCCGCCCAGCGCCTGTTACGAGACCCGGTCGCCATCGTTGCCGGACTTATCGTCTTGATCCTATTACTACTCGCTATCTTCGGACCCTGGCTCGTTCCGGCAGACCCTTACAAGACCTCGATGCTGGGCAGGCTCAAACCCATAGGCTCGCCGGGATACCCGCTGGGCAGCGATGAGTTGGGTCGAGATCTGATGTCCCGATTGATGGTCGGTGCTCGTCTGTCACTGTTCATGGGGTTAACCCCGGTCCTGTGCGCGTTCGCGATCGGTACGACGCTGGGACTTATTGCTGGCTATGTGGGTGGCTGGGTCAACAGCATGATCATGCGCACGGTCGATGTACTGTACGCATTCCCTTCAGTGCTTCTGGCCATCGCGCTTTCAGGAGCACTGGGGGCGGGTATCTTCAACGCCCTGCTATCGCTCACCATCGTATTCACACCACCCATAGCCCGAGTCGCTGAAAGCGTCACGGCCCAGGTTCGACATCGCGACTACGTGGATGCCGCCCGCGCATCGGGTGCAGGCGCCTTCACCATCATTCGGGTTCACGTGCTGGGTAATGTTCTGGGGCCAATCTTTGTGTATGCGACCAGCCTGATTGCGGTCTCCATGATTCTGGCGTCCGGGCTGAGCTTTCTGGGCCTGGGGGTTAAGCCGCCCGAACCTGAGTGGGGGCTCATGCTCAATACGCTGCGCACGGCGATCTACACGCAACCCTGGATCGCTGCGCTGCCAGGCCTCATGATTTTCATCACCTCAATCGCGTTCAATCTGCTGTCGGACTCGCTGCGCTCGGCCATGGAGATCAAAACATGAGCGTACCGCCACGAACCGAAACAGAGTCGGCAACTCAAGCGGGTGTGCGCGAGATGAATACGGCCCCGCTGCTGGAGGTCAGGAATCTGGTCAAACACTTTCCGGTCAAGAATCTTGTGGGCCTGAACAAGCTGGTGGTGCGTGCCGTCGATGACATCTCATTTCGTGTTCATGCCGGTGAAACCCTCGGCGTCGTCGGCGAGTCGGGCTGCGGAAAGAGCACGACCGCCCGTTTGCTGATGCACCTGCTCGACCCCAGTTCAGGAGAGATCATCTTTGATGGTATGCGGGCCGGCAGTCGCGACCTGCCACTGAAGGAATTCAGGCGTCAGGTTCAGATGGTGTTTCAGGACAGCTACGCTTCCTTGAATCCCCGAATGACCATTGAAAGCAGCATTGCATTCGGCGCGAGGGTTCACGGCATCAGCGCACAAGAGTCCATCTCCCGAGCACACGAACTGCTTGATCAGGTCGGTCTCGATCATCGTCGCTTCGCCGGCCGCTACCCCCATGAGCTATCGGGCGGTCAGCGTCAACGCGTGAATATCGCGCGCGCACTCGCTGTCCAGCCACGATTGCTCATCCTGGATGAGGCGGTCTCAGCACTGGACAAGTCGGTCGAGGCGCAGGTCTTGAATCTTCTCTCTGAACTCAAGCAACGCTACGGACTCACCTACATCTTCATCAGCCACGACCTGCATGTGGTTCGGTACGTCAGCGACCGCGTCATGGTGATGTATCTGGGCGAGGTGGTTGAGATTGGTCCGTCTGAAACACTTTTTCAGGACGCCGCGCACCCCTACACAAGGGCCCTGATCGCATCAATGCCTTCGATGGATCCGGATCGACGCACCGAGACCGTGCCGCTGGGTGGCGACCCGCCCAACCCGATCAATCCGCCCTCGGGGTGTCGATTCCATCCACGCTGCCCAATTGCGATGACCGATTGCAGTCGTCAGTCGCCTGCGCTCAACGCTGTCTCGCCTGCTCACCAAGTGGCCTGTCTGGCCCACCCACATCGGGCTGGATCCGGCTTGAAGGGACCCGTGCACCGGACGGGGCACGTCCATGAGTAACAGCATCCAAACGTCTGGCCGGCCGCTGGTTGATATCCACGACCTGCGGGTCAGCTTCTCTGGACGGGGCGCACCGATCAAAGCGGTCAACGGAGTTGATCTCTCGGTCGCCCGCGGTGAAGTGCTCGCGCTCATCGGAGAATCAGGCTCCGGAAAGAGCGTCACCTTGCGCAGCATGCTCGGCCTGCACCCCGCGACGCGGACCACAGTCAGCGGGTCCATTCAAGTGGATGGCCTTGACGTCTTGAGCATGAGCCGACGAGCCCTCGCCGACTTTCGAGGCAAGACAGCTGCAATGATTTTCCAGGAGCCACTGACGGCCCTGGACCCGGTGTATACCGTGGGCGAACAGATCATTGAGACGATCCGTCGGCACGAGCCAGTCAGTCGCGAGCAGGCGCGAGCGCGCGCACTATCGTTGTTCGAACGGGTCCGAATTCCAAGTCCAAGCCGTCGCCTGGACAGTTACGCCCATGAAATGTCTGGCGGGATGCGTCAACGGGCCATGATCGCACTGGCTCTGGCCTGCTCGCCCAAGCTTCTATTGGCTGACGAACCGACCACCGCTCTGGACGCCACGGTGCAGATTCAGGTTCTGTTGCTACTCAGAGAACTGCAGCGCGAACTCGGTCTGGCCATCATCTTTGTCACCCACGACCTGGGCGCCGCAGTCGAGGTCGCGGATCGAATCGCCGTGATGTATGCGGGACGCATCGTCGAGATGGGTAGTACTCGCCAGCTCATCAACGCGCCCAGCCACCCCTATACTCTGGCGCTGCTACGTAGCCGGGCGCACGGCGCCATGACGCGTGGCGAACCCCTGATGGCAATCGCCGGCAGCCCGCCCGATCTGTCGCGCCTGCCGCCCGGATGCGCGTTCGCTGATCGGTGTTCGTGGGCGCAGGCCGAATGCCGACAGTCGCTGCCGCCGAGTACACTGATGGAGCCGGGGCACCTTGCCAGCTGTCTGCGCGCGCAGGCGGTGCGCCTGAGCTCATCCAACGCCTCTATATGAGTTCTCACCATGATCAACGACACCGCCCGCGCCTTCATGCCCTACCCCGCTGTTCAGGTTAGCCACGCGGCCTCCGGGCCCCTCTCGGGTTTGACCATGGGTGTTAAGGATCTGTTTGACGTCGCTGGCTATCCAACCAGCGGCGGTAGCCCCTTCGTCCTGGCCATGTCGGGGATCAAATCGCGGCATGCGCCCACCGTGGCTCGCCTGCTGGATGCGGGCGCCTGCTTTGCGGGCAAAACCATCTCCGACGAATTCGCCTTTTCCATGGTGGGATACAACGCCCACTTTGGCCAACCCATGAACGGGGCAGCCCCCGATCGAATCACAGGCGGCTCGTCCTCCGGCTCCGCATCGGCGGTCAGCAACCGTCTGTGCGACTTTGCCTTGGGCACCGACACTGGCGGCTCAGTTCGCTGCCCGGCCAATCATTGCGGCCTTTGGGGTATTCGTCCTACCCATGGGCGCATAAGCCTGGAGGGCTGCCAGGATCTGGCGCCCAGCCTGGATACCTGCGGCTGGTTCGCACGTGACCTTGACACGTTCACCCGGGTGGCGGATGTGCTTCTGGCGGGCGACTCGCGCGAGCTCAACAGCAAACCCCGACTCTTGTGGCCGTCAGACCTGTGGGCTCTTGCAAGCGAATCGGCCCGGGACGCCCTGCAGCCACTTGCACGACAGATGTCGGAGCAATTTGGCGGAACCTCTCCCGTCAGTGTCGTGCTGGATTCGGTCGAGGACATGTATTGGCACTATCGACATATTCAGGGGTTTGAGGCCTGGATGACGGCCGGACCACTCATCAGCCGTTATCACCCGCCCATGGGCCCAGGCGTTGCCGAGCGTATGCAGTGGTCAAGTACGGTCACCGATGCCCAGATCTCGGCCGCTCGTAAGTACCGGGATCGCTTTTGTGCCCACCTT
>JBIKMC010000322.1:0-3994 GCA_044359405.1 Burkholderiaceae bacterium
ATCAGCACGAGCCCAACCTTCCGCTTCGGCATCCGTAGCCGCCGAGTAGCCATCGAACCAGCCGGTTCGCGGAGCCCTGACGGGTGCGATGACGATGCATCCGCGGTCGATACGAATATCGATCTCGTCATCGATGGCACAGGCAGAAAGCAGCGCGGCGGGGATCAAAACACCACGCGAATTACCGATTTTACGAATGGTGGATTTCACTGTTTTGTCCCTATCGCTAATAGCAACAATGTTATTACAGTCTACGTCATATGCAAACCTTCTGACCTGTGGGTGACCAGCGTAGACCAAGGTGTCGGTAGTGGATCGATTTTCGCGTTTTCAGCCCTCGGAGTACGGCGGCTGGGTGGCGCAAACCTGTCATTTGATCAAGGCGGGTGCCAAAACAATTGGCTGCGTCCGCTATCAGCGAAATTCCCGGGGGAATAGCGAAGATCACTTTCGGCGTGACAAGCAGCCTCTTGTCAAAGGACTTTTTATGGACTATATTGAGTCTGGAAGGAAGTTCCATGCGCTACTCATCCCGAGTCAAACCCATCAGCTACCTCAAGGCCAATGCGGCGGAGGTTTTGGCCACGCTCGGCGAGCAGCGCGAGCCCCTGGTGATCACGCAGAACGGTGAGGCCAAGGCGGTTTTGCAGGATGTGGCCACCTACGAGGCCACACAGGAAACTCTGGCTTTGCTGAAAGTGCTGGCCTTGGGCCAGCAGGAAGTGGCCGCTGGCAAGGTCAAGCCGCTGTCTGATGTGGTGGCCCGGCTTAAGGCCAAGAAAGCCTTGGCCTGATGGCATCCAAGTACAGCGTCCTGCTCACAAAGGGGGCTGAGCAGGATTTGGAGGTGATTTACGATTACATCGCCGAGTTCGATGACCCGGCCAATGCCGATCATGTTCTGGATCGGTTGAGGGCCTCGGCCGAACAACTGGCTGTCATGCCGGAGCGCGGCAGCTTCCCCCGGGAGTTGCTCGATCTCGGGATCAAGGACTACCGCCAGGTGTTCTTCAAGCCGTATCGCCTTATCTATAGGGTGATGGGGCGCGACGTGGTGGTATTTGTGATTGCCGACGGCCGTCGTGACATGCAGTCGCTGCTCATACGCCGCTTGCTGGGCGCCTGATCAACGCGCCAACGCCTGCATCACATCGGCAATGCTGCCAACAGCGCCGCTGTCGAGTTGTTCTTGTCGGAGGAAGAGGCGGTCAACGAAACGCTTGCGCGCTATGACGAAAGCGGCAGCGGTCGGATCTCATGAGCCGATCCGCTGGTTCATGGCATCCATGGTTGGTGCAAACGCGCTTGGAACTCGAACCGTTGGTGAATCTGCCCGGGCCGCCTGCGAAGAAGTGGCTCCGCGAATTCGGACACTGGGATAAAGAAGAGTGAGGGCCTTGCTCAACTGGGCGAAGATTTCGCCTGCACGAGGAGAGCAGACCGTGAGAAGACCCCATCGCAACCTGTTGTGGGACGAAGATCTCCACTGGTGTGGCCTGATGATGGATGATCTGGTGGCGGTCTGAGTCGGTGGCGCTATTGTTCGCCTCGTGAGTCCATGTCAATGCTCGGTCCGTTTGAGGCCGCGGTAAAAATTCTCGTGTGGACCGACCATCAGCAATTTCACCTTGTTCTCATCCAGGACGCGGTAGGCGAGCGGGCACACCAGGGTGCCCATGCGGAACTTGTAGACAAGCACGCCGGCCAGATCACCGACCTTGTTTTCACCCACGTCGGGTTGATTGGCGATGGCTGGCACCGCCCCGTCAAGCGCTGATTTTCGCTGCTTGTGCAGCTTTTTGACTGCGCGCTCGAAGGTCGGGGTGACAAGGATGCGCATCAGCCGAACGGGTACTCACCCACGGGTTCTTCCTGGTCGGCGATCAGGATGTCGCGGATGACGGTGAAGGGCAGATCGGGGTTTTCCGCAGCGATCTTGCCGATTTGGGACAAGTACTCGATTTGCTTGGGCACCGAACGGTGCTCGATGCTGCCAAAGCGCTTGGCGGTCTCCACCAAAGCGTCAGACAGTTTGACATTGACGGCCATACGGACATCCATTTAATTTGTTCTATGATAGACCCATTAAAGAACAAAAAAAGAACCTTCCTCGCACCCCCCTCTCCGACCTCAAACCCGCCCCCGCGCACGGCACGCATACAAACCCTCGCGCCTGCGTGACCGCCCCAGCGCGCTGCTCGACCCGCTCGCCGTCGACCTCGACACCTGTGAACGACCATAAGGCCTGGAACACTGCACCCTACTCAGCGGTGCCACCGAGGAACTGAACGGACGATCCCGATTTCGTGACCCGCGATATGCTTGTCCATCGAGCCTGGAGAATTCTGTGAAATCAAGCACCGTGCTGCTGGCACTTGCGATCAGCCTGCCATTGTCGACCTCGGCCCAACACAACCACGGGTCGCAGACACCCTACGCCGGCATGCAAAACCGGGCAATCAAATCGCTGTCTGACAACGACATCAAGGAACTGCGCCGAGGTGGTGGCTGGGGGCTGGCCCTCGCAGCCGAACTCAACGGCATGCCCGGACCGTCTCATCTGCTAGAACTGAAAGATCAGATCCCGCTGACTCAGGACCAGGTGGAAAAGACTCAGGCGCTGCTTGACGATATGCGCAAAGCAGCCATCCCGACTGGCGAGCGTCTGATCGCTGCCGAATCAGCCCTGGAGGCGGCCTTTGCGAAGGGGGCTGTCGACGAGGCATCACTGCGCCGTCTGCTCTCAGACGCTGAGTCGGCCAGGACAGAGCTTCGCTTCATCCATCTGTCTCAGCATTTCAAGACAGTGCATTTCCTCAAACCCGAGCAGATCAAGCGATACAACATTCTTCGCGGATATGCCGAGGATCCATGTAAAAACATCCCCGCTGGGCATAACCCGGAGATGTATCGGCGCCATATGGGATGCAACTGACCGGCTGCTGATGATCGACTCTGTTGCTGTATAGCGGCACGGTTATAAGCGATCTGAGTCCGCAGCACACGGCATCGGGTACAAGCCCTCGCGTCTGCGTGACCGCACCAGCGCGCTGCATGACCCGCTCACCGTCGACCTCGACTCCTTTGAAGATCCACAAGGCCTGGAACACCGTAGCCTGCCCCTCGGTGCATCGGATCGGTCCGTGAAGCCAGTCGGGTAGTGTCACCCATCGGAATTCGGCGCAGAAGGGACCGAAGACTGACGCAGTTGGATCTGTTGGCGCAGGCTCCTCCGCCCGGTGACGCGCGGGATAAGGGATGAACGAAATCCGTCGGCCGTAGAAACCGAAGCGCTCCTCAAGCGGCGATGGCCAAACGAATGAGTTTCGGCCTCAACAAGTTTTGCTCGCTCCAGGGTGACCGGGATAGATCAAATAGTTATGGGGTATCGATGCGCGACTTTCAGGCGTTGAGGAGGATTTGATTCGAGCTTCTCCTCTTCGCTAGAGAATCGAGGGTTGGTAGGTAGTGAGAGGCTCACGTAATCGTCGCTCTCATCCCCTCCCTGACCTCAACGCGACGCCGAGAGAACGCAACACAGTAGGTGAGCAGTTAGCCGAAGCCCAACTCCGCTCCGCCAAATACGAAAGGCCATCCAACGGGTGGCCTTTCGTATTTGTGGCGTGCGCGATCGAAATTCCGAACGACAGGGTCCGAGCGGACACCAGAGGGCACCTGCGTGCCCTCGAGTGCCTCGGCTCTACCCCATTAACGGGGGATGGGCATTCATCAGACACGGGTGATCAACCCGTTCCAACCGCACTGAGCCAAGCCTCGCATGCGGTAATTCTCAAAGTTTCTGAACCCGAACGCTCGTCGGGAGATCATCTCCATCTTAGTGTGAAACCCCTCGGTGATACCGTTGGATTTGGAGAAGCGCCACATTCGGACGATGGGATGGAGCCAGGAATTAAGGGTTTCGGCCAGACTCCTAGAGGGGCTCTGAGCGAACTGCGCAAGCAGCGTGAGTAGCTTGGCGACGGCTTTGCGCGCG
>JBIKMC010000068.1:0-13569 GCA_044359405.1 Burkholderiaceae bacterium
AAGGTAGACTTATCCACAGGCCGACCCACTCGGGGAAGGCTTCCACCCCTGGTCAATATTCAATCGGCACGGGTGGTCAAAATTCGGTCGGCGCGCACAACCAGGCTGATATCGCGATTCAAGGCGATCGAATAGCGCGCATCGGAGATCTGTCGCCTTACAGCGGTCTGCATGAGATCGAGCTTGGCGGACGCATTGCATCGCCTGGATTCATTGACTCCCATACCCACGACGATCGGGTCCTGCTATCAGCCCCAGGCATGGAGCCGAAAGTCAGCCAGGGGGTAACGACAGTTATTGGAGGCAACTGCGGTATCTCGCTCGCTCCAATGCCACGACCGATCCCTAACCCGGTCACGCCGCCGTTAAACCTGCTTGACGATAGCGGTGATTGGTTCAGTTTTAAGAGTTTTTCCGCCTACCTTGAGGCCTTACGAGCCCGGCCTGCTGCGGTAAACAGTGCCATGCTCGTTGGTCACACGACGCTGCGTGTCAGCACTATGGCTGACCTATCGCAGCCCGCTTCAGCTGTAGAAATCTCCCGCATGCAGGCGCTGGTCGAGGAAGCTTTGGCGGCAGGCGCTATGGGGGTATCAACCGGGCTCTTTTACGAGCCTGCGATTGCCGCTCCGACCGAAGAGGTCATTGAGGTGTGCCGACCTCTTGCCAATCATGCAGGGATTTATTGCACTCACATGCGAAGCGAGGCCGCTCAGGTTGTAGACGCCCTCGAGGAGACTTTTCGCATTGGTCGCGAGCTCTGCGTACCCGTTGTGATTTCTCACCACAAGGTATTAGAACGTTCGAATTTCGGCCGCTCGGTCGAGACGCTTGATTTGATCCAGCGGCGCATGCGCGAGCAGCCGATATGCCTCGATTGTTACCCATACACTGCCGGATCCACTGTGCTGTCGGTGGGTCGCTTGGCAGGTGCCGACCGCGTTTTGGTCAGCTGGTCGAAGTCTCTGCCCCAATACGCCGGGCAAGATCTCGACAGTATTGCAGAACACTTGGGCGTGAGCAGAGCAGAGGCGGTCGAACGCCTAAGCCCTGCGGGCGCTATTTACTTCAAGATGGATGAGGCCGACGTGCAGCGCATTTTGAAGTTTGGGCCAACGATGATCGGGTCAGACGGGTTGCCGCAAGATGCATCACCGCACCCGCGCCTGTGGGGTACCTTTCCCAGAGTGCTCGGGCACTACAGCAGGCTTCTTGGACTTTTCTCGCTCGAGACGGCCGTTCATAAGATGACGGGTTTAAGCGCTCAGAATTTCGGTCTCAAGGACCGCGGCGTGCTCAAGGAGGGCGCGTACGCTGATCTGACGCTGTTTGATGCCGACACAGTGGATGCGAGCGCCACCTACGAAACTCCCACTTCACCCGCGATCGGCATTGAAACTGTCATCGTCAACGGTGTCGTCGTGTGGAGCGGTGGACGCTCCACAGGGAACAGACCTGGTAGGGTCCTGATGCGCCAGACCAGCTTGGCCGGGGCCTAAAGTTGGCTGAACGCGTGCGGCCCGGCAGGTCATGCTCATCCTCAGTCTCTAGTCCTTCATGAATCCATCAAACCGATCTTCTGGTCGATCACGCCAAACACAAAGACCGCCCTGTGATCGGCCCGGTCGCCCGCATAGTGACTGCTCGTTTCAATCACCTGTTCGTTAGGCCGCCCCAAGTTGAAGCTAATGCTGTCGACGACCAACGTGAAGAGCAATTGCCGATGGAGGTCGCCGGTCGAAAATACCTGAACGGTATCCAGCGAGAGATCTGCTTGGCTCGACAACAAGTCAAGCAACCCAACGATATGAACTCACTCACGTAGAAAGTATTTGCCGTCCTAGGTTTCAATCTGTTCCCCATGGTGGCGATGCGCGAAATCCATGTACTGTCGCTGGCGGCAGTCTGACTTACCACTCAATCGCCAAATGGTAAGGCCTTGTCCATCCACTCATCGGATTCCAGAACCAAGCGCCGGCGGTGGCGAGACTGCGCCTCGGCAAAACGCTGTGCGGCCCACACGGCCGCGGGTCCGGCGCGCTTTAGCAGCAACCCAGCCCAAGGGGAAGGGTGAGCGGCGAGGCGCTCGATTATCGTGCACCAGAGGGCCGGGAGGTGGCGCTTGAGGAGAGGGTCATCGGCGCTCAGCCAGGTGCTGACCCGGCCTGGATCGCCCTGACGCCCACATCGCCCCGCCAACTGCCGGTCGATACGGGACGACTCGTTGCACTCGGCCATGATCACCTGAAGCCCACCTCGGGCGGCTACCCCAGGGCCGTGCACGATATCAGTGCCGCGGCCAGCCATATTGGTGGCTACCGTAATTCGCCCGGCTTTCCCAGCCTGAGCCACGACCTCCGCCTCGTCTGCCAGTCGAACCGCATTGATCAAGCCAAACGGCAGCGCGAGCACCCGCAACTGCTCAGCCAAACGATCACTGGACCTGACGCTGCGCAGACCAACGAGCACTGGAAGTCCCTGGCCATGGAGTCGCTCAATCTCGGCGATCACGGCCTGGTCCTTTTCAGCCTGAGTGCCAAACACTTGGGGCCGGGCTTGGGTGCGAATCCGGGGCCTGTGGGTTGGTACGGACACCACGCCCAGACGGTAAATGAGCCAGAACTCGAAGCGTGCTTCACGGGCCGTTCCAGTCGTCCCGGCAAGCCGCCGAAAGTGACGGAAGAAGGCTTGAAAGCTCATCTGGTCCATCGATTGACTCGGGTCGCTGATAGTCAGGGCCTCGTGTGCTTCAACAGCCTGTTGCAGACCAGCGGTAAGCGTTCGGCTTGGTGTCAGACGGCCTGTGCCCTCATCGAGCGAGACAACCTTGCCCTCTTGCACAACATAATGCTGGTCGCGCAGTAAAAAATGGCGGGCAACCAACGCCTGCCGCCAGCGGCCACCCGATACTCGGCACGAGTATCAGAGACACAGCGGCGCTGAAACCAGTTTGGGAACTTGGCGACCTCATACCAACGACCCATGTAGCGATTGATATCGATAGCCTCGACAGTGGTCAATGATCCGCCCGGCGCGCCCTCGCTCGCGGCACACAATGACCCGACAAAACCGAGGCAAACAGCGAACGACAAAGAGTGGCAAAGCTTCACGAAAGGGATCTCCAGAGCGCGCAGTATGCACGGCTCTAGACCTCGTGAGCGATTCAGCGCATTGAATCAACCGACAACGCGAACTGAACCCGCTCAAGACGCCCCAGGTCTCTGATGCACGCAAACTGTCATGCGACGTGAGGGCCCAAACACACTTCGAGAACATCGCGAGCCCGTTTGACTCGATCGCCCCATTGCTGATCAAAGTGCTGACCGAGCTCGCGCATTTCCGGGGAGGACGTCACCGAGCATGCCCGGTCGACATCATCAAATTCGTACAGAACGTAGTGAACCTGCGGCTCGATCTTGCTCCAGTATCGCCAGTAACGACAGGGGTTAAGTACGCCAAGCGCCAAAGGCACATGCTCATCCTCGTACCAGCGGTCAAAGCTTTCCTTCAGTGCCAAATCATTGATCTCGGCACGCACCATGAACAACGCCTTCAAGATTCACCTCACATCATGATTGGGGGACAATCGACTCAAGATACCCCACGCAACAACTGCTTCAGCTTCGTGACCTTGGTCGCGTCGACCGACGCAGTCGGATCGTCTAAATCGCACGCACCTGTACTCACATGAACATGGGCAATCGCGGGAAGCAGTTCCAGCAGCCGTGGCAGGGTCGTGAGGTCAACCCCTCGACCGGGCATGATGTCAATCGAGTCCGCCGCCCGTTGCTGCAGCTGTGCGATTTGCGCGACACCGTCGAGCGCTGTTTTGGCTCTGCCTGCCGTCAGAATCCGTTCAGCCCGCCCATCACGGATCAGCCAGTCAAGCTCGCTGCATGGGTCATCGCAGTGATCGAAAGCCATGTTGATGCAGATACGTAATCCATGCGCGTTCTCGAACAGCGTCTGCATGTTTGAACGGTCAAGTGCACCGTGAGTCGTCACAGCTCCAATGAAAACCCCGTCCATCCCAGAGGCACGCGCCACCTCGATATCACGACGCATTTGCTCGAACTCAGGCTGGTCGTAGACAAAGGCACCGTACCGCGGTCTGATTACTGCAAAGATTTCGAGCCCTGGCGCCAAACGTCTAGCCTGCTCCATCAGCCCTGCTGAAGGACTGATTGCACCCGCCGAAGTGTGCGCGCCTGCAAGCTCAATCCGGTCGGCGCCGCCGACGACCGCCGCACGTACATCTCTTAGGGTAGTCGCAACCACCTCCAGTCTGGGGACACAATCAGCCACCCGACACACCCTGGGTATTGACGTACAGCGAATAGATCGATGAACTGGCTGCCATGAAGAGCCGGTTGCGGTGTCGTCCACCGAAGCAGAGATTGGCGCAACGCTCAGGCAGGCTGATATGCCCGATGGCGTCTCCAGCCGGAGAGAAAACACGGACCCCATCGAGCTCGGGGCTGCCCATCCCCCAGCCACACCACAGATTGCCATCAACATCGACACGAAATCCATCAGGGGTACCCTCTGCGGCATCGATCAGAACGCGGGCAGGGCCGAGACTATGGTCTGAGCGTACGTCGTAAGCGAGAATCTTGCGCGGCTGTGTACCGGAGGCGACCAGGTACAAAACCGACTCATCGGGCGAGAAAGCCAAGCCGTTGGGTCCTGCAACATCATCAATGACAGGCTCAAGTTTTCCGGTGACTGCACTGATTCGATACACCCGTGGCGGCAGCTCTTGCGCCGCAGCTTCGCCCAGGTAGTAACCGTTGATGCCAAAGGTCGGATCGGTAAACCAGATCGATCCATCCGAACCGACAACCACGTCATTCGGCGAATTGAGCCGCTTACCCTGATACTGATCCGCCAGGACGGTTATCCGCCCGTCATATTCGGTTCGGGTCACCCGACGCCCGAGATGCTCGCAGGTGATCAAGCGGCCCTGTCGGTCACGTGTGTTGCCGTTCGCCTGGTTGGATGATTTCCGGAAGATGCCGACGCTCCCGCTTTCTTCATCCCAGCGCATGATTCGATCGTTCGGAATATCGCTCCACAAAAGAAAGCGCCCGTCGCCAAACCACACGGGTCCCTCGTTCCAACGACCACCCGTTGCCAGACATTCAACGCCGGCCAACACGATTCGGTATTTCTCAAAGGAGGGGTGCAGGGCCCGGACCGCGGGGTCTGGGTAACGTCGCTTGCTTTCCAGCATGATCGAGTTCCGTGTTGTCTAAGGATTCAAGAAGACCTGCTGATCGGAAAACTACTGTCCGATTGGCGAGCCAAAAAGATCCGTCCGCCTGCAGGTTTGTCAACGCTCCGCGCTAAAGGCCGCCGGTGATCGCGAGTGACTCGCCTGTGATGAACTCTGACTCATCGGACGCAAAAAAGAGAATCGCGTTGGCCACATCGTCTGGCGTCGCGTAACGTCCCTTGGGAATGAGTGCGAGCGGTGGTGTTTTGATCAGCGGATTCCTCTCCAGGGCATCAATCGACGCCCTGTCTTCAGGCTCTCGTACAGGACCCGGCACGACGGCGTTGACGTTGATATTCAGTTCCGCCAACTCACCGGATAGCGTCCGGGTGAGCCCCAGAATTCCAGCCTTGGCCGCCGCATAGGCACTGCGCCCCTGGCCGGCCTGACGAAACCAGGGAACCCCGTTTACAGCAAAAGACGACATGTTGATGACTCGGCCGCCACCGTTGTTCACCATCAAGGGGATGGCCGCCTGAATGCACAAAAACGTAGCTGTCAGATTCCCCTGGATGACAGCATTCCAATGCTCGAGGCTTATCTCGTCGTGTCGTGCTTTGCTCTGCAATCCGGCAATGTTTACAAGAACATCAAGACGACCCAACTGGTCATGAGTTGCCTTCATCAACCGTTGCGCCCCCGCTGCATCAGCGACGTCAGCCTCGACCGCGACCGCCTGCCCTCCGCTTTCAAGCATCGCATCGGCCAAAGCCTTGGCCGCATTCATCTGCCTGTCGGCAACGACCACCGCGGCACCCTCTGCTGCCAACCGCTGACAGGTCGCCCGGCCGAGCAAACCTGCTCCGCCCGTCACCACGGCAACCTTGCCGCACAATCGCTTCACTCAGTTCCCCTTGATGTTGGCCGCACGAATCACTGGCCACCACTTTTCGATTTCTTCTTTCTGTAGCTTGGCAAGCGCCTGAGGCGACAATTGCTCTGCCGGCGGGATCTGTTGCCCGAGATTTGCGAGTCGCTCACGAACAGCCGGTGTCGAGAGGGACCTGCGAAGAGCACTGTTGAGCTTTTCGATCACGTCACTTGGCGTTCCTTTCGGCGCCCATAGGCCATGCCAGACCGATAGCTTTAGGTCTGGGAGGCCCGCCTCAGTTGTCGTCGGAACATCGGGTGCCGCTGCGATACGTTGCGGCGCAGTGACTGCGTAGGCCCGGATCTGGCCACTTCGGACTTGCGGCAGTGAATTGCCCGCTAGATCGATCATCATGTCGATGTGACCTGCCATCAGATCCTGCTTGGCAGGTGCACCTCCCTTGTAATGCACGATTTGAATGCGAGTGCCAGTCAGGCTCTGAAAATGCACGCTGCTGATATGCGATGCACTGCCTACTCCCGGCGTTCCCATAGACACTTTGTCGGGGTTGTCACGAAGCCAGGCGATCAACTCCTGAAGCGAACGCGCGGGAACCGAAGGTTTCGAGACGATGAACTGCGGGCTGGTCGCGACCATACCGATGGGTTCGAGGTCGTCCACTAGGTTGTACGGCAATTGATAAATCGCGCCGTTGAATACATGAGTTCCCAGAAGACCGATCCCGATTCGATAACCATCGGGGGCTGCACGCGCCACCTGCCCCGTGCCGATGCTGCCACCAGCACCCGGTACGTTCGAAATGACGACAGGCTGCTCCAACCCCATATGCTCGGCGATGGCACGACTGATGCCATCCGTAGGACCGCCTGGCGGAACGGGTACGACCAGGGTGACAGGGCGCGAGGGGAAAGTCTGTGCCACTGCAGAGGCCGTCAGGGTCGCACTGACCAACAACATTGCGATCGAATGCCAGGGACTCGACATGGCCATCTCCAGTGATGATTTCGACCATGCAGAATAGGCGTCCAAATTATTTGAGTAAAATTAATTTTTATAAGACATTTTTCATTTTTTTCGATTAATCAAAGCGCCGTGAATTTTCCAAATCCGCGCCACCTCAGGGCTTTTATCGTTCTGGCAGAGACCCGCAGTTTCAGCACCGCATCCGGACGGCTGCACATCAGCCAGTCGGCACTGAGCCAGGCTGTTTCGAAGCTCGAGGAAATTTGCGGCATATCATTGGTTGAGCGAACCACCCGCTCAGTGAGACTGACTGCGGCAGGAGAGGAGTTCCTCGTCGATGCGAAGCGCGTCATCGAGCAAAACGAACGACTGCTGACACACGGTCAGGAGCGCTCTCGCGGAGACCGCGGATCACTGACGCTTCTAACTATCCCCTCGGTTGCCCAGCGTTTGCTGTCAACCCTCATCGTCGAGTTCTACCGATGTCACCAGGGTGTCGACATCATCATTCACGATCACCCAGACCCCGTGCTGAGACAGAAAATGACCTTGGGGGAGGGCGATCTCGGCCTGATCACAGAGTCGGCGGCGCTGGAAGCCGCGTTGTTCTTGCCGCTTCTTAGGGACTCCTTCAGGGTCGTTCTGCCGGCGTCTCATAGACTAGCCTCCCATGCTGAAATCTCCGCAGGTCAGCTGGCGACCGAGCGCCTCATCCTGCCACGCCGAGGCACGCTTCTTCGCGCCTATGTCGACTCGACGCTGTCGCGTCTTCGGTTACGGCACGACCCGATCGAGATCAGTCAAGTCGCCACTGTCATCGGTATGGTCGAGAGCGGGCTGGGTGTTTCAGTGCTGCCCGGACTGGCTTGTCCTTCACCATCCCTGCTGTCGGTGGTCAGCCGACCCCTTCAACGCCCCTCAATCGCTCGAGTCATTGGCTTCGTCAGACCCGCTGATCGCCTGACTGTCCCCGCAGCGCAGTCGTTTGCACGGGTCGCGATCGACTACCTGGGCCATCATCCCGAGAGCCTGCCCGACGGCGTACGGCTGTTGCATAACAGCTCCGCTCGCGTCGCCGATTTCCTGGCCTGACGCCAGAGCGGCTCCGTTCGCCCAAGCAGCCCGATCATCGGACCAGAATCGCCGGCTGCGCTGGAATCGCGTCTTTCACCATACTGATGGACAGCAGCAGTGCAAGGTACTCAAATACGCGCGCCGAGAAGCCGGAGTTTTCGAACGGAACGTAGTAGGTCGAGCCCATATGCTCGGCAACCGCCAGTACTTTTTCATCAGGGCCGGGCGAGCCCTTGCGCAGCACGATCAGCGGATGTGAACCTGCAACAATACCGGCCTGGCGCTGTGGCAGATCAATGCGGGGCAGCCACTCGGCTTGATGCGCCTGCGCCATGGCCAGCCGACCGACAAAACGATAGACCTCGCGGGCGGAGCGAATGTCAATCAGCAGGGAATCAGCGCTTGCCAGATCGCTCGGTGCATCGGTGCTGACCGCCGCTTCAATCGGCAGCCGACAAGCCAGCGACGCAGCCAGCTTGAGCCCACTACGTTTTTCGAACTCCTGGGGCGAAAGACAAAAGCGAACCCCGGTGGATAGTCGCACCACTCGATAGCGATCGCCCTGCGCGGTGGGTATCCGGACAACTCGGATACTGCGGTCACTGACCAGATCAGAGCCGAAGAAACGCCGATCAGCCAATAGCTCCTCGCGAGTCAGGTCAATGCCGATAGGGTCTGGGCGCGTGATGCGCTCAGTCGTGAGCCCCGAGGCAACCAACGCCGCCAGCGTTTCCTGAAATCGATCAAACCGCCCCTGAGTGGACGTGCCGTTTTCAATAATCTGCGCATTGGGGCGCCCCAGGTTGAAGCTGACGCTGTCCACCACCAGCGTGAACAGCAGCTGACGGTGAAAGTCACCCGTCGCAAAAACCTGAACGGTATCCAACGAAAGATCGCGCAGAAAAGCCGTGGTGAAGCGCTCATTGTCCAGCGACGCAAGCGTGAAATTGAATCCGCGCGAGCTTCTGAGCGATGGATTACCGGTGGCATTGCTGAACAGTTCGCCGAAAAGCTTTCCAGAAACCCCAGCGCTACCCTCGAGCTGGCCTGTACCCACAATGGTCGGCACCGTTGTAAAGCTCATGGGCACACCATCGCCCGCGCGCAGAAGATTCTTGAGAATCTGATTGCGTTCGTGTTTTTCAACCGATTCGGCGTACGCGCGGGTCATATCGCCCACGTCGGGCGAGATCGAGGCGCAGCCACCCAGAGCCAGCGCCAAACCTGAACACAAGAAAACACTGCGCAAACCAGAAAAACTCACGGCACACCCTCCGGAACCTTTGGTAGACGCCTGATCGAACCACCGCCCAGGCCCCACACCGACCAGGACAATTACGGCCTATGCCGCTACGTCTGTCAAACTACCGATGATCCAGATATCCATCTCGCTGATCTGACTGGCCGTTCATTCGCCGCCCCTGGTCCGTCTCATGAAAATCGTTCATCGCATCGAAGATCTGCGCGACGCGCTCGCAGGCGCCCAGCGACCGGCCTTCGTACCGACCATGGGCAATCTTCACAAAGGCCACCTGGCGCTCATCAGGCAGGCCGCCCGTCTTGGCGATTGCACCGTTGCGAGCATCTTCGTCAATCGTCCGCAATTTCTGCCGCACGAAGATTTCGACCGCTATCCGCGCACCTGGGAGTCGGACTGCGCAGCGCTTAAGAGCGTGGGTTGTGATGTGCTGTTCGCGCCGGGCGAAGCCGATCTTTATCCACAGCCGCAGACTTTTCGTCTGCGTCCTGATCCCGCCCTGAGCAATATTCTTGAAGGCCACTTCAGGCCTGGCTTTTTCGAGGGTGTTTCAACCGTCGTGATGAAGCTGTTCATGAGCGTTTTCCTGGGCAAGCGCCAGGGCGTCACCCTCTTCGGGCTGAAGGACTACCAACAGTTCCTGGTGATCAAGGCTCTCGTCAAACAATTCGCGCTTCCGATCGAAGTGGTGGGCGGCCCCATCGTGCGTGATGACGACGGCCTGGCGCTTAGCTCGCGTAATGCCTATCTGAGCGCGGACGAACGACAACGCGCCAGTCTCTTGTATCGATCTTTGTCGCATTTGGTCGAGCAGTTCAAGCTCGAGCAGCACCGCAATAGACTCGATCCTCGCAATGAGTCCGATCAGGCGCGATATCAGCAGTGGGTCGAAACTTTGGAGGCTGCAGCCAAAGAAAAACTCTCTGGCGCTGGTTGGCACGTGGACTATCTCTGCCTGCGCAGACAGGACAATCTTCAGTTACCCGGCATAAGCGACCCGACCATCGCCCTGGCAGCAGCAAAGCTCGGTACAACCCGGCTGATCGACAACCTCGCGTGCTGAGGCCGGCTGTTCAATCAGCTGACGTCTCCCACATCGGGGAGCGTGATTGCTACGAGAGACGCTTTCCACTATCCGCATCGAACAGATGGACCTGACCCAGCGAGGGCGCCAGATGCAGGTGTTCGCCCGGCGCTGGACTTACCCTTTCACGCAGTACGGCCACGATATCCTGGCCGGCGAGCCGGGCCGCAACCTGGGTCTCAGAGCCTGTGGGCTCGATGACTCGAACTTCAGCCGCCAGCCCTGAGCCTGACGCCGCCAGGCTGAAATGCTCAGGACGAATTCCGTAGAGGACACGCTGGCCAGGTTGAGCTCTTCCGTGCTCAGCCAGTGGCAGAACCAGTCCCTCGGCCGCCACAACCTGCGCGCCCGCACCAGTCAGGCGAAACTCGCCCGGTATGAGGTTGATGGCGGGCGAACCGATGAAGCTGGCTACAAACGTGTTGGCTGGTCGATCGTAGAGCTCAAGCGGCTCACCCACCTGCTCGATGTGGCCATCATGCATGACCACGATGCGGTCAGCCATGGTCATGGCTTCGATTTGATCGTGGGTAACGTAAATGGTCGTGGTCTTCAATCGCTGATGCAGCGCCTTGATCTCGGCGCGCATCGCCACCCGCAGCTTGGCGTCAAGATTGGAGAGTGGTTCGTCGAACAGAAACACCGCCGGGTCACGCACAATGGCACGGCCCATGGCCACCCGCTGGCGTTGCCCGCCCGATAACTGACGTGGATAGCGCTCTAGCAATTGCGAGAGACTGAGAATATCGGCAGCCGCCTTGACCTTGCGATCAATTTCATCGCGCGGTGCCTTACGCAGAGTGAGCGAAAAACCCATGTTCTGCGCGACGGTCATATGCGGATACAGCGCATAGTTCTGAAACACCATGGCGATATCGCGCTCTTTGGGGTGAACGTTGTTCACGACCCGATCGCCAATGGCGACCTCTCCACCCGTAATGGCCTCAAGGCCGGCAATCATTCGCAGTAGGGTGGACTTACCACAACCCGATGGGCCTACCAGCACAACGAATTCGCCATCCTCGATCGCCAGCGATACTCCGTGCAAGACCTCGACCGGCCCATAAGACTTGCGCGCCTCGCGAATCTGTACCGCTGCCATCACTCAACTCCTTGATGCATCTGGAACGGGCACCGAGGCCGACAGCAGCCCCTGTGCCCTGAGCGCTGCCCAGAATTGGGCGGGGATTGGACGCCGATACTCCTGAAGATTGGCCTGTACCTCGCCGGCACCCGTGGCACCCAGCACCGCGCTGGCCGCCACTGGACATGCCAACGCAAACTGAATGGCAGCGGCAATCAGACTGGTGCCGTGCTCGGCCGCAATCGCCTCGATTTGAGCTACACGGGCAATCACCTCAGGGGGCGGCTCGCGATAGTGGAAGCGCGCATTCGAGTGCGAACCACCCGCCAGCAGACCCGAGTTGAAAACACCCGCCAACAGCAGACTGACCTTGCGCCGCTGGCAGAGATCGATGAAGTCTAGGGTCTCGTCGCTATGCTCAAGCAAAGTGTACTGTCCTGCCAGCATCATGCAGTCGAAATCGCCCGCCTCAACAAAGCGTCGGCACCAGCGCGTGTCATTGATGCCGGCACCAATTGCACGAATCTGGCCACTACGCCGCAGCGATTCAAGCGCCTTGTACGCACCCTTCATGGCCTGATCAAAGAGCGGTTGCGCGGCCGCGTCGGATCCGTGCGTGAACGCATCAACGTCATGAATAAGAACAATATCGATGCGATCAACGCCCATGCGAATGAAGGAGTGCTCAAGCGAACGCATGGCCCCGTCGTAGCTGAGGTCGAAGGTGGGACAAAAAGGCAGGCCACCCGTACGCATGCCGGTGGTGTCATCACCCGGGCGAAGCGGCCGCATCCAGCGTCCAACCTTGGTGGACAGCACGTAGTCTTGCGCGGGCACGCTGCGCAGGAACCGTCCGACACGCAACTCGCTACGGCCATAACCGTAAAAGGGGGACGTGTCGTAAAGCCGGCCGCCGCCGGTCCACAGGGCAGCCATCGCATCGTGGGCCTGCTCATCGGTGGTGTTGAACCTGAAGTTGCCAATGGGTGCGGCACCAAAGCCGATTTCAGTCACGCGCAAATCGGTCGTGCCGATGGCCCGAGTGGGTAAGGTGTCAGCGACCTTCTGCATACCTGCTTATCCCTTGACCGCGCCTGCGGTCATACCGTGAATGAGAAACTTGCGGACAACAATCGAAAACACCAGCACCGGCAGCATGACCAGGGTGCCGCCGGCTGCAATCTTGCCCCACTCCCAACCTTCGTAGTTCATGAAATTGACGACCGCCACCGGCGCCGTCATGGCATCTCGGCGCGTCAGAATGAGCGAGAAGAAAAAATCGTTCCAGGAATAGAGAAAGCACAGGATGGAGGTCGCTGCAATGCCCGGGCCCGAGATAGGCAGGATGACCCGGGTGAACGATTGCCAAAGCGAGGCCCCGTCGATCCAGGAGGCCTCTTCCAGGGATCGGGGACAGGCATCAAAAAAAGATCGCATCAACCAGACAACCAGCGAAAGATTGAACGTGAGGTAAATGATGATGAGCCCGGTCAGCGTATCGAGCAGATCGAGATAGCGATACGCCAGAAAGTAGGGAATGGTGAAGGCAATGGGCGGTGCCATGCGTGAAGCCAGAATGAGCAGCGACAGGGGCTTTTCAGCGCGCATGGTCGCCCGCGAAAGCGCGTACGCACCGGGTACGCCTACCACCATCGCCAGTAGCGTGGACACTACGCTGGCGATTGCGCTATTGGTGAAAGATCGACCAAAATTTCCTTCGAAAAGCGCAGCGTAGTTTGACAAGGTAGGCGCAGAGAACATGCGGGCGGCACCCGCAAAAATCGCATCGTTTTCTTTGAAGCTGAGCAGCAGCAGCCAAAGAAACGGAAACATCACCAAAGCCACCAGCACGAGCACCAGCAGATACAGCATGCGCCGCACCCAGGGATTCACGTAGGCAAACGCTTCAGTCGACATGTTTGCCCCAGCCCACCATGCGGATGATGGCAGCGCTTAAACCCACCGTAAAAGCCACCAGTACGACCGTGATGGCACTTGA
>JBIKMC010000323.1:0-3973 GCA_044359405.1 Burkholderiaceae bacterium
TTGTGCCGATTGGCCCTGACCACCATGGCCATGGCATTCCAACGCACGAATGAGCGAATGCGCTCCTCAAACTCGGCGTTGCCGGGCGACCGCGCTTCAAGCTGCGTGGGGATGGTGTTGACGTAGGCGGTGCTGGCCGAGAATGGAATGAAGGCGCCGCTTCGCCGGGCGACGTCAATCATGCGCTCCAGCAGAAAATGCGCTCGCCCAGGACCCTCGCGATCGATGACCGCTTCGAGGGCATCGAGCCACTCTTGAGTTTCAAGCGCGTCATGATCAGCCGGGTCGTTGGCAGCTGGCAGTTGGCTGGGAACGGCAGACATCCGAGTCTCCTGACGAGGGGTTTCGGGCATTCTAGAAACCGATGCTTCAAAGCGCAAGAAAAATTTTTATAGTGAGAAATTTGTTTTCATAATACAAAATATAGACTTGATGTAGATACCTCCCTACACTCATCGCATGACCATCCTCAAATCCGTCTCCATCCGCCAGCCCAGCACCCTGCGCGCCGTACGCTGGTTCACCATCACCCACGGCGTGGCCATGGGCGCTTTCGTTGTGCTGGTGGGCAGTTTCTTGTGGGCCGCGCATCTCATCGTGCCCGCGCAGCCAGACCGGCTGAGCGGCGCTCTGTTTGAGCACCCACT
Source organism: Burkholderiaceae bacterium (assembly GCA_044359405.1). GTDB lineage: Bacteria > Pseudomonadota > Gammaproteobacteria > Burkholderiales > Burkholderiaceae_E > SYIM01. Next base: position 648 of record JBIKMC010000323.1, read on the forward strand.
GGAGGCCGCCGTCGTCGGGCTGGCGGTCGCCATCTTCATTACGCTGCTCTTGCTGGGGCGCCATGCACAACATCGCCTGGCGGCTGAACTCGAGCGCGACCGCCTGTTCACGCTGTCCCCCGATCCCCTGTGCATACTCGGCCCCGACGGCGCGCTCGAGCGCGGCAACCCCGCCTTTGAGCGTTTCTTTTCCCCCGATGGCGCGTCCACCAGTCTGATCGATCGGGCCCACCCTGATGATCGGGAACTGGTCGCCGCCTCCATCGCCGAGGTGGCCGGCTCCACGCAGGCAGTGGCCAGCTTCGAAGCACGCTTTCTGCCTGCCCCGCTCAAGCCGGCTGGTGACGCCGCACACACTGAATGGCGCTGGATGCAGTGGTCGATCCGCAAGGACGCCCGGGCGCATCCCCGCCTGCTGCACGCGGTGGGTCACGACACCACCGAGCGCCGCAACGCCGAGGCGGCGCTGGCCGCCGAAAGCGCGTTCCGCCAGGCCATGGAAGACTCCATTCTCACCGGCATGCGCGCCTTCGATCTGCAGGGTCGTATCACCTACGTCAACCGCGCCTTCTGCCAGCTGGTCGACTTCACCGAGGCTGAACTGGTGGGCTCGATTCCCCCCTACCCGTACTGGCCGTCGGGCGATGAAGAGACGCACCGTGCTTATCTGGAGCAGGTGTTGGCCGGAAACGCCCCCACCAGCGGCATAGAGGTCCAGGTGCAACGACGCGACGGTGCGCTGCTGGATGTGCGCATGTATGTGTCGCCGCTGATCGATCGCAGCGGCCGCCACACCGGCTGGATGACTTCGGTGGCCGACATCACCGAGCCCAAACGCATTCGCGAGGCGCTGGCCTCAGCGCACGAGCGCTTCACCACCGTGCTCGAGGAGCTTGATGCCTCGGTGTCCGTGCTCAGCCTGGCGCAGGCGCCTGCCACTGAATCGCCCGAGCTGCTCTTTGCCAATCGCATGTATCGGCTGTTGTTCGGCACTACGGGTATCGGGCACGACACCCTGCTGCGCGCCAGCACCGAGGCGGCTTCCAACGAAGTGTTCCATGTCGGGCTCAATCGCTGGTTTGAGTTGCGCTCGCGAGAAATTCGCTGGGTTGATGGCCGCCCGGTACAGATGCTGGTGGCCACCGACATTACCGCGCGACGTGAAACCGAAGAACATGCGCGTCAGCAACAACTGAAACTGCAGCAGACCTCGCGTCTGGTGACCATGGGAGAGATGGCCTCGTCGCTCGCGCACGAGCTTAATCAGCCCCTCACCGCCATCGGCAACTACTGTATGGGCCTGTCAGCGCGCATCCGTCATGCCCAATCGGCGAGCCGCAACATTGACCCCGAAGCACTGATAGAAGCGCTGGATAAAACGGCCGCACAGGCCGAGCGGGCTGCGGAGGTCATTCGCCGCATTCGCAATTTCGTCAAACGCAGCCAGCCCGAGCGACGTCTGTGCACGGTCAACGACATTGTTGATGAGGCGATCGGCCTGGTTGAATTCGATGCCAAACGACACCGCCTGCGCATCGTGACCGACATGGGGCGTGAGCTTCCTGTGCTCAATGTTGATCCGATTCTGATTCAACAGGTTCTGGTCAACCTGCTCAAAAACGCCATCGAAGCCACGCGCGAAGCGTCGGGGTCTACATCGCGACAACAGGTTCAGCTGCGCGTGCGTGCCCTGGGTGGCAAGGTGCTGTTTGAAGTCATCGATCGCGGCACCGGCCTGAGCGAGCAGGCGCGCCAGCGACTGTTTGAGCCCTTCTTCACGACCAAGAGCGAGGGCATGGGTATCGGCCTGAACATCTGCCGGTCAATTGTGGAGTCTCATGAGGGACGCCTTTGGCTGGAGCCGGGCGATACCGGCGGGCTCCGAGCCCGGTTTGAACTGCCTACCGCGGCGCTCGAGCACGCCGCCCAGGCCGCCTGACGGCGCCCGTCAGACAGACCATTCACGCCCGCTTTTGTTACAGTAGGAAGCATCATGACGCCTTTGCACAGCTCACTCAGCGATCCGCCCGCGGGCATACAGCCAGCCGGAACGGTGTATGTGGTCGACGATGATGAGGCCGTACGCGACTCCATGCGCTGGCTGCTTGAGGCAAATGGCTTTCCAACGGTCTGCTTCGAGAGTGCCGAGGCGTTTCTGGCCACCCCCATCTCGGCCGAGACGCCCGCATGCCTGCTGCTTGATGTGCGCATGCCCGGCATGTCAGGGCTTGCGCTGCAGGACGAGCTCGCGCGGCGCGGATCCATCCTGCCGGTGGTATTCATCACAGGTCACGGTGACGTACCGATGGCCGTCGAAACCATCAAGAAGGGCGCGGTTGACTTCCTTCAGAAACCCTTCAGCGACGAAGTGCTGTGCGGTGCGGTGCGTCATTCGCTCGATCGCTCGGCGCAGAGTCTGCGCGCCAGTACCGAATCGCGCGAACTGATGCAGCGTATTGAACGACTCACCTCGCGCGAGCGGCAGGTGCTTGAACGCATTGTGGTCGGTCGCCTCAACAAGCAGATTGCCGATGACCTGTGCATCAGCATCAAGACAGTTGAGGCGCACCGCGCCAACATCATGGAGAAGCTGGGCGCCCGCACCATGGCCGATCTCATGCGCATCGCCATTCGGGCTCGTATCGGCGCCGCCGCCGCCTCGGGCGAGAATCTGCTATAGTCTCGGGCTCGGGGCGCCCGTAGCTCAGTTGGATAGAGTACCTGGCTACGAACCAGGGGGTCGTGGGTTCGAATCCTGCCGGGCGCGCCAATCAAATCAAGCACTTAGGCCACTTTCGAGGTGGCTTTTTGTTTTTCTGGACGGCTGTGTAAGCGCTGGTGTAAGCAGTTTTCTTAGGGCCTGACGCCGAGCCTGCACCCCCACCCCGGGGGCACCCCCCTAAATCGCTAGATGGGACCCATCGTGCTCTCTGCACTGTGTTTCAGACGCTTGATTACGACAAGCCGCAAAAAACCCGAGGTAGAGAAGAGATCCGCCCTATCGCTAGCAAGTACTCAAGCGTAGTAATTGAAGGGTTGGGGTGATCTAGAAAACCGAGGAAGCGGACCTCCATGAGCAAGGGATTGCCGCTTAGCCCTGGTGATCGACGATGCATTTTATTTGGTGTACGCCTAATCGGGGTCACAGCACCGGAGCGAGCCCAAACTGTACGAGGTTCATTGTCAGGGGATTTACCGCGACAAGATTGAGGAAGTAGTCGTTAGGGTGTTGACGCCGACCGAAAATTGACCAGTTTTTCTGGGTGATGCCGACTCAAAATTGACCAGGGTGTTCGACCTACCCTGCTGCTTTTTTGTGCAGCGGG
>JBIKMC010000069.1:0-13509 GCA_044359405.1 Burkholderiaceae bacterium
CCTTCGATGCCCTGCTGCAGCGCGATTACACAGTCATTCTGGGCGTTTTCTTCATCTCTTCGGTATTGGTTGTGGTCACCAATCTTGTCACCGACCTGGTGCTGCGCGTGGTTGATCCGCGCATTGGTCGCGCATGACACACACTCTGCAACGCCTGAAGCATCACTGGCGACTGACGGTGGGCTGCGCCGTGCTGATCCTGATCACGGCCTCTGCGCTATTTGCGCCCTGGGTGGCGCCACATGACCCCTGGGCGCTACTGGGTCCGCCCATGACCGCGCCGAGTGGCGACTATCTGCTGGGCACTGACCTTCTGGGCCGGGATCTGCTATCGGGTCTGATTCATGGCGCGCGGGTCTCACTGCTGGTCGGTCTGATCTCGACTCTGTGTGCCATTGTCATCGGTTGCTCCATGGGCGCAATCGCTGGTTACTTTGGCGGCCTGATCGACCGGCTGTTCATGCGCATGACCGAGTTTTTTCAGGTCATTCCATCGTTTCTGTTTGCCATCCTGCTCGTGGCCATCATGACGCCGGGCCTGAAAAGCGTGATCGTGGCCATCGCACTGGTCACCTGGCCGCCTGTGGCGCGGCTGATGCGCGCTGAGTTTCTAAGTCTGCGCAGCCGCGAGTTTGTCGAAGCCGCGCACTCACTGGGCTTGTCTCATACGCAAATCATCCTGCGCGAAATCCTGCCCAATGCGCTACCCCCTGTGGTTGCGGTGGGATCGCTGATGGTGGCTACCGCCATCCTCACCGAAGCCTCACTGAGCTTTCTGGGACTCGCTGATCCAAATCTGATCAGTTGGGGCTACCTCATTGGTGCATCCAGGCCTGTGTTTCGCCAGGCCTGGTGGCTGAGCGTGCTACCCGGCCTGTGCCTGTTCGTTACCGTACTGGCTGTCAATCTCATTGCTGATGGGCTGAGCGACGCGCGCAATCCGCTGCTGCGTCGGCGGGCGGCCCAGAAAGTGCCGACGTGAGGATGTCGACGTGAGGGCCGCGACTACCGACGCACAACAGTTGGATACAGTGCCCATTGAAGGCCCGGCCATCGCCACGACGCAGGCGGCTACGCTGCTTGAAGTGCGCAATCTCAAGATCGCGCTCCCCTCCGGGGGTGATCGCGCACTCGCGGTTGACAACCTGTCCATGCGGATTGGTCGAGGGCAGACCCTGTGTGTGGTGGGCGAGTCAGGCTCGGGTAAATCACTGGCTGCGGCAGCGCTGGTCCGGCTCATGCCCTCAGCCGAGGTACGCATTCAATCCGGCGAAATACTTTTGCAAGGGCAGGATATTCTGCGCATGAGTGCCCGCGAGCTGCTGGCTATGCGCGGCCGGCGTATCGGCTACATCTTTCAGGATCCGCTGTCGTGTCTGAACCCACTCGAACGGGTCGGGCGACAAATTCGAGAAGTGCTCGACCGACATGACTGGGCGGGCGACCGTCAGGTCCGTATGCTGCAGCTGTTGCACGATGTCGGCCTTCCCGATCCCACCGTGCTGGCCATGAAATACCCCTGGCAACTGTCGGGCGGTCAGCGACAGCGGGTAATGATCGCCATCGCCATCGCCGCTGATCCGGCTGTTCTCATCGCCGACGAACCGACCACCGCGCTTGATGTGACCACTCAGGCGCAGATCCTTTCGCTGCTACGCGGCCTGCAGCAGCGACTGGGCCTGGGCCTGTTGCTGATCACCCATGATTTCGGTGTGGTGGCTGAGATGGCCGACGAGGTGCTCGTGCTCAAGGACGGGCTCACCATGGAGCGCGGCAGTGCCGATCAGGTACTGGGCGCGCCGCGCGCCGACTACACCCGTCGACTGCTCAAGGCGGTGCCTGCCCTGGCAGCGCGACCCAAACGCGCCAAGGCTGAACCGCTACTTAAGGCGCAGGGCCTTACAAAGCGCTGGCCTGGCACGGGCAACTGGTGGCGAAAGAGCGCGCCCACCCTGGCGGTTAACGACGTCAGCATTGATCTTGCTGCGGGAGAAACACTGGCCGTTGTCGGCGAGTCAGGGTCAGGCAAATCCACCCTCGCGCGCGTTCTGGCCAGACTCACCACCCATGATGCCGGCACGGCGCAAATCGCCGACACTCCGGGCGATTATCTGCGGGCACAAGGCGAACAATTGCGGGTCCTCAGACGTGTTATTCAGGTTGTCTTTCAAGATCCCTACGCCTCACTGAACCCACGACGCACCGTGGGCGAAAGCATCGCAGCCGGGCCAATCGCAGCCGGCGTGCCACGCGTCGAGGCGCTGGCAAAGGCCGCGCAGCTTCTGGCCAGGGTACGCCTGGATCCCGGTGCGATCGATCGCTATCCCAATGAGTTTTCCGGAGGCCAGCGCCAGCGGATCGTGATCGCTCGGGCACTGGCCATGCAGCCGCGACTACTGATCGCTGATGAGCCGGTATCGGCCCTGGACGTTTCGGTGCAGGCGGAAATTCTCGATTTGCTGGACGAGATTCAAGCGCGCGACCGGATCGGCATGATTTTCATCACGCATGACCTGCGCGTGGCCTCGCGAATGGCCGACCGCATTGTGGTGATGAACCGCGGTCGCGTGGTCGAGGCTGGGCCTACCGATGAAGTGCTCAGTTCACCCCGCCACGACTACACCCGCGAGCTACTCGCTGCCATACCCCGCATTGAAGCGGCAAAAAATGCCGGCAATACCCATCACTGAAGCGTACGGAGACTCCGAATGAGCGATCCCATAGGCCCCTGGCGGGCCGTCGTCGAATCCTTGAAGGCCGAGGGTGTTACCCATGTGTTTGGCCTGCCCGGCAATCCCAAGCATCTGCTCTACGACCTGATGGATCACTCGGGTATCCAATTTGTCCTGATGCGCGATGAAAAGTCGGCCGTGGCCTGTGCCTATGCCTGGGGGCGTCTCACCGGGGAACCCGGCGTGGTGTTTTCAAACCCAGGGCCTGGCATCACCAACCTGGTCACAGGTCTGCTGGAGGCCACCTGCGGGTCGGTCCCCATGGTGGCGATTGCCAACGGTGTTGTGCAACTGCAGGAGGGCATGGGCGCCTTTCAGGAGCTCGATACCCGTACCCTCATGAAGCCGGTCACCAAGTGGATGGAGCGGGTCGGCGATGCCCGCCGCGTTCCGTGGGTGATGCAACGTGCCTTCAGTGTGGCGCGCAATGGTCGTCCTGGCGCCGTGTTTGTGGAGATTCCCTCTGACCTTGCTGATCATCGGGTGGTCATGCCAAGCGCCCGCAAATCAACCGCCATGCTGCGCAGCCGACCCGATGCCGATGCGGTGGCGCAGGCGGCAAAGCTGCTGGCCGGTGCGCGACAGCCGATCATCGTCTGTGGCGGTGGCTCGGTGATCTCCGGTGCGTTCGCCGAGGTGGCCCGCCTGGCTGATCGTTTGGGGGCCGCAGTCTTCACCACACCCAGCGGACGCGGCATCTACCCGGAAGACGCCCCGAACGCGCTGGGTCAGATCGGGCTTTATTTCACCGAGGCGGGTAAGTCCTGGTACGACCAGGCTGACGTCATGCTGGTGCTGGGCTCGCGGCTTGAAGCCTTCAGCACGAACAGCTGGTCGCTCTATCCCAAGGACGCCCAGATGATTCAGGTCGACAACGACCCGCTGGCCATCGGCATGAACTGGGATCCTGCGGTGGGTCTGGTGGGGGATATCTGTCTGGCCGCGCGCGACCTCGAGCATGAGCTCGATCACCTGGGCCAGCGTCGTGATGAGAGCCGCGCGCAACGCCTGGCCAAGACCAGCCGCGATTTCACCGAAGCCTGCCTGGCCGACGCGCGACAGCCTCATCACCCCGTACGCACCCGGCAGCTACTCGAGTCGGTCAATCGCATCTTTGGTCACGACACCATCCTCATGAAGGAGAATGGTGGTGCCGATCTGTGGTGCTATTACTGGCCGTACTATCGCGTGCTGGATAAAGGCGACTGTGTGCCCATGGCCGAGCAGACTGCCATGGGCATGGGGGCTATCGGCGCCATTGCAGCGCGCATGGCCAAGCCACATAAGCAGGTTGTGTGCTTCGTGGGCGATGGCGCCATGCAGATGTCGATTGTCGAGCTCGCCACCGCAGCCGAATGGAAATGCGGCGTCACCTGGATCGTGCTGAACAATCAGGCGTTCGGCTGGGTTCAGTACAACCAGGTTCTGACGAAACGACCGCATCGCTGGACCGGCTTTGAGGTCGGAGCCGACTTTGTCGCAATTGCCCAAGCTCAGGGATGCCACGGCATCCTCGTGGAGGACCCCGCAAAAGTGGACGAGGCCGTGCAAAAAGCCAAAGACCTCAACGCACAGGGCATTCCGGTGCTGATTGACGTCCGCATTGCACGCCACGATTACTATCAGCATTTCGAACGCATTCACCATGAGCGACTCGAGCACTGACGCAGCCCCGCGAAAGAGCCAGGAGCGGCACTCGCGCGAGCGGGCTCTGATCGCACGCTTCAAAGCAGCACCCCTCGGTCCCTACGACCCCGAGCTGCTGGCGTTTTTGCAGCCACTGCGCAATTTGCCCGGCCGCGGCAAACACGCGCTCATGCGAATGCCAGCCCGCGGCGGCTACACCCTGGTGCGCCTGGGTGACCGTCTCAACCCCGTTGAAATCATCGGCGGGTTCTTCGACTCGCTGGCCGACGCTGAGTGGGCTGTGTTTCGTGCTCGCTGGATGAGTCTGCATGGCTGGGATCCGGAGATCAGCGATGAATGAGCTCGCCGGCTACCTTGATCGCTGGACGGCATCGCCCGGCTCGCAGGTAGCGGTTTATCTCAGTACGGACAGCCCTGAGGTGGCACGCGTTGATCTAATCCGCCTGGGTACAGGATCTGAACGCTGCGAGCCTGACGGCATCCCGGGCGACCCGGTGCCGAACGTGCCGGCGCAAGAAATTCCCGTCACGCCCCAGCCGGTCCTGGCTGGATCGTGGGCGCATATTCCGGGTCTGGGAAAATTGCAGCTCAGCAGTGCCTGTCTGGCACTGCTGGTTCAGCCTTGGAGAATCGACAGCCACGGGCAAACCGTGCTCTCAATCGCCAGCGCCGACTGCCATCTTAGGATCACCCTTGATTCGCTCAGGGGGCTGGGTCTCGCCTGCGGTGATGATTTCGCCGCCAGCGACTTCATACCCGCTACGCGTCGCTGGCACATTCTCACGCTCGCGTGGTCGAGCGAGGAAATCGTGCTGCAGGTTTATCGGCTCGATGGCAGACCGGTGGGCCAGGCGAGACTCCGAGCAGACTTCACGAGCCTGCCCGAGCATTTGGTGCTTGCAGGCCGCGCTAGCCCCGCGATGCCGGCAAGCCCGCATCGTGGTGACTTCGATGGTCGTCTCGAACGCCCTGTACTGTGGCGTACAAGACCCGACGAACAGGCTTTGAAAGAAGCCCTGCTGGGCGCTCGCGCCCTCCCCGTAGACGCCCTGGCCTGCTGGGATTTCTCGCGAGGCATTGACCGCTGGCAAATCGACGATATCGGTCCTGCTGCCCTGCATGGACACTTACACCAGGGGCCCAAGCGAGCAGTTCGTGGTGCCCGCTGGAGCGGTGCTGCGCTGCGCTGGCATGAAGCGCCCGATGAGTACGCCGCCATCCACTTTCATACCGATGACCTGCTTGATGCCCAATGGACTTCAGGTACGTCTGTTACGCTACCCGCTGATCTGCGCTCAGGTGTTTATGCCGTCAGGGTGCGCCTACTCAACCAGACCGCTCCGAGTTTAAGCGGCGGCGAGTTGCGTCTGCCACTCTTCGTACCGCCCGCACCAGACGCACAACGGGCCCTCGTCGCGCTGGTGTTCCCCACCTTTACCTACCACGCATACGCCAATGATCGCTGTGCCCTTCTGGGCAACAACCCCGAAGTGCTTGCAGCACGCGCCATCACACTTGAGCCGCGTGATGTTCTGCTGTCACGCCATCCCGAATGGGGGCTTTCGCTCTACGACACGCATCTGGACGGCTCGGGTGTCAGCCTGACCTCACGACTTCGTCCTGTGCCGGGTCACCATCCCGACCAACGCGCCTGGCAGGCCGGCGAAGGCAGCGGCCGCTGGAATTTCGCGGGCGATCTGCTGCTGGTGCAATGGCTTGAGCGCGAAGGGATCGCCTGGGATGCGCTCACCGACGATCTGCTGCACGAACGCGGCAGCGCATCCCTTGCGCCCTACCGGGTGGCACTGACCGGTAATCATCCTGAATATGCCACCCCCAAACTGCTCAAGGCCTGGCGTGACTGGGTCGCCGAGGGCGGGCGCATGATGTACCTGGGCGGCAACGGGTTCTACTGGAAAGTAGCCGTTGACGAGCGTCAGCCAGGCCTGATGGAGTTACGACGCGCCGAGGACGGCAATCGCAGCTGGGCTGAAGAGCCTGGTGAATACTGGCATGCGCTCGACGGTGCCTACGGTGGTCTCTGGCGCCGTAACGGCATCGCGCCGCAATCGTGGCTTGGCGTCGGCTATTGCGGTCAAGGTTTTCGACGCGCTACCGGCTATAGACGCAACACCGATAGCCACCTGCCTCAGACCGCATTTGTCTTTGCTGGTGTCAGTGGGGAAAACTTTGGCCTCGCGGGCGCCATCGGAGGCGGCTGCGCCGGCATTGAGGTTGACCGCCATGACCCCCTCCTGGGCAGCGACCCCGATAGCTACGTGCTGGCAAGCTCGCTCCCTTTCGACGCAAGCTACCTGCTGGCCAACGAGGAGATGCTGGTATCGCGCCCCACGATAACGGCAGATTTTGCACTTAATGTACGAGCCGATGTAGTGCTTCAGCTCGGACCGGGTAGCGGCGCCGTGTTCTCCACCGGTTCCATCGCCTGGATCGGAGGCTTGGCCGAACAGGGTGGCGACGATACCGTCAAGCGCATAACCCGTAATGTCATCGATCGATTCCTTGACGCAGCACCGCTGCAAAGCGGGCGTGCCCAGTCAATGCCAGACGGAGCTCAGACATGAGCAGCGAACTGATCCAGATTTCGCATCAGGACTGCACTGCGCAGATCGCCCTTCAGGGAGCTGAGCTTCGCAGCTGGCAGGTCGCCGCAGAGCACCTGCTCTGGCGTGGCGACCCGGCCACCTGGCCGCGCTCATCCCCGGTCCAGTTTCCTCTGGTGGGTCGTCTGGTCAATGCTCAGGCTTTGCACGGGGGCATTGTTCGCCCCATGAATATCCATGGCTTTGCCCGCGAACAGACCTTCCAACTCATCGAACATAGCGCCTCGCTGGCGCGACTGCGCCTGGTTCCCAGCGAGGCTTCACGCCAGTATTGGCCCTACGACTTTGAACTTGAACTACGCTATGAGGCGATCTCGTCGGGGTTGGCGATCACCATGACGGTTACCAATCCAGGCACTGTGCCAATGCCTTACTCCATCGGGCTGCATCCGGGCTTTTGCTGGCCCGTGGGCGCGCGCGACGCGCAGGATCACCAGATTGAGTTTGAGCAGTCCGAAGTCGCCGAGGTTCCTGTCATCGATGACAAGGGCATGCTCACCGCGGCCCGGCGCCCAGTGACTTTGCGCGATGGACGTATTCTGCCCTTATCTCATGCATGCTTCAGCGGTGATGCCCTCATCTTTGAGAACGCGAAAAGCGCCCTGGTTCGTCTGCGCGCGCCCGATGGCACGGCCATCGCCGTGCAGGCTGAAGGCTTTGGTAACTGGGCCATTTGGAATCGTCCGCCCGCGGCCTTCGTCTGCGTGGAGGCGTGGGCCGGCATGCCCGACCACGCCGACTGGCGCGGCGAGTTTTCTGATCGACCCGACACACGCTGGCTGCAGCCTGGGCAGCAGCGCGAGCACCGTCTGCGTTTTCTCAGGGAAGGTGTGGCCCCATGATTTCTCGTCATCAGGATCCCGGAGTCCCAACACCATGAGTACACCTAAAACCGTGCTGGTCACCGGCTGCGACAGCGGAATCGGCCGGGAATTCGCGCGACAGTACGCCGAAGCGGGCTGGCGAGTTTGGGCAACTTATCGAGACCTTGCCAACGCGCTTGACGATACCCGCATGCAACACCGCGCGCTCGACCTCACCCGCTTTGAACAGATGGACACCCTGGCGGCTGAGCTGCGCGGCGCGGCGATCGATCTGCTCATCTCAAACGCCGGCGTCGGCAATGACACCCGCGCGCTGGGTGATCTCGATTACAAGCACATTCACACCATGCTGGCGGTCAATCTGGTGGGCGCGCTGCGCCTGGTGGAGTGCCTGCTTGATAGCATTCAGGCCAGTCGTATGCGCCGCATCGTGTTTATCAGCAGCCGCATGGGCTCCATTTCATCAAACCTGTCGGGTGGCCATTATGGCTACCGCGCCAGTAAGGCAGGCTTGAACGCGATGGCACGCAGTCTCGCCCTTGACCTGTATGGTCGAGGCATCACGGTTGCCAACCTGCACCCGGGCTGGGTTGATACCGCAGGCGGCAGTCCCGATGCGCCGCATACTCCCGAGAGCAGCGTCGCTGCCATGCGTGCCACCATCGCCCGGCTGGGTAATCATGAGACCGGCGTGTTTCTCAACTATGACGGGCAGATTCTGCCCTGGTGAGGCGCCCATGAGCCACGACCAAACCCCAGTTCCCCGTACCCGAATCGCGATGGCGGGCTTTGGCGCATGGGGACAGATGCACGCCCGCGCACTGGCCGCCATTGAGGGCGCAGAGATTGTGGCGGTGCTGGCGCGAAGCAGCGCTGCGCGCGAGGCCGCCGGTGCGCAGTTACCCAATGCCAGGCTATGCACTGATCTGTCAGAACTGCTGGCCATTCCGAAGGTGGACGCGGTCAGTGTCACCGTGCCCAATCATCTGCACGCTGAAACCGCGGTAGCGGCACTGCAGTCGGGTCACCACGTCTTTCTCGAAAAGCCCTTGGGCCTCAGCCTCAAGCAGTGTGATACGGTGATCGATGCGGCGCGCACCAGCAATCGTCAGGTCGTGGTGAACCACGAGCTGCGCGTGTCGCATCAATGGGCGGGCGTGCGGCGACTCATCGCAGCGGGCGAGTTGGGGTCGATTCGGCACCAGCATTTCTCATTGTTCAGAAAGCCGTTCCGAACGGGCTCAGATGGCTGGCGTTATGACCCCGCCCGAGTGGGCTCCTGGGTGCTGGAAGAGCTGGTTCATTTCGTTGATCTGGTCACCTGGTATGCCGCTGAGTCGGGTCCACCGACACGCGTATCAGCCTTTGGCGATCTGCCGGACAAAAGCCTGAGCAATCATCTGACCGTGGTGCTGCATTGGCCCGACGGTGCTACCGCGACGCTCAATCAAAGTCTGGCCGGATTTGAGCATCACACCGTACTCGATGTGGCCGGCACCCAGGGCGCTCTGCGCACCTGGTGGAGCGGCGCCATGGATCGAACGCTTACCCCCAGCTTTGAGATGAAGCGCAGCCATGCCGACGGGCGCGTTGAGGCCGTGGCGATTCCCATCTCAGGCGAGGTGTTCGAGCTTGAGGCGATGTGGCGCGAAGCCTGCATTGGCTTTGCGCAGCAGCGTAGCATCATGTCGGCCGAGCAGGCACGCCTTAGTGTTGCCATCTGCCTGGCCGCTGAGCAGGCCTGGCGCAGCGGTCAGACGCAGACGATAGCCTGAGACTTTGGCGGCAACGACGCCCAGCAGGCTCTACCCTGCGGGCCTGCGCAGGCTCAGCGCTGTAGAGCCTGGGCAGAATGCCCGACTGCGAGGCTGCGCCCTGGGCCCGCCCAGGCCTTTTTGGACAACCGCTCGTTTTGCGGGAACATGGCGCGGCGGGCTTCGTCGTCCATCTCGGCCTTGAAGCTGTGACGCTTGCGCAGCTCTTCAACCCGAGCGGCCGCAGGGCGCGCACTGATGGCATCCAATAGCCGTTTGATCCTGGGATACTGCTCCCAGATCTTGTCATTGCCGGTGACATATGGCAGCAGACGCGCCCAGCCCCAAAAGGCCATGTCGACAATGCTGTAGTCCTTTCCCACCAGCCATTGGCGCGAGGCCAGTCTGTCCTCAAGAATTTGCCAGTGGCGATGCGCCTCAAAGTCATAGCGGTTAAGCGCGTACTCTTTGGGCTCGGGTGCGGCCATGCGGAAATGAACCGCCTGCCCTGAATAAGGGCCGATGCCGCTCGCGATAAACATCAGCCAGGCGAGCATCTGCGCACGGTCGTCGCTGGCCATGTCAAGCGGCACGAACTGTCGGTGTTTGTCAGCCAGGTACAGCAGGATGGCATTGCTATCGAACATAACGACGTCGCCATCAGCGATGGCCGGCACCTTGGCATTGGGGTTGATGCGCTTGAACGCCTCGGCGTGCTGCTCACCCTTGCGGGTATCGACCGGAATCGCCTCATAGGGCAGGCCCAGTTCTTCGAGCAGCAGCGCCACTTTCATCGGGTTGGGCGCCAGGTTGTACCAGAACTTGATCATTGAAGAGCACTCCGAATATGAAGGTTAACGGCCGTACAGCAGGTTGGGGAGCCAGAGACCAATTCCCGGAAACGCGTACAGCAGGAAAATCGCCAGAATCTGAATACCCATGAAGGGCAGCATGCCCGCGAAGATCTGATTGAGCGTGACATGCGGCGGACTGACCCCCTTGAGGTAGAAGGCTGCCATAGCCACTGGAGGACTCAGAAACGCAGTCTGCAGATTCAAGGCGACGAGCAGGCCAAAAAACAGGGGATCAACCCCGAAATTATCGAGTAACGGGATGAAAATGGGCATAAAGATCACAATGATCTCGGTCCACTCCAGGGGCCAGCCCAGCAGGAAGATGATGATCTGGCTGAGCACCAGAAACTCGACCTTGCTCAGGTTGAGCGACATCACCCAGTTCTCAACCAGTTCCTGTCCGCCCAACAGCGCAAAGGCGGCAGAAAAAATCGCACTGCCCACAAACAGCCAGCACACCATGGCGCTGGTCTTGGCCGTTAGAAACGTACTTTCCTTGACCACATTAAAGGTGAGCTGACGATAGGCAGCCGCCAGCAGGAAACCGCCCAGAGCGCCCACCGCAGCGGCCTCGGTCGGCGTCGCAAGGCCGAACACAATGCTGCCCAGCACGGCGACGATCAGCACCACCAGCGGAAAGAAACTGCCCAACAGCATCTTGAAGACCTCAAGACGCTGCAGACTGAGTAGTGCATAAAACACGGCCAGCGCTGCGACCGCAGCGGCAGCCCCCATCCAGAATCCGTTCGGCGTGGGATAACGCGGCAAGTCTTCGATACGTACCTCTGCCGCTGATGAGCCGGGTGGCTCAGTTACGCCACGAGCCGAGCCTGGCGGCTCTCGAAGGCCACCCGCAGACCCAGGAGGCTCTCTGAGGCCACTCGCCGCACCAGGCGGCTCGCGCACACCGCCTGAGGCGCCTGGGGGTTCGCTCAGCCCACCCGCCGAGGCAGGGGGTTCGCGCAGTCCTGCTGAAGCTGGAGGCTCACGCAATCCACCCGCACTCGGTGGCTCGCGCAATCCTCCCGAAGCGGCTGGGGGCTCGCGCAGCCCCCCTGGAGCACCTGGTGGCTCGCGCAGACCGCCAGACGCGCTCGCGGCGGAGGGCTCTCCCTTGGCTGGCTGAAGAGTAGCCAGATGACGCTCGAGTGCGGCCTCATCAGGCCTCGTCGCGACATGCCAGACCAATCCCAGCAGCGCGAATACCAAGGCCGCCGGCACAAGCGCCACACCGAGCTGACCGAGCAGATAGCTCGTTGATACCTTGGCATTACGCGGCCCTTTGAGCGCGCCCAGCAGAGACGGAACTGCACCACGAGCCGCCTGTAGCGCCAACGCGGTGAGCTGCGCCGGAAGTGGAACTCTGCGCCCTTCCTCGGACAGAGCCGGCGCCAATTGAGGTTTCAGACGGGCAATGATGACTACGTAGACAATGTAAAGACCCGCCAGCATGAGGCCAGGAAAAAACGCGCCCGCATACAGCTGAACAACCGACACGCCCGCCGTCGCGCCGTACACAATGAGCATGACCGAGGGCGGGATGAGGATGCCCAGGCATCCTCCGGCAGTAATCGCACCCGCGCTCAGTCTTACGTCATACCCGGCACGCAGCATCTGCGGCAGCGCTAGAAGCCCCATGAGCGTGACAACTGCACCGACGATTCCAGTGGCCGTAGCAAACACCGCGCAGGTAAAAAGCGTAGCCACCGCCAGCGACCCCGGCACACGCGCCAGCGACAGATGCAGACTGCGAAACAGCTTTTCGATCAGATTGGCGCGCTCAACCAAATAACCCATGAAGACAAAGAGCGGAATGGAGATAAGCACGTCATTGCTCATCACCTTGAAGGCTGACTGCACCATCAGGTCGAGCGTCTTCGTGATATCGCGGTCATAGGCAAACCAGGTGAAAATCATACCCATGCCCATGAGCGTGAAAGCGGTGGGGAAGCCCAGCATGATGGCCACCACCACCAGCGCCAGCATCATCAGGCCCAGATGCCCTCGAGTGAAATTCTCGGTCGAGATGAGCATCACCGCCGTGGCCAGGATGATGAGGGCCATCAGCGACAGCCCAAACCAGAGCTCTTTGCGAATCTGAATCTTCATGACCGTCCTCCCGGCGTGGGAGCTACGTAACGATCGAGGGCCGCGATGTCCTCATCGCTCACTTTTACCATCTGCTTGAGCTTATCGACGTCCACCTCTTCGACGTCCTGCTCGCGCGAGGGCCACTCACCATCGCGAATGCAGGCCACGCAGCGCACCATCTCAACCACCCCCTGCAGCATGAGGAGACCGCCCGCCAGCGGAATCACGAATTTGAAGGGGTACAAGGGCAAGGGAGTGGCCGAGAAAGTCTTCTCTCGAATGGCCAGCGACTCCAGCGAATAGCCCCAACCCGCCCAGGTGAGCGCAAAAATGCCTGGCATAAAGAACAGTAGATACAGGGAAAGGTCAATGATTGCCTGCGTACGCGGCCGAAAAAACCCGTACAGCACATCACCCCGCACATGCCCGTTCTTGGCCAGCGTATACGCACCCGCGGTCATGAACAGCAGGCCATACAGCATGATCTGAACGTTGAGCGCCCAATCATGAGGTCGGTTGAGCGCGTATCGCGAGAACACTTCCCAGGAAATCAATACGGTCAACAGAACAATAGACCAGGCAAAGACCTGTCCCACAAAGGTGGACAGTCGATCAACTGCCAGAAGAAGACGCTGCATGGCGACATCCCGTCAGAAGACTTGCGACTCGCGCACAAGGCACACCCTGCATCGGCAGCAGCCGACCCCGCCTCGCCTCAAAGAAAACGGCCGCCGCTCCATCAGAGGCGGCGGCCGGACAATGGCACAGTGACTCGATCAGCGACGACCAAAGTAGTGGTTGTACGCCATCTTGAAGTCAACCGTGTAGTCGTTCTGCCAGGAGCCGGCACGCTCAGCAAACGCACGCTGGCTGTCGAGCACTTTCTTGAACATGGCATTCTCGGTTGACTTCTTGTCCATGATCTTGTCCCAGGAAGCCAGCTGAGCACGCAGAATGGCATCAGGCGTCTTGTAGAAATTCAC
>JBIKMC010000324.1:0-3966 GCA_044359405.1 Burkholderiaceae bacterium
CCATGTGCCACCTGCGGTCGAGGACCGGACGGCGGCGAGGGGGAAGCCCGCCCGAGCGATTTCGGCAAGCCCAGCGAGGAGCAGGTCCGCCGGACTCTCCCGAGCGCCCCGCATGTCTGAGGCTGCGTGAGCAGCCGAGTTCGGGGCGCTCCGGCGGAACGCTCCGAGCGCAGGGCAGTCCGGCCATAGGCCGGACCGCAGCCGTATGAGCGAGCGGTGGCTTACCGGTCGCCGCCACCCGTCTCAAGCGAAACCCAGACGCACAAAGAGCGGCCGCTTACCGGTCGCCGCCACCCGTCTCAAGCGAAACCCAGACGCACAAAGAGCGGCCGCTTACCGGTCGCCGCCACCACGCTGCTTGGTGCGCCCCTGCTGCCACTGCACGTCGCTGCCACCCGCGTGCCGATTGAGTACCCTAGCCAGGACGAAGAGCAGGTCGGACAGCCGATTAAGGTACTGGCGTAGCACGGGCCTGACCGGCTCGGCGTGCCCCATCGACACCACTGCCCGTTCGGCTCGCCGGCAGATGGTTCGGGCCAAGTGTGCGATCGAAGCGGCGCGCGATCCGCCGGGCAGAATGAACTCTGCGAGTCTGGGCAGGGTTTCGTTGTGGGACTGAAGCAGTGCGTCGAGCCTGGCCACCTGCTCGTCAGCGAGATTTTCGAAGCCTGGAATGGCGAGTTCCCCGCCCAGATCGAACAGATCGTGCTGAATGTCTGTGAGGCACTCGCGCACATCGTTAGGCATCGGTTCGGTAAGCAGCAGCCCCAGCATCGAGTTCAGCTCATCGACGTCACCCATGGCGACGACGCGAAGGCTGTCTTTGGCGGTGCGACTGCCGTCACCCAGACCGGTGCTGCCATCGTCACCCGTACGGGTGGCGATGGCCGTAAGGCGCAGACCCATTACTTGCGCGGCAGTCTGCTGGCGACGCCCTGCACGTAGTAGTCCATCTTGCCCAGGTCGTCGTCGCTCATCTTCTGACCGGAGGCCAGTCGCTCTTTACCGTCCTGGTCAACCACAGGGCCCGTGAACGGGTGGAAGCTGCCTGCCTTCAGATCGGCTTCAAGTTTTTCGATCTTGGCGCGGACGTCGGCGGGAACGGCGGGGTTGAGCGGCGCAAGCTTGACCATGCCCTCTTTATAGCCACCCCACACGCTGGTAGGTTTCCAGGTGCCCGCCATGATCTCGTTCATGGTCTTGACGTAGTACTCACCCCAGTGATGCGTGGTGGCGGTGAGGTGAGCCTTGGCGCCGTACTTGGACATGTCCGAGTGATACCCGATGGCGTACTTACCCTTTTCTTCGGCCGCCTGAACCACCGCCGTCGAGTCGGTATGGTGGGTGACCACGTCAGCGTTTTGCGCCAGCAGCGTGTTGGCCGCATCGCGCTCTTTGCCTGGGTCGTACCAGGAGTTCACCCAGATCACACGCACTTCAACATTGGGATTGACGCTGCGCGCGCCCCGGGTGAAGGCATTGATACCCTGAAGGACTTCGGGGATGGGGAAGGCCGCGACGTAGCCCAGCACATTGCTCTTGGTCATGTGCCCGGCCACGACACCGGTGAGATAACGACCTTCATAAAAGCGGGCGTTGTAGATGCCGAAGTTGGGGCCCATTTTGTAGCCCGTGGCATGAATGAAGGCCAGGTTGGGGAACTGCTTGGAGACTTTCTCCATGTAGTTCATGTAACCGAAGCTGGTAGCGAAGATGACCTTGTGACCGCTTTGAGCCAGTTCACGAATGACGCGCTCGGCGTCGGCGCCTTCAGACACGTTCTCGATGAAGCGCGTGGTTACTTTGCCTGACAGCGCCTGCTCCATCTGCTTGCGGCCCTGATCATGCTGGAACGTCCAGCCGGCATCGCCAATGGGGCTGACATATACAAAGCCCGCCTTGACCGGATCGGCAGCCTGAGCGGAGGGCAGAGAAAAAGCGAGCGCGGCACCTGCGACTGCGGCGACGCGGCTGAAGACTTGCCTGCGGGATATCATGGAGAGCTCCTTGAGATGAAGGGTGAGGATTTAAAGACGACTGAACATGGACAACTTACCGAGGTAATCACTACAGATCAGGCCGCCAGGGCTGGCCCAGAGAAACGGGTGAGTTTAGCCGGATCAGTTCGGCGCGGCGCGAAATCAGCACCAGTACCAGGATGGTCGCGAGATAAGGTAAGGCCGATAAAAACTGAGCGGGAATTTCAATCGGCATGCCCGACCCCTGTACGAATAATTGCGCGATCATCATGCCGCCAAACAGGTACGCGCCCACCAGCACCCGCGCCGGGCGCCAGGTTGCAAACACCACCAGCGCCAGGGCAATCCATCCGCGGCCGGCCACCATGCCCTCGGCCCATAGCGGCGTGTAGAACACTGACAGAAAAGCGCCGCCGATACCGGCCATGGCGCCACCAAACAGGGTGGCGAAGTAGCGGATGCGCAGCACCGGGTAGCCCGCTTCGTGAGCCGCCATCGGCGACTCTCCGGTGGCGCGCAGCACGAGCCCTGGCCTTGATCGATGTAGAAACCAGGCCACCAGAGCGAACAAAAGCCATGACCCATAGACCATGGGCTGATGCTGAAACAGCGCCGGCCCTACCACTGGCAGATCAGCCAGCCCGGGAATTGGCATGGGCGCGACGGCCTTGAGCGACACCGACTCGTAGGGCTTGCCCACGAAGGCCGCCAGACCGACACCGAAGATGGCCAGTGCGAGGCCACAGGCCACCTGGTTGGCCACGAGACTGAGTACCAGCACTGCAAAAATCGCGCAGATTAAGGCGCCCGCAAGCGCACCGGCCAGCATGGCGAGGGTCGCGCTGCCGGTATGGTGGGCTGCTGCAAAGCCGGCAATGGCGCCGATCGCCATCATGCCTTCGGCACCCAGATTGAGCACCCCGGCGCGTTCGGTGACCAGTTCACCCAGTGCCACAATGACGAGCGGCGTACCCGCGACAATGGCCGCCGCGATGATGGCCGGAGCGAGATTTAACAGATCCATGCCCAGTGCCTCAGGCGCTTCGATGATTGGCCCGCGTCCAACGCAGGCGATAGCGTGCGAACACATCGGTACCCAGCAGGAAAAACAACAGCATTCCCTGAAAAACTTTAGACACCGAAGAGGGTAACGCGAGGTACTGTTGGGCTTGCTCTCCGCCCATGACCATCAGGGCCATCAACAGACTGGCCAGAAAAATGCCCACTGGCGTGAGCCGGCCTACAAAAGCGACGATGATGGCCGCAAAGCCATAGTCGTTGGACACATGCTCAGTAAGCTGCCCCATGGGGCCTGCAACTTCACTGAGTCCGGCCAGGCCGGCAGTCGCGCCACCGGCCAGCATGCCGACCCAGATCGCCCGCTTGATTGGAAAACCTGCATGACGGGCTGCACCCTCCGCCTGTCCCGCGACCCGCATCTGAAAGCCCAGAAAACTACGGTGAACGAATACATAGCCGGTCACCAGAACGGCCAGCGCGATCGGGAAGGCGATGGTCAGACGCGTGCCCGAGATGAGCGGACTCAGCACAGCCGTGTCTTCAAACATACGTGTCTGCGGAAAGTTGAAACCCATGGGATCTTTCCAGGGGCCATGCACGATCCAGGACACCAGCAGCTGCGCGACGTAAACCAGCATGAGCGAAACGAGGATTTCGTTGGCATTGAAGCGGCTGCGCAACATGGCCGGAATGGCGGCCCAGAAGGCCCCGCCGGCAATGCCCGCCAGCATCATGGCAGGCATGAGCCAGACGCCCCCGGTTTTGTCGAAGGCCAGCGCCACACCGGTCCCGGCAATTGCGCCGGCGATGAACTGTCCCTCAGCGCCGATGTTCCAGATATTGGCCCGAAAGCCGACTGCGAGTCCCATCGCAATCAGCATCAGGGGCGTTGCCTTCAGTAAAAGCTCAGTCAGACCGTACAGATCCTTGACCGGGTTAAAGAAGAACACCTTGAACGCTGACAGAG
>JBIKMC010000325.1:0-3947 GCA_044359405.1 Burkholderiaceae bacterium
CCCGCTCGGGGTGTCGAATGGCGACCAGAAGCGCAATAAAAGCGCCCAGCGAGTGACCTGCGAGCACCGGGGCCGAGTCTAGTTGTGCGAGTTGCCGGGCCAGACGGTCAGCGACCGAGACAGGGTCGAAGGGCCCCTGACCACTACACCAGTCTGTAGCCTGCCACGTGAAAGCGGGCGTGCTCATTCCATCGAAAATGTGCGGGCTAATGCCGGCACCTGGCAGGGCGATGATGGGCCTGGGGCGAAACATCAAGCAATCATAAGGCAGTCGGCATGCGCCATTCGAAACGGCTTACTCGAGAGCGTAATCAGGGATGAATACGCAGAGTTGCCATGACGGCTGATGAGCTTGGCGTATCGCTTCGTTGTGCGCGTGATTGACGTTGGCGGGAAGCGGCTGCTACCGTGCGGATAAAGCAGAGCATCGTTTTAAGGCCAAGCTCTGGTACATAGAGAGAGGCTGCCTGCAACAGAGCCCATGCGGGCGGGAGGTTGATGACGATGACCCAAGAGACGTCACAAAGCGCTGATTCGACAGCTGGGGCGCTCGATCTGCAGGTTCTGGAGGTCACTGACTCACCGGCTGCCGCGTTCGCTGCGAGCTTGCTTGGTGACTTCGGGGCCAAGGTCACCGTACTGGAGGGCGTCGGAGGCTCGGCCATTCGACGCCTCGGGGGTGCGCAGGTTCAGGCCGTCTGGTGGCCGATCATCGCCCGCAACAAGCGCTCAGTTGCTCTTGATTCCCAAAGCGACGCGGCCGACTCGGTGATCGAGGCGGCTCTCAGACAGGTTGGTATTGTTTTGACCGATGACTCACCCCTGGGTCAGCGCGTACGCGAGATAGCCAGCCGCATGAATGCTGATGCGGTGGTTGTGAGGCTTTTCAATCCAGGAGCCGATCGGCCTGGCCAATGGACCGCCAGCACCCAGGGCCGTTTTGCCGGTCTGGCCACCGGTGCGGTTGCGCTTACGGGGCGTCCCGAGGCGGCGCCTATTCAGGCGGAGTTTCCTCTCGCTGACACCACCAGTGGGATCATGGCAGCCACCTTGGCGCTGATCGAGTTGCGGCGTGCGCGGCTTGCCTTGACGCGGCCCACAACGATCGAACTGGGCCTGCATGAGACCCTGCAGCGCATGAATGAGTGGCAGGTGGTGGTGGCCTCTGTGCAGGGGCGTGCTGAGCCGCGCAATGGCAATCGTTTTCCCATGAATTGGAATCTCGGAAATATTTTTACGACCCGTGATGGGCGTCTGCTCACGGTATCGGCTGCAACCCCCAGCGTGGCGGATCGACTGATGAACATGGTGGGCGGTGATGCGCTGCGCACTGACCCCCGTTTCAGCACGCCGCAGGCACGCCGGGTGAATATGGATGCGCTTGACGCGGAAATCGCCCGCTGGATGCAGCAGCACGACGCAGATGATGCGATGCGTCAAGTTCTTGAGAACGATGTGGTGGTGGGGCCGCTGTACGACGCCAATGAGTTGTTGACGGACGAGCATGTGGCCGCCCGCGCTGACATCGTCCGGCTCAACGATGAGCAGGGGCGCAGTGTACCGATGCCTGCGGTCTTGCCCCATATTGAAAGTATGCCGGGTGCAGTCCGTCATCTGGGTCCGCGTCCGGGGCAGGGTGGGCGCGATGCGCTGCACGATTGGGGCTTGGACGACTCCACCATTGAGGGGCTCACACAACGGGGCGTCTTCTGGCAGGCACCGGTCGCGCTGAAGGCCGGGGCAGCTCAGTAACAATCAACGTCGACACACGAAGGAGACAGGTCATGATGAAACAATCGCTGATGACACCTTACCGGCGACGTGCTCGCCGCCTGATGACCGCATTGCCTCTTCTGCTGGCGGGTGCGCTCGCCTTAGTCTCGGTCGCACACGCACAGACTGCGGCCACGGCGCCCAAAGCGCCCGAGGCCCTGACACTGATGGGCCGAGGCTCTGCGGGCAGCACCAGCGATCTGGCTTTCGTCGTCATGGAAGAAGCCATCAAGCGCGCCTTCCCTGGTCAGGCTGTACAGGTCCGTCGTCTGCCGGGCACAGCGTCGGCGGTACCGCCGCGAATCAACAGCGGCGAGGCACAGATCGGTCACGGAGTCGGTGAAAGTGTGGTCGATGCCTGGACTGGAGAGCGGACTGCGGCCCGCCGTCCCAAGATGCGCGACATGCGCTATCTGGGCGCCTACCTGGGGTTCCTCAACAAGCCCTCCGCCAGTCCGACCATGGTGGTGAAGGCCGGTTCGTCGATCCGGTCCTGGGCTGACCTCAAGGACAAGAAAATTGGAGTTGGCACTGCCGACAGCCTGACCTCCACCATGGTGAATGTTGCGTTGCGCGGCGTGGGGCTTTCTTACGATCAGATCAAGCGCAATGGTGGCATCGTGCACACCGGCGACTGGAATCAGCAGATGGACATGCTGGGCGATGGTCAGCTCGATGCCGTTTTCGTCACGGGCGACCATCCATCACCCATCATCAACCAGTTTGTAGCCACACATGCAGCGCGGCTGGTCAGCATGCCCGA
Organism: Burkholderiaceae bacterium; assembly: GCA_044359405.1. Taxonomy (GTDB): domain Bacteria; phylum Pseudomonadota; class Gammaproteobacteria; order Burkholderiales; family Burkholderiaceae_E; genus SYIM01. The sequence goes on from JBIKMC010000325.1 coordinate 2,537, forward strand.
GGCGGTGGTGAAGGTTCTGCTGGACAACTATCCCACCTTTACCCGCAACCCCATGCCCGCCAAGACCTACGCCTGGCAGAACGAGGAAGTGGTTGGCGTGCAATTGTCGCTGGGCTATGTGGTGCACAAGGACCTGTCTGAGGACGCCGTCTATGCCATCTGCATGCAGCTGTATTCGCCCAAGACCGCCAACATCTGGGGTGAGGCGGTGCCGGGCTGGAAGGGCGCTGAAAAGCTCATCGACCGCGCGGCGCAGACCGTTTTCATTCCGCTGCATCCTGGTGCCGCGCGGTGTTACAAAGAGCTTGGACACCCGGTCAAAACCATTGGCGCGGGTGCTGATACACCGTGAACTCCAGCGCTGACCAGGCGGCTGCTTCGCTGCGGGACGCCACCGATGCAGTGCCGTCGCTGCGCCGCGTCGTGCGGGCGGGCAGCGCAAGGCAACGCCTGGTGGCCGGGCTGATCATCTTTCTGAGCATGTTTCTGGGCGTGCTGATGATCTTCACGGCCGTGTTTGGCAATGTCACCGCGTTTTTACAGCGTTGCGCATTTGTCTGGGGCATTTTGTCGATTGGCCTTCTGCTGCGATCGGCCGGCGGGCGTCGCTGGACCGAGCGCGGCTGGGCCAGCCTTGTGCCTGACCTGTTTCTGATGTTGGCCCTGACGGCCGGCATGATCTACATCTTCGCCGACTATGAAGATTTCTCGCGGCGCCACGGCTACCCGTTTCTAGAAGATCTGGTCATCGGCATCCTCTATCTCATCGTTGCCCTTGAGGTAACCCGCCGCTTCATCGGCTGGTCCATGCTGGTGGTCTGTGTGCTGTTTGGTCTGCAGGCGCTCTTCGGAAAATACTTCCCAGGCGTGTTTGCAGCGCCCAACGTCCGCTGGCAAACCTTTATTGAAGTGCTGTTCATGCAGGACAACGGCATCTTTGGGCCGACCGCTGGGGTGGCGGCCAGCTACCTGATGATTTTTCTGATCTTTGGTGCCCTGCTGGTGCGCACCAACGGCATCGAATTTTTTGAAAAGATTTCTCTGGCCCTGCTGGGGCGACGCGCGGGTGGGCCCGCGCATGTATCCATTCTTTCAAGCGCCCTTCAGGGCACCACATCGGGCAGCGTGGTTGGTAACGTGGTGGGCATGGGCAATGTCACCATCCCGCTGATGATGCGAACGGGTTTCACGCCGCATACGGCCGGGGCGATTGAGGCAGTGGCCTCGTCCGGTGCGCAGATCATGCCGCCCGTGATGGGTTCCGCTGCGTTTCTCATGGCTGGACTGCTCGGTATCGGCTATTGGTCCATCGTTGTGGCGGCCATCATTCCCGCCATCGTTTACTTCGTGGCGCTTCATTTGCAGGTTGAGCTTTACATCCGGCGCCGGGGCATTCAGGCGAGTACCGAAG
>JBIKMC010000326.1:0-3937 GCA_044359405.1 Burkholderiaceae bacterium
TGCTCACATAAGCCCATCGGCGAGGACGCAAGGCCAGGCCGCCTGCCAGTCGGCAGACCAGGTTGCGGGTATGGGTGTCCTGCACGCCTATGCCCGGTGGTGGCGCCAGATGCACGGTCCAGTCGGCGAGCGCGCGCAGGCGGTCGAGGCTTTTCGCCTGCCCAAGCTCGACCGACAGTGCACGTGCGCCAAGCCTCCGAATCTTTGCCTGCTGCTCGGTGCGGCGGCTGATAGCCACGACCCGCAGGCCGTATGTCATGCGGGGTTGCAGCCGTTCGAGCAGTCGCAGGCCTACGTCGCCGCATCCCACGACCAGCAGCGAGGGCCTGCGAAACAAGCGCGGTAGCGCCCCGCGAGCGGTTTGTGCCGGTCTTGGCCACGGCCGGGCGGCGGGGCCTTTGCGGGCAGGCGATAATGGCGGATTCACGATGGACTCTGCCAACGACAGAGCCGCCACAGCGATGGATACCTGATCATGAGTTTCAACATCACACTGCAACCCAGCGGCAAACAATTTACCGTCAATGCGGACGACATGATTCTGGAGGCCGCCCTGCGTCAGGGTATCGTGCTGCCTTACGGCTGCAAAAACGGCGCCTGCGGCTCCTGTAAAGCCACGATTCTATCGGGCAGCATCGAGCAGGGGGCGCATTCCGCCAGCGCGCTCAAGGAGGACGAGGCAGTGCGAGGGTTGGCGCTCCTGTGCTGCGCCCAGGCGCGCTCCGATCTAAGTATTGAGTGCCGTGTGGTGGCGGCAGCCGGTGATATTCCGGTGCGAAAAATGCCGGTTCGTATCGCGTCCATCAACAAGGCTGCGCCCGATGTGGCCATTGTTCGTCTGCAGTTGCCGGCCAATGAGCGCATGCAGTATCTGGCGGGGCAGTATGTTGATCTGCTGCTGCGTGACGGCTCGCGACGCAGCTACTCGATGGCGCTGGCGCCTCACGCCGCTGACCAGCTTGAACTGCACATCCGCCATATGCCCGGCGGAAAGTTCACCGATGGTCTCTTTGGCGTTACGCAGCCCGTGGTTAAAGAGCGCGACATCCTCCGCATCGAAGGCCCGCTGGGTACGTTTTTTTTACGCGAAGACATCGATACACCCATTATTCTGCTGGCCAGCGGCACCGGTTTTGCGCCTATCAAGGCCATTGTTGAGCATGCGCAGCACAAGGGCATTCGCCGACCCATGACGCTTTACTGGGGTGGACGTCGTCCGCACGATCTGTACATGAACGCCCTGTGCGAGCAGTGGGCTCGAGATATTCCTGATTTCGGCTACGTGCCGGTGGTTTCCGACGCGCTCGCGCAAGACGCCTGGACGGGTCGAACCGGCTTTGTGCATCAGGCGGTCATGCATGACCTGCCCGATCTGTCGGGCCATACGGTTTATGCATGCGGAGCGCCGATCGTGGTTGACTCAGCGAGGCGCGATTTTGTCAGTCAGTGCAAATTGGCCGAAGGCCACTTTTTTGCCGACTCATTCACGTCGGCGGCTGATTCGGCCGGCTGAGCGATCAGGCGGCGGCTTCCTCCCCTAGGTAAGCCGCGCGTACCCTTGGGTCATCAAGCATCTGGCGGGCGTTGCCTGACATGGTGATCTGGCCGGACTCCATGACATAAGCTCGGCTGGCGGACTCAAGCGCAAGTCGGGCGTTTTGCTCGACCAGTAGCACCGTGGTGCCCTGGGCATGCACTGAGCGCACCACTTCAAAGATTTTCTCGACCATGATGGGCGACAGACCCATGGACGGTTCGTCCAGTAGCAGCAGTCTGGGATGACCCATGAGTGCCCGCGCCATGGCGAGCATTTGCTGCTCGCCCCCCGACAGGGTTCCTGCCAGCTGGCTTGCGCGTTCTTTCAGGCGCGGGAATATGCCGAACATGCGCTCAATATCGGTATCCACTGATGCGGCGCCGTCTTTGCGGGTGTAGGCCCCCATGAGCAGGTTCTCGACAATGCTCATGCGGGTGAAGACGCCACGCCCTTCGGGTACCATGGCCAACCCTCGAGTGACCAGCTGGTGCGGCGCCAGCCCGCGGATGGACTGCCCCGCGTAGTGTGCTTCGCCATCGCGCCAGGGCAGCAAGCCGGTGATTGCCTTGAGCGAAGATGTTTTACCCGCGCCATTGGCACCGATGAGGGCGACCAGCTCGCCGGGATAAACCTCGAGACTGACACCCTTGACCGCCTGGATTCCGCCGTAGGCGACCTTCAGGTCTCGGATCTGAAGCAGGGCTTGGGAGCTCATGCGGACGGCGCCTGTGCAGTCGGTTGCGGCGTGTGCGATGCGCCAAGATAGGCTTCGATGACCGCCGGATTGCGTTGCACCTCAGCGGGTGCCCCCTGTGCGATGACCTTGCCGTAGTCAAGTACCGTCACCTGGTCACAAAGACCCATGACCAGCTTCACATCGTGCTCAATCAGAAGAATGGTGGTGCCACGCTTGCGGATATCGACCAGCAACGCACGTAGGGTGAGCTTCTCAGTGGCGTTCATACCTGCAGCCGGTTCGTCGAGCGCAAGCAGCTTCGGCTCAGTGGCGAGTGCTCGAGCGATTTCCAGTCTGCGCTGATCACCGTAGGACAGCGTACGGGCCTGATAGTCGGCAAACTTATCGATACCGACAAACGCCAGTAATTCCCGGGCTCGCGCACGAATCTCGGCTTCTTCGCGCCGCTCGGCGGCCGTGCGGAACACCGCACCGAAAATGCCTGCGCGGGTTCGCACATGTCTGCCCACCATCACGTTTTCAAGGGCCGTCATTTCGCCGAAGAGACGAATGTTCTGAAAAGTGCGCGCGATGCCGGCCTGCGCAACCTGGTGAACCGCGGTGGGCTCGTACGGTTTTCCCGCCAGCACGAAGCGACCGCTGTCGGGCGTGTACAGTCCAGTGATGACATTAAAAAACGTGGTCTTGCCGGCCCCGTTGGGGCCAATCAGGCCATAGATTTCGCCACGACGAATGCGAACGCCCACCTCGCTGAGTGCCTGCAAGCCGCCAAAGCGCTTGGAGACACTATCGACGGCCAACAGCCACTCATCGCCCAACGCACTGGAGGGCGTTGAACCGGCAGTCTGCTCAGCAACCGCCGTCATGATTGAACTGGCTTGCTACCGTGTACCGGTGCGGGCCATAAACCGCGCGGCCGATACAGCATGATCAACACCATGGCGAGCCCGAACAGCAGCATGCGCAAAGCCTCAGGCGCCACCAGCTCTTCGCCGAACAAGGCCATTTGCACGGGCTTGGCAACTTCGCGCAGCAGCTCGGGGATGGCATAGAGCAGGATGGCGCCCAGAATGACGCCGGGCACGTAGCCCATGCCCCCCAGCACCACCATGGCCACGATGACCACGGACTCCATCAGCACAAAACTTTCGGGTGACACGAAGCCCTGAAAAGCGGCAAACATGGCGCCCGACACACCGCCGAATGAGGCCCCCATCGCAAACGCCAGCAACTTCACGTTGCGCACATGAATGCCCATGGCTTTGGCGGCGGTCTCGTCTTCGCGGATGGCCATCCAGGCGCGTCCGATGCGGGAGTCCTGCAGGCGAATCGATATGATGATGACTGCGATAGTGAGTATCAGGAAGAGGTAGTAGTACAGCGTGACCGAAGGGATGGTGAATCCGGCCACCTGCAGACTTTTACCCAGATTGATCGGACCGATGAACACGGGGTCGATGTTACTGATGCCCTGTGGCCCGTTGGTAATGTTCAATGGCGCATTGAGATTGACCATGAAGATGCGAATGATCTCGCCAAACCCCAGGGTGACAATAGCCAGGTAGTCGCCACGCAGGCGTAGAACGGGTGCGCCCAGCAAGATGCCGAACAGCGCCGCCAGTGCGGCTCCCAGAGGAATGACCAGCCAGACAGAACTGTGCAGGCCAGCCGGGAACATCTGGCGCAACCACTCGAACTGCTCA
>JBIKMC010000070.1:0-13386 GCA_044359405.1 Burkholderiaceae bacterium
CGGTGGTCGCCGTATCATTACCGATTTCTGATGCTGCGGTTCAGGCCCCCTTCGTGGCCGCGCCCTTGCAGCTTGTCTTTGGCCCTGAGGATTATGTAAGAGGGACGAAGGCGAGCTTGTCGATGCCGGTCGATTATCTGCCGCTGCAATTCCCTGCCAATGCCTTCCAGGGGACGGGTACGCTCAGCTTCAAGATCAAGCTGACCCAGCAGGACTGGCTGGATGCGGTGAATGCTGACGGTGTTTTCGTCTCGCGAACCCAAAACACATACAACGACCCGACTACCGGTTTTCCGTATCTTTCGACGTCCGGGCCGGGTACGGTGACTTTCGCTGGCACGGCCAGCCAATTGTCGACCTATTTTGCCAACGGCAGGGCCCGCGTCGAGGTCTCGGATATCGGCCGCATGGCAACGCAGTCCTGGGTGCTCGAGGACACGAATGGGCGCACCTTTGAGGCAATGATCCAGCTGCTGCCAGTGCCCACTTCAGGCAGTGGGATTGTCAAGGCGCCAACGCTGATCACACCGACAGCGTTGCAGACGGTCAACGGGCAGCCCATCGGGGTGCCGGTCCAGGCCCTGGTCGGCGAAGGCAGTGCGGGGTCTGGGAGGCTAGAGGTAAGCTTCACGACGACGGGCGGGGATCTGTCTTTCGCCGACTTCCCGTCGGTCAATCTGCCAGAGACGATGAGCATTGCGGTTGATTATCTCGATTCTCTTCGTCTCGAGATGATCCGTCCGGATAGCGAGCTCGCGCTGGCCGCGGCTTCGCAGTTCGTCGAGCCGCTGCGAACCCTTACCTTGGTCATCGGAGGGTCCGGCAATCAGCTTCAAGCCGATGCCGATGCATCGGTTGGTCTTTCAGCTGCCGTGACGGACAACCGCGTAACCCTCGCGGGCAGTTTGCCGCAGATCAACAGTTATTTGGCTGCGGGCAAGCTCAAGCTTCGAGCGGGTGGTGACACAACTCTTGTTGTCGCGGTGGGCTCTTCTGATCTGGTTGTGAGCTTCGCTCCGATTGAAATCAAAACCTTCGATACGACTGGAACGGTCCGCGATGGGCAGTTCAAGTTACCGACGAGTTACGTTATTCGCGACGATGGTTTCATTCGATTTGATGAGGCTCCGTTCCTGACCGGTCAGGCGAGCTATCAGAGGGACAGCAGCTTCAGCCTTCGAGACGCCGAGGGGCTGCAGATGCCCTATCTTGACCTTCGATCGGGTGGGTTGTTTGACAGCGTGGGCGAACGCGAGACCCACTGGCTGAGAGGCTGGATTGTTCCGCCCGAAACAGCCTCTTACCGATTCAAGATCGAGGCCAACGATCTCGGTAAATTCCGGCTTTATACCGCAGGCTCCCCTGAGGAAGTGCCGACAAGCACACCGAGCGATGTCGCCCGCAGCGACAACAAGCCGACGTCCGATGCCATCACCCTCAACAAGGGGCAAGCCTATTATTTCGAGCTTGAACATTACGAAGAGAAGGAGCGGATTTTTCTCGGATGGGACTCTGACAACTACGCCCGCATTCAGGTCAGCAAGTCTGACGGGGCGTTCACAGCCTTGTCGAGAGACTGGGTCCAGCCCCTGGTTTCCGATAGCGTTACGGTCGAACTGAGTGTTGCCCAGGGCAGTAGTCTCGCTGCCAATTCGGGTACTGGTGTCGTCGTCGCCGATGTCAGTCCGACCGGGCAGATCGGGCAGAAGCTTCGATTCACGGGGACGCAATTCGCCCTTAACCGTTTCTTTACCGCTGACAACGTCGAACTCATTGGGCCGGCAAGTTCGGTCGATTTTTCGATCCAGGCGGCGAATGCTTCGCAGCGGCCTGCGGTAGCGCTGGATACGGCTACCCTGACGATCAAACGACCCTCCCTGACTCAGTCTGCCGAGTCGCTGGTATCAAACCAACTCATCATCGAGGGACCTGCCGGTGCAAGTAGTGCAGGGCTGGCCTCCGCGCTTGCTGGCGGGCGGCTTATGCTGAAGCCGCCGGCCGATGGTGGAACCGCGGACGATGCAAGTCTGACGGTGCGGGCTGCTACATTGGCAGAGGATGGTCCGGTACATTCGAGTACCTCTGCGGGAATTCGGATCGACGCTCTCAACCCCGCGGCCAATCGACCGCCGAGTCTGCTTGCGCCGGTGCAGATCAAGCTTGCAGGTGCGCTTGCGACTACCTTCACGCCGATTATCTATCCAGCCAGCGCGATCACCGACGGCGGCACCGGCAAGCTGACGCTTGAGCTTGAACTGCGGCAGTCTGGATTTGATGCCAGTACTGCTAAAGAGGCGCTGTCAATCAGGAAATTGGTTTGGGATTCGCTGCAGTTTTTCCGTTGGGATCTGCAGAACTCAACCTGGGTGGACGGGTTAAATAACGCAGAGGCTAGCAAGGTGCGTGTGGTTGGCACGGCCTCCGAGCTGGCCTCCTGGCTCAAAACGAGCGAGCGGCAGGGGTTCAAAGGCGGCTCACCGGTCGATATCCAAGTTCGATTGTTCGAGGGTGCGGCCGCATCCGGTAGCGACGAGGCGCCCGGACAGTTGCTTGCTTCGACCCAAATTGACGTTGTAGCACCGACGGCGACGGTCCCCGCTGCAGTAGCGCCACTGTTGGTCAATCTGCCGTCCGTAGTCATGGTGGACCCAGAGAACGGTGGCGCTGTGCGCTTCGTTTCGACGCCGTCAGGTGCTCGAGCGGAACGCTGGGAATCCCTCGATGGCACGACGATCAGTACGCTCGTGCCCAAGCTGGGTACGGCGCCCACTGCGATGGAGTGGCTGAGCGGTATCTTCACGAAAGACGAGGGTGCAAGCTTTGGCCAGCGCATCAGCGGGTATTTGATCGCGCCGGTTACGGGCGACTACAAGTTCGCCGTTGCGTCTGATGATCACTCGTCGTTCCGACTGAGTACCGACAGCAGCGCCGCCAATCTGCGCGAGGTGGCATCGCTGGCGGGTGTTAGCTCGAATGAAACGGATTACACCAAAGTACCAGCTACGCAAATATCCGCCGCGATTCGCCTCGAAGCGGGTCAGGCGTATTACTACGAGGCGTTGCTCAAGGAGGGTGGAGGTGGTGACTTCATCAAGGTGCGCTGGACGCTGCCCGATACAGCCCAGTGGGCAGACATTCCTGCCTCGGCGTTGCAGTCCACACTACTGCCAGGTGCGACCCTTGAATACACCGTCCGCCTGAGCGTCGATCGCGGGACGCTGACTGCTGCAGCCGCCAGTGGGCTTACGATCAGCGACAGCGACGGGGTGATCAGCATCGTCGGCACGGCCGACAAGATCAATGGCTATCTGCGCGCGGCTGACGGGCTCAACTATAAGGGCTCCGGCGGCATGCTCAACGTTGTGATCAGTCAGGGCAATTCCGTCGTCAGCAGCCGTATTACGCTTCTGAGCTCCGAGGTCTCCGTTGCGCCGGCTATTGAATCAGTGGGTCTGGTCAGTGCGCTTCGCGACGGACTGTCCGCGCCGCTCAATCTTGAGTTGTCCGGTTCCGGCGAACTCACCGTCAGCTTTGAGCTTACGGGTCCGGCTTCAACGCCCGACACCCGCAGCGAAGCCAGCGAGCTGGTGTTCGGTTCGGCGACGAGTGGCGTCATCGTCAATCTCGATCCCAGTGCCTGGAAGGGTACGTTGAAGGGCAGCGCGGCTGACCTCAATGCCTATCTGTCCGCCGGCAAGGTGCAGGTCAAGTCGGTGGCTGACGGAGCCCCCGCAACCGCCCACTTAAAAGTTCGCGTGGGTGACTCAGCCGGACGCAGCAGCGCAGTCGCGCTTGAGTGGGAGGTGCTCAGCGACATCACCGGCGATTTCTCGGGCACGGTGAGCATGCCCGAGCGCATCGACGTGTCGCTGCTGCCGCGCGACGCCATGACGGGCAATCGGTTCCTCAAGCTTTCGCCCGACTGGCTGTCCGGTGTTCACGATTCGGTCAGACTGACTGTAGGCGTCGAGACGCCGACGCTCGACACCAGCATGCAGATGCTGCCATCCGTATTGTTCAACGGCGACAGCAGCGGGTTGTTGGTGACGTCCGGGACGGACGGTTCGCTGGTTCTTCAGGGCGCACCCGCCCTGATTCGCGCGGCGCTCGCCCGTGACGGTGTCGAGCTTGATCTATCGGGTCTTTCCAGCGGGCAGATCAACGCCTCGAAGCTGCGCGTGGTGGTTCTCGATGATCTGGTCGGCCAGAAGAACTCTCAGACTGTCTACAGCACGTTGGTCTTCGATGACTCGGGCCCCTCTGGGCAACAGGTCGCGCCCAAGCTGACCCTGCCTGCGAGCACTACGGTGGTCAGCGGTGCTCCAACGCCGCTCAAGCTGGGAACCAACCGCATCAGTTACAGCGGCGCCAAGACGCTCGAGCTGACTGTCGATGCGGGTTCGGGAGTGCTGGCTGGCGCCGCATTCAATGGCGTGACGATAGAGACGCAAGGCCAGGACACGACGTTGCTCAAGGCGAGTGGCAGTGCAACGGCCCTCAATGCCTGGATCAACGCCGGCAAGCTGACGCTGAACACCTCCGACAAAACCAGCATCGTCATGAAGCTGCGCGAGGTGGGTGCCAGCGCGACTGAAGAGCTTTCCAGTCAGGCCCAGATTGAGGCGAATATTGCCAGTTCGAATGTGTTGGCGCCCATCGCCTTCATCTCGAGCTTTGCCAGCGGTCTGCCGGCCAAAGCGGGCAGCCCCGCAGCGATTTTCATGCCCAACTCGATGGGCAGTTCGGTATTTTTCGCTGGTCTTGATACGCAGAATCTGGTGCACCGCTTGCGATTGCAGGCCGACGCCGGAACGCTGAGCACCACCGGTTCAGCCACCGTCTCTGTGGTTAGCGGAAGCGGCAGCGCCGATCTCGTGGTCTCTGGCACGCTCGACAACCTCACGGCTTGGCTGCGTACGGTCAATGCCGCGTCGCTGCGCTACACGCCCGCCGATTCGTCAACGACGGATCGCCAACTGACGGTCACCCTGATCGAGCCGACCTCGGGCGCAAGTGCAAGCACGGTTGCCAAGATCAGCTTCCCAACGGTCCAACCGGCCGCCATTGTTCAAGACGCACCACGAGTCGTGTTGCCGGATACGGTCTCGGTTGCCAGCGACGGCAGCATCAATCTGGGCGTCTCGCCGCTGGGTCTGGCCAGTGCCGCAGTGGGTACATTGCGCGTCGCCATCGAGGTGCCCACTGGAAGTGCCGGCACCCTGGTCTCGGCTGTGCCATCCGGGCTGCTGCGTGAGTTCGCGAATGATGCGGCCATCGACGCGCGCCGTATCGTCCTCACCGGTGACGCCCTGACGCTTGCGCGCTTCCTGGGCAAGCCGGGCGCAATCGTCTGGAAAAAATCGTCGACGACCGCGGCCCTGCCGGCCACGATCAGTGTTTCTGCCAGTTCGGCTTCTGCAATTGGCGGCGTGCAGCGCATCGAGGCTGCGGCCACCCGGCCGCTGGGTGCCGCGGGAAGCGGCAACTCGTCTTCCATCGCCACGACCTGGCCAGGCGCGGCACCGTTGTTGATTTCGGGTGACGTGGTGGTCGACGATGTGCTTTTGGCGCAACTCGGGGCAGCCTCGGGCGCATCGCTGCGAATCGCAGCCACGGGCGACATCACGCTGAAGGCGATCAGCCATGCGCTGTCATCCTTGAGTCTGGATGCCGGCGGCTCGGTCACCGTAGACGGATTACAGCCCGCAGGCATGAGCCTGAGTCTGACGGCCGGTGGCGATGTCGTGATTGCGCCGCGCGACAGCAACAACGGGGTCGTGCCGCTCGTCATGGGTGCGGGCCCACTATCCATCACCGCGCAGGGCGCGATCATGGGCGCAGGCGGATCGACTGCGATCATCAACACCACAGGTGATTTGCGGCTGCGCTCGCTGGGCTCTGGGCATGTACAGGTCAACAATCTGGCGACGGGTTCGGTTCGTCTCATGGACGCCGGGGCGGGCTTTGGATCGTTCGAGTTCCAGACGGCCGGAGCTGTGGTCGTGGACTCCGTGAATTCTGCGTCCCGATCCACGGTGAAATTGGTCGCGGCATCCGGCATGTCCATGCTCGATTCCAGCGGACTGGTTGCCGGGGGTGATCTTGTTCTTAGCAGCGCACAGGGTGGCATCAACCTGCGTACTGCAGTGCGCAGCGTTCAGGTCGATCAAGTCGGCGGCGCGCTTGTGCTGGCCGAGCAGGCCGCAGGTGGCGATCTGCGGGTCGCAGGCATCGCAGCGGGCGGCAACGATGTAACCCTCACCGTAGCCTCGGGTGGGCTCACGCTCGACTCGGCGATTGTCAGCACTGGAGCGGTGCGTCTTGAGGCCTCGGGCGCCATCAGCGGCAAGCCCTTGGGCGCATCATTCATTCCTGCGGGCGGGCTCACTGCCACAGCCGATGACGCCCCACGCAGCCTGGCGTCGGTTCAGGCCGGCGGCCTAACGCTGATTGCCGGCGGAGAGATCTCTGCCCGATCGGCGCTTTCATCAGGCGCGTTGCCTGCATCAGCGTTCACCATCGCTGCCTCCAGCCTGAATGCTCAGGCTGGACGAGATCTGGTGATCGATCATCTGTCGTCAGGGCCACTCAATATTTCGGGTCTTGTGGCGGGCACCGAGTCCCAAGCGGGCGATCTTGTCTTGCGCTCGCTGGCCAGTGCTGCGACGGCCGATGCCAATGCGTTGGTGATCGGTGGCGCCATCACTGCGCGCGGTACAGGTGCTTCGGTCGAGTTGGATGTCGGTGGTCGCCAGGGCGTGGTCTCCTTGGGCGCTGCCATGGGGGCCAACCACGAAGCGGCTCTGAGCTCCAGGCTGAGCGTGCTCCGAAGTGCTCCGACGGCAACCGTCAGCGCACAGAACATCGTGCTGCATACGGCCCGCGGAAGCTCGGCCCAGGTGGGTACGTCGGCAGAGCCCTTGCTCATCGATCTTCAGGGAGATGCTGGCACCCTGTCCGGCTCGATCGATGCCTCGGCTCGTATTCGCGAGACCAGTGGCGATCTGCGCCTGAGCGGGCTCTTGCTGCGCTCAAGCGACGCCACACGTGCTGTGCGACTTGAAGCGGCCAGCGGCAGCATCGTCGGCACAGCTGCATCGGGCCTCGACCTCATGGCGGGTACCGTCTCTCTGTCCGCGCAGAGCGGCGTCGGCACGTCCGCCACGACAACCGCTGCGTCGGACACGTTGAAGGTGTCCAGTGCTGCGGCAGCCCCTCTTTCGCTTGATGCGCAGTCATCGGGAGGGTCTCTCCTGATTCGTGCGGGCGGTTCGGTGGCGGTGAGTGCCGCCGGGCTCGCGCTGACTGGCAACGGTTCTCTGCTGCTCGACGCTAACGCCAGCATCAGCCTGGCTGCTGCGGGCTTTATCCGCGCTCAGACGGGCGCCATCAGTGTTCAGGCGCGGCAGGGCAACCTTACCCTGGCTGCGGGCAGCTCGGTACAGACATCCGGGGGCACGATCGATCTTGCTGCCGGGGGCGACATCGCACTCGCCTCTGATGCGGTCATACGCAGCACGGGCGACTCGGCCGGTGGGGCCGACATTCGGATAGCGGCGGGTCAGCTGTCGGCTGGCGGTGTGCTGCTGTCGGAGGTGCTGGCCGGTGCAGGCGCGGTAGCGGTCATTGCCCAGGGCGGGTCCATTGCCGATGCCGACGGTGGCAGTGATCCGACGACGCCCGACGTGGTCGCAGCGAAGCTGTTGTTGCGGGCCGGCGAGGATGTTGGCGGTGCGCGGCAGGCTGGTGGCGTGGCAGGCAGTGATGCTGCGCGTGTTGCCAATTCGCTTGAGCTGTCCGTTGGGATGCTGGCGGCGGAAGCGGGTGCCGGCATCCGGCTTGCCGAGCAAAACTCGGTTGATCTCGACAGCGTGACGGTAACGGTTGCACGTGCTGGCGAGTTGCTGTCCAACAGTGTGACCACTTCGCTGAATGGTCTGCGCAGTCAAGGCAGCGGCGATGTATCGCTGTCGGTCGGTTCGGCGGCGCAGCCCGGCAGTCTGCGCACCATCGTGGGCGCGAAGGTGAGCACCTCGGGTGCGGGCTTTGTCATGTTGAGTGCTGCGGGCACTGGGGCGCGCATTCAATTGGCCGACGACATCACGGCGGCAGCGGGGCAGATCGTTCTGCAGGCGACCGATACGGTTGACAAGCTCGATGCAGTCAAGTTGTCCAATCAGGGCGATCTCGTCATCCGTGCGGCCAACGGATTGCGCATCGTCGGGGCCGATGGGCAGTCGGTTGCGGGTACCTTCAGTCGTGGCAGTTCACCGGGCCTTCTGCTCATCGACGGCGACCAGACCATCGCGGCCGGGCAACGCCTGGCGCTCACGCTCACCGACGGCGCAGCCGGCGGTCATGACCGTTTGCAGGTGACTGGCACGCTGACTATTCAGCCGGGCGCCTACCTTGATGTGCGTCTTCGTCAGCCGGTGATGGGCACCGAGGTGGTTGACACGGTTGAGGTCGAAGTCGTTGTGCAGCCCGGGTTCATCCCGCAGCTCAAGCAGAGCTTTGATCTGATTTCGGCGACCACCATCGCCGGCAAGTTTACCGAGGGTAGCGGGCTGTTCGGGTTTGATGACGGTTCGCGCCTGCTTCAGGTGCGCAATACCAGTGCAAGTCTGTCGCTCGACACGGTGCAGCGTCCGCTGGCAGATCTGGTCGATATCAAGGCGCACGACACGATCGACAAAGATCGTCTGGGCATGTTCTTCAATTCCGACTATTTCGGGGTCGAGCGCAGCTATCAGGTTGGGATGATGGTCACTACGGCCGACTTCCTGACAGTCGACGGCCGCTTCGAGATGAAGAATGCCGATGCGACGCTGACCTTGTCGGATGGCACCACGGTGCAGGCGCGTCGCTGGCTGATTGGCGGGTCCAATCTGCAGGCCTTCGCAGGTCTCAACGGACCTTATCGGGTCGATACGGATCGTGATGGTCTGTTGAGCGACGAGACCGACGTCAACACGACAGCCGCGGGCTTTGAACTCACTGGCGTCGATCTCGGTCTGGCAATGGCGTTCGAGAAGCAGGTATCCAGCAATACGGCCTCACCGCGCGGATGGGTCAGCGCGACTGCCACCTCGAAAGCCGCCGAGGAGTTTGGCCTGCCCCTGATGGAAGCCGAGGCCAAGCGGCTCAGTGTTCAGGTGAACGTCGGTACCGATGGACGTACGGTCATCGACTACAAGAACGCGGCGGTTGCCGTGCCGACCGGAGCGACTGGCCCCGGCACAATCCCCTCGATGAGCCTGAATTTCGATGGCAACCTTGGCACGCTGGTGCGTGCGGCTGCCGACATCGAGCTGCAGGTCGCAGACTTTTTCTGGGTAAGCGGTTCGGTGGGCTTCGAAAAATCCACGCGTGATGTGGTGCTGGCTGACGGTACCAAGGTGAGGGCCGACATGCTCGCCTTCGGTGCGCGCAATCTCAATGCGTTCGCCGGTCTCAACGGCCCGTATTGGGTCGACAGCAATCTGGATGGCAAGATCGACGCTACCGACACGCCCAATGGTCGTGCGTTTGGTCTGGTCATGGAAGACGTCGACTTTGGCGTCGCACTGTTCACGCCGCAGGCCGGACAAAGTGCCGTAGCCGATCTCAAGTGGGGTGCCGCAACGGCGACTGCGGGTCGTGTCGAGTTTGTAGGGCTTGAAGACGTCACCATCAAGGTCAGCAACATCGGCCTTGATATCAATCTGGCCGTGGGGGGCACTGCCAGCGCCGACAATGATCGCAAGGTGATCGATTTCGCGGGCGAAGAGGGCAAGCGTGCGATCGACGTCATCAATGGGCCCAGCAGCACCATCAAGATCGATCACGACGGTCGTCTGGGACAGTATGTGCGCGCTACGGGTGACGTCGAGTTGCGGGTCGGCGATTTCTTCGAGGTCGCAGGCTCGCTGGGATTCGAGCGCCGTGTTCAGACGGTGACGCTGGCTGACAGCAGCCAGGTCGATACCGAACTGATCAGCGTTGGCGGCACTGATCTGAGCGCTTTCGTAGGTCTGGGGCCTTACCGCAAGGATCTCAATGGCGACACGGTCATCGCCGATGACGAAATCAACCCCGATGCTCGGGGTCTGGGCGTCAGCGGCGTGGAGTTCGGTCTGGGTCTTTTCCAGTCGAAGGCGTCCGATCCAAGCTCGCCTTACTTTGGCAAGCGCTGGACGGCCCTCACCGGCAGCATCGAACGTGTCGACACGATGATCGGTCTGCCCGACGACATCAAGCTTCAAGTGCATTCGCTGGGTATCGATATCAACCTGGCACACGGCTTTACCGAAGCCGAGGTTGATGACAAGGTGATCGATTTCGGTTCCCGTGTGGTCGACGGCAAGACGGTCAGCGGTGCAGTCGAGATTGCCACGGGTACCGGCAAGAGTCTGCAGTTCACGTTGGACGGTCAGCGTGGGCAACTGATCCGTGCCGCGGGTGGCATGGAGATCGACGTAGCCGGCTTCTTCCATGCCAGTGGTACGCTGGCTATCGAGAAGTCGGCACCCGATTTCAAGCTCGCTGACGGCAAGACGGTCAACACCGAAATGCTGTCGATTGGCGGAACCGATCTCAACCTGTTCGTGGGGGTCAACGGGCCCTACCGGGTCGACACCAATGGTGATGGTCAGGTCAACCTTGACGATGAAGCCAATACGGAAGCGATTGGCCTGACGGCAAATGGCGGCGAATTCGGGCTGGTGCTGGCCTATGAAAAAGCCAGTTCGCGCCGCTGGATCGCCCTTGAGGCCAGCGCTGCCGAAGTCGCTTTGGTGGGTGTGCCGCAAGTCACCGCGGCAGCACGCCACATCGACGTGGGCATCAACCTCGTTCAGAATCCGCTGGCGGGCTCCGACACCAGCACACAGGTCATCGATTTCAAGGCCAAGCCCTTCGAAGTATCCACGGGCTATCGAACCACGCGTGACATCGATCTTGACGGCAAGCGGGGCGAGTCTATCCGCGCTTCGGGTGAATTCGAGGTCGGGTTGGGCGGATTCGTCCATGCCCGCGGCATGCTGGGCTTCGAAAAATACAGCACCACGGTCAAGCTGGCGGATGGCACGTCTGTCCTGGTTGACGCGCTGAGTTTCGGTGGCGATGACATCAACGTCTTTGCCGGTGTCGATGGGCCGTATCGGGTTGACAGCAACGCCGATGGATTGATTACAGGCGACGATACCCCCAACGGAAACGCCCGCGGTTTCTCGCTGGAAGACGCGCGCTTTGCGCTGGCCATCATGACGCCGCGCGGTACGGCACAGGCTGAGCTTTCCGGTGTGACTTGGCTGGGCCTTGAGGCCGGCGCCGATACGATCGAGTTTGTCGGCGGGCCCGACATCGATTTGTCGGTGAAAAATCTGTCGGTTGAGGCCAATCAGGTCTTCGGCTTGCCCGACACGGTCGATGCCACACGCAAAGTCATCGACTTTGGTGTCACGCCGCAACAGATCGTGATTGGCACTGACCGCGACACAGGCGAGCCTGCGCGCTACGAGCTCGACGTTGAAAGCAAACGCGGCAATCTGTTGCGTGCGGTGGGCGATGTCGAGATCCGCGTCGGCAGTTTCTTTTATGTGGGCGGATCGCTGGGTTTCGAGAAGTCCACCCGTGACCTGGTGCTGGCCGATGGTAGTCGCATCAGCCACGATGTGCTCACGGTCGGCGGATCCGAGCTTCAGGCGTTTGCGGGCCTCAATGGTGGCCCGCTGGTCGACAGCAATGGCGACAAGGTCGTCGACAGCGAAGACACGCCGGGCGCCGATGCGGTGGGCTTCTCGCTGTCGGGAGTCGAATTCGGTCTGGTGGTTGCGTCTGAGCGCGAGGTCATCCGTTCAGTGCTTGATCAGAAGCTTGCCTGGCGTGACCTCGCGATTTCGCCGGTGCGGCAGGTGGCCATTGCGTCGATGCCGGCGGGGTCGGCCGGCTCAGGTGTCTGGCTGTCCACGGACCAGGGTGCCACCTGGGTCGCTGCGAGCGCACCGGCCGGTCTGAATTATGAGGCTGCGTCGATTTCAGCCGATGGACAAATGATCGCGCTTACGGTTGAAGGTGGTGCGGTCATCGTGTCACGGGATGGCGGGGTCACCTGGGCGGTCTCAGGCGCACGATCGGATGCCTACACGGACGTGGCCATTCTCGACAATGATCGCGTTCTCGCCGTCGATGTGGCCACGCGTCGCGAGGTGGATACCCTGTTGTTGTCGGGTCAGTACCGGGTAGGTTCCACGATTCTCATTTCCGGTCTGTCCGACTCCGTCATCACCTACCGGGTGGTCGCCAATGACCTCACGGCTGACGGCAAGGGTTCCAGCGTTCGAGCCAGCGATGCACAGGCCCTCAGCAACATCGCGGCCAAGCTGCGCGGACTGATCAATGCTGCACCCGGAGCCAATTCCAGCGCTGGGGGTACAGGCTCGGTCATCACGCTATCGGCCAAGAGCCCGATCGCTCAAGGTGGCGGTTGGTATGGCCTGGTTGCGCGAGTAGTTGGCCAGGGCGAACTGAGTTCCGTCAGCGAGGCCAGCGGCAAATCTGCAGCAGCGACCCTCACAATTGAGGGCAATTTTTACATCGACACCGTGCTCACGGTGCGGGGTGTCGCCTCCCAGGACGTCAGTTACAAGATTACCTCCCGAGACTTTTACGAAACCAGCCCCTTCAGTCTCTGGAGTGGGCATGGTGACAAATATGCGGGCATCAAGGCTGCCAGCGAGCTTGCCAAGCGCATCAACAATGCACCGGGCTCGCTCGCCACGGCGACCGCCAGCGGCAACGTCATCACGCTCACGGCGCGCAAGCCGGTGTCCGAGGGTGGCGGTTGGGCGTCGCTCCAGGGGCTTTCCGATACCAGCAGCGCCCGGGTCCGTGTCGTTGGCACCGATTCGCCGCAAGGCCGGCAGGTTGATGCCATTGCATTGAAGGGAACCTGGGCTGTAGGCGATACGCTGACCTTGTCGGGTATCTCGACCAAGCCGGTTGTGTACACCGTAGTCTCTAACGACCTGACGGTCAATGGTGACGGTTCGGGCGGGGTCGCCTCGGCCGAGCAGGCGCGTACAAATATCGCCAAGCGTATGGTTGATCTGCTGGATGAGCCACGTGCGCAAGAGGTCAAGATCATCGCCAAGCAGATTGAATATCACCGGGCGGTGCTCAAGGCAGCCGAGAAGGCGGGTGTGATCAAAAACCTCACCATCTTTGATGACGGCAGCTACAGCGATGTGCCAATCAGCAGCTCAGCCTTGACCTCGCCCAAGTTGCTCACGGACGAGCAGATCAGTCTTTGGGAAAAAGATAAGCGCTTCACAGATACCGTCAAGAAGGGCTATGCCACGGTCAAGAAAGACCTGGCTGATCTGAAGATCAAGCCCTTGGCTGCGG
>JBIKMC010000071.1:0-13360 GCA_044359405.1 Burkholderiaceae bacterium
GGACTGACCACCAGTCTGTAAACGCTCACCGGAAACGCAATCAACCGACTCAAGACAGCACCCGCCCTGCGCGTCGTGCATGCCTGGCAGCTACCGACGCGCAACCCGCGATCGTCCGACTCGTGTTCGTAGGGCGTCACCGCGGCGCCCCTGAAGCGATATCCGCCTGATCCGACTGATTGATCAGCAAGCCCGCATGGGTCGCGCGCCCCAACAATCTTTCAAACTCAAGATGCCAACGGCGACGTTGCGCAGAATGACTGGCGGTGGCATACCCCTCGGGCAACGCTCTCAATCGCAACATCCAAGCCCATGAATCGGTTGGCTGATCAGACACCCGGCGGCAATGTTCGCGAGCGATACGTCGCACCTGGTTGCGGTCAACCGCATGAGCCAAAAGCCGTTTGGGCACCGATAAAACCAATCGGTCAAGCAAGTTGATGGGCCGGCGCCTGATACCTGACTTGCGGACGACAAACGGATTGCTGTCAGCGTTGACCGGTGGGGCAAGCGCATCTACCGGCCCGGGGACACGATGCAGACTCAGACAGGGCGTAAAGACCACCGGCCTGCTTTTGGCAAGCCCGAGCGAATCCAGGCCCCGCTTCGGACTACGCCTAGCCATCGTGCAAGAGTACTGCGATCACCGCGGCGAAGCATCAGGCCGTAGCGCGGCTCAGACGGCCAGGCGCTTGCGGCCCTTGGCGCGGCGAGCCCGGATGACCGCCTGACCCCCACGGGTTTTCATGCGCACCCGAAAACCGTGTGTGCGCTTTCGGCGGGTAACAGAAGGTTGATAAGTTCGTTTCATGACAGTATCCCAGCACTAGGAAAAAAGCCTTTCATTACAGCCCATTCAGACCGTCACTGTCAATTTGAGCCGGCCAACCGACAAGTGCTTCCGGGTTAATATTGGCGGTTTTACCTCATCTTCACCTGGCGCCGATAGCCTGATGCTGCAATGCTGGCTCGACTGCGTGGCCAAGCTCGAATCAGAGCTGCCACCGCAGCAATTCAAACCCTGGATCAAACCCCTGGTCTTTTTGGGCTATGACTCCGAAGACAAGAGGCTGCGCCTGGGCGTTGGCAGCCTGTTCAAACTCAACCGTCTCAAGGACCAGTTTGAAGCGCGCATTCGTAATTTAGCCATCGACTGTTTCGGAGAAGAGCTTAGCGTCAGCTTCGAGGTTCACCGTGACGGAGAACCGGATCCTCCCGCGCGGTCTGTTCCGGGTCACGAACCTTCAACCCGTATCGCTCAGGTGTCTGCCGGTGGGTCCGACTCCTCGTCAGCGTCTTTACCTGAACTGACTGAGCCCGAAAGTTCAAGACTCAGACCTGACCTTACCTTCGATTCGTTTGTTAACGGCAAAGCCAACCAGATGGCTTGGTCGGCCGCCCTTCAGATCGTCGAACATCCCGGTCGCCAGTACAACCCCCTCTTCCTGTATGGCGGTGTTGGGTTGGGGAAAACCCATCTACTTCATGCGGCGGGCAACGCCCTGCGTCAGCGCCTACCCGGCATGCGTATTCGCTACATCCACGCACAGGACTATTTTGACGAAATGGTCCGTGGCATTCAGCGCAAATCTTTGCAGGACTTCAAACAGAAGTACCAGTCTCTTGATCTTTTACTGGTGGATGACATCCAGTTCCTGGGCGGCAAAGAGCGCACCCAGGAAGAGTTTTTTTACACCTTCGAAGCACTGCTATCGGCACGCAAACAACTCATACTCACCTGCGATACCTATCCCAAGGAGCTGTCCGGGATTGAAGAACGACTGATCTCCCGTTTCGGTTCTGGACTCATCGTTGAAATCGAACCGCCCGAGCTCGAAATGCGGGTCGCCATCCTGCTGCGCAAGGCCGAGCTGTCCGGCGAACGCCTTCCTGAAGAAGTAGCGTTTTTCATCGCCAAGAACCTGCGCTCGAATGTACGAGAACTTGAGGGCGCACTCCTACGAGTCTTCGCCTTTGCCCGTTTTCGCGGCAAAGCGGTAGGAGCGGAGTTGGCGCGCGAAGCCCTCAAGGACATCCTCGCGCTTAATCGCACACCCGTCTCGATTGAATCGATTCAAAGGACGGTCTCTGACTTCTTCAAGATCAAGGTCGCCGACATGTACAGTAAGCGCCGACCCGCACACATCGCCCGCGCGCGCCAGGTCGCCATGTACTTTTCAAAAGAACTCACGCAAAAAAGTTTTCCAGAAATCGGCGAAGCGTTCGGTGGACGCGACCACACCACCGTCATGCATGCGGTCAAGCGTATCGCCGAACTACGCCAACACAACCAGGACATGAATCGTCAACTGCATGTACTTGAACAAACACTACGTGGATAAGCCGTGAACAACTGGGGTTTAAAGTGCTTGATATCACCTGAACCAAAGGTGAAGAAGCTGCCTGTTTTCGTGGCAGCTCGAAGTTGTTCGAATCTATCCGCAGACACCGGAACACGTTTCCCACAACCCATAACGCGCTCCAAATCCTTGGTTCATAAACCATTTTTATACTCATCCACAGGTTTGTTCTCTATACATTTAACAGCAACATCAGGAGCCTGACATCATGCAATTCATACAGGCAAACCGCGACGCCATTCTGCGACCACTACAAGTAGTAGCCGGAATCGTCGACAAGCGCCACACACTGCCTATTCTTGCCAACATTCTGATTCGCAAGACTGCCGAGTCGGTCAACTTTCTGGCCAGCGACGGCGAGATACAAATCAGTACGCAGGCTGAACTTGGAGCGGGCCCTGACCACGGCGGAACCACCGTGTCAGCCCGTAAATTGATCGACATTCTCAGGGCGCTACCTGATTCGGTCGATGTCACCGTCAAACTTGATGATCGCAAAGCCAGCATTCAGGCGGGTCGCAGCCGATTCACCCTTCAGACTCTATCGGTCGAAGACTTCCCCATTGCCAAAGATGCGCAGACATGGTCAGCCAGTTTTGCCATGCCGCAAAAGCAATTGAGACAGCTGCTCCAGATGGTGCACTTCGCCATGGCGCAACAGGACGTTCGCTACTATCTGAACGGCTTACTGATGGTGACCGAAGGATCCACAGTGCGTGTGGTGGCCACCGACAGTCATCGGCTTGCTTATTGCGAGACACAGCTTGAAAACACCCACTTGCCGCACCACGAAGTCATCATCCCGCGCAAAACGGTGATTGAGCTTCAGCGTCTGCTGGGCGATGCAGAAGACGCCGTAACAGCCGACATGGCCACGAACCAACTGAGGCTGCGATTCGGAGACGTCGAGTTACTCACCAAACTGGTTGAGGGAAAGTTTCCTGACTACCAGCGAGTGATTCCCAAAACCCACAATCGCCGACTGGTGGTTGCTCGCGACACGCTGGCGTCGGCACTGTCACGCGCCTCCATTCTTACGACTGATAAGTTCCGGGGAGTTCGACTTGCCCTGTCAGTTGAAGAGGGGTTGCGTATTCATAGTAATAACGCCGAGCAGGAGGAGGCCCACGAAGAGGTTGAGGTCAACTACCAGGGTGACCCGTTGGAAATTGGCTTCAACGTCGGCTATCTGCAGGATGTGTTGAGCACACTCAAGACCGACTCTGTCCAAATCGATTTTGGTGATGCCAATATGAGTGCGCTGGTGACGGTACCCGGCGATGACCAGTTCAAGTATGTCGTGATGCCGATGCGCATCTGAGATGAACCATGACCGAAAAAGCGTATGACTCCTCTTCGATCCAGATCCTTGAAGGTCTGGAAGCGGTGCGAAAACGGCCAGGCATGTATATCGGCGATACCTCTGATGGCACAGGACTGCACCATCTGGTCTTCGAGGTTGTCGACAATTCCATCGACGAGGCGTTGGCTGGCCACTGCGACGAGATTTTGGTCACGATCCACACCGATAACTCAATCTCGGTGATCGATAACGGTCGCGGTATTCCAACCGGTATCAAGTGGGATGACAAACACGACCCCAAGCGCAGTGCCGCTGAGATCGTCATGACCGAGTTGCACGCGGGTGGCAAGTTTGACCAGAACAGCTACAAGGTGTCAGGTGGCCTACACGGCGTTGGCGTTTCGTGTGTGAACGCGCTGTCCAAATGGCTGCGCCTGACAGTCCGACGAGATGGTCAAACCTATTTCATGGAGTTTCACCGCGGTATCGCACAAGATCGCATCATCGAGCAGCAGGAAGGCACAATGGTGTCTCCCCTCAAGAAACTCGGCGATACCCAACTCAGGGGAACCGAGGTCCATTTTCTGGCTGACGAAACCATCTTCGGTCACGTCGAGTATCACTACGATATTCTGGCCAAGCGTCTTCGCGAACTATCGTTTCTGAACAATGGCGTACGTATCAAGCTGATCGATCAACGGGTCGGCAAAGAGGAAGATTTTGCGTTTGCCGGCGGTGTGCGCGGGTTTGTGGAGTACATCAATCGCACCAAGACGGTCATTCACCCTAACGTATTCCATGTTCAGGCGTCGCGCGATACCGAAGCCGGTGCTTCGATTGGTGTTGAGGTGGCCATGCAGTGGAATGACGGCTATGGCGAACAGGTGCTGTGTTTCACCAATAACATTCCCCAGCGAGATGGAGGCACACACCTGACGGGTTTGCGCGCCGCCATGACTCGGGTGGTGAATAAGTACATCGAGGTGAATGAATTAGCCAAGAAAGCCAAGGTCGAGACCTCGGGCGACGATATGCGGGAAGGCTTGACCTGTGTGCTGTCCGTCAAGGTACCAGAGCCCAAATTCAGTTCGCAGACCAAAGACAAGCTGGTGTCCTCAGAGGTTCGGGCACCCGTTGAAGAAGCGGTCGCCAAAGGTCTAGAAGACTTTCTTCAGGAACGACCGCAGGATGCAAAAATCATCTGCGGCAAGATCGTCGAAGCCGCCCGCGCTCGAGAGGCGGCGCGCAAGGCCCGTGAAATGACGCGGCGCAAGGGCATACTCGACGGCATCGGTCTTCCCGGAAAGTTGGCCGACTGCCAAGAGAAAGATCCAGCCGCTGCCGAGCTCTTCATTGTTGAGGGTGACTCGGCTGGTGGCTCGGCAAAACAGGGACGCGACCGGAAATTTCAGGCGGTTCTGCCCCTGCGCGGCAAGGTGCTAAACGTCGAGAAGGCGCGCTTTGACAAACTGATCTCGTCCGAACAGATCGCAACTCTCATCACGGCGCTGGGCACGTCGATAGGCCCCGAATTTGATGTCGCCAAACTCCGTTACCACCGCATCATCATCATGACCGATGCGGACGTGGACGGTGCACACATTAGAACACTGCTACTCACGTTGCTTTATCGGCAAATGCCCGAACTGGTTGAACGCGGACACGTCTACATCGCACAGCCGCCGCTTTACAAGATCAAGCACGGTCGCGAAGAGCGCTATCTGAAAGACGACCACGAACTGAACCAGACCATGCTCCGGGTGGCGCTTGATGGCGCCTCGCTGGTTCCTGGGCATGGGGCACCGGCGATCGCCACGGAATCATTGGGTGAACTGGCACGACGTTATTTGGTTGCCGGCGCGGTCATCGACCGGCTGGCCAGAACGATTGACGCTGCCAGTCTGAGAGCCATTCTGGATGGCTGCGCCATTGACCTGTCGACCGAGGCATCAGCACGGGCCAGCGCGGTGGATTTGGCTGGGAGACTGGCGCAGGCGGCACGTCTGACCGGCGATGCGGAGCCGAATGTGAACGCGCGTTACGACGAACGACATGAGCGCTGGATGTTATCGGTCGAGCGTCGTCATCACGGAAACGTGCGTGCCAGCCAGATCGAGATGGACTTTATCAATAGCGCTGATTACCGAACCTTGGTTGAATGTGCCCAAACCGTTGGCGGTCTGATTCAGCCCGGTGCAGTGGTGCGTCGTGGTGAAGGAGACAAACAGCGTTCAAGCCCCGTCAATGATTTTGGAGCCGCCATTCGCTGGTTGTTGGCAGAAGCCGAACGTGGCATGGCGCGTCAGCGCTACAAGGGCCTGGGCGAAATGAACGCCGAACAGCTTTGGGAC
The DNA here is from genome assembly GCA_044359405.1 of Burkholderiaceae bacterium. GTDB lineage: Bacteria > Pseudomonadota > Gammaproteobacteria > Burkholderiales > Burkholderiaceae_E > SYIM01. The sequence goes on from JBIKMC010000071.1 coordinate 6,015, forward strand.
ACCACTATGGATCCCCAGGCCAGGCGACTTCTCAAGGTGCAGATTGACGACGCGATCGCCGCTGATCAGATTTTCAGTACGCTGATGGGCGATGATGTCGAGCCCAGGCGAGCCTTCATCGAGCGCAACGCGCTGGGAGCCCGAAATATTGATGCCTGATCATGAGTGAGGGGCTCAAACTCGAGGTCGCGCGGCGGCGTACCTTCGCCATCATTTCGCACCCTGACGCGGGTAAAACCACGCTAACGGAAAAACTGCTGCTGTTCGGTGGCGCCATCCAACAGGCCGGAACTGTCAAGGCGCGAAAAAGTGCGCGTCACGCGACCTCTGACTGGATGGAGGTTGAAAAACAGCGTGGCATTTCGGTAACCAGCTCGGTCATGCAGTTCGTCTACCGCGATCACACGATTAATCTGCTGGATACGCCGGGGCACGAGGATTTTTCCGAAGATACCTATCGGGTGCTGACCGCTGTAGATGCCGCCGTCATGGTCATTGATGCGGCCAAAGGAGTTGAAGAGCGCACAATCAAGTTGCTTGAAATTTGCCGTTTGCGCAATACGCCCATCATCACGTTCGTCAACAAGATGGATCGCGAGGTGCGAGAGCCCTTCGATCTGGTCGCCGAAATTGAATCTGTGCTGCGCATCGACTGCGCGCCCATCTCCTGGCCCTTGGGTATGGGCAAACGGTTCAGAGGGGTGTTTCATCTTCTGAAGGATCGCTTGTTGCGCTTTACGCCGGGTGAAGAGCGGCTTTCAGATGACATCGAGCTGATTGAGGGGATCGATAATCAACGGCTGACCGATTTGTTCCCCGACGAAGCACCATCCCTGCGCACGGATGTTGATCTGCTGCGATCAGCCAGTGCACCCTTTGACACTGAGGCGTTTCTGGCCGGGCAGCAATCGCCGGTATTTTTTGGTTCGGCGATCAATAACTTCGGTGTTCAGGAAATCCTCGATGCCCTGATTGCCTGGGCTCCACCGCCACAGGCCCGTGACGCCGGCATTCGGCAGGTGCAGCCGACTGAAGCAGCTTTTACCGGGTTCGTCTTTAAGATCCAGGCCAATATGGACCCGCGACATCGTGATCGAATCGCTTTCGTCAGGGTCTGTTCCGGCCGCTACACACCTGGCTGCAAAGTGCAGCACATGCGCCTTAAGCGCGAAATCAAGCTTGCTAATGCAGTCTCGTTCATGGCCAATGAACGCGTTGCCAGTGAGCAGGCCGTTGCGGGTGACATCATTGGCCTTCATAACCACGGACAGCTTCAGATCGGTGACACGCTTACCGAAGGCGAAATTCTTGCCTTTAAGGGAATTCCTTATTTCGCGCCTGAGCTCTTTCGCAATGCGCGTGCGAAAGACCCCTTCAAAGCCAAGCAGCTGCAAAAGGGCTTGAAAGAGCTGGGCGAGGAAGGCGCCATTCAGGTTTTTGAGAACGCCCTGGGCCATACCTTACTGGGCGCGGTGGGTCTCTTGCAGTTTGAAATTGTTGCCCACCGCCTGCAGACTGAATATCAGGTTGATGCCATCTATGAAGCCAGTGATGTGCACCTAGCGCGCTGGCTGGTTTTTGCCGACGACGCTTCGCGTAAACGCTTCGAACGCGAGCAGGCGGCAAGACTTGCGCATGACGTTGACGGAAATGCTGTTTATCTCGCACCGAACAAGTACAACCTGCAGGTGACGATGGAAGCCTGGCCGACGGTGCGCTTTCTATCCACCCGCGAACATGGTGAGCGCCTGGCCTCATGATTATTACGCCCGATGAGTTTTTGCCGGCGCTCGACATCGAGCTGGCCGACGAGGTGATGGCGCACGTGTTTTGTGGAGACCGCCTGGTTCTGCATGCAGACGACGCCACGGCCAGGCCCTGGCTGTTTTATCGCCAACTTGGGCTTGACGGTTCCCGGGTGACCGCAATCGGTCATCGAGGCTCGCAACCTCACGTTGCGGTCAGCATTTCTGATGACCCTAACTACCCCGTACCGGCGCCACTGAAAGCGGCCGGTCTACGAGCGTGGTTTGGCGTCATGGCCGAGGACTCCCTGTCGATTGCCATGCGTGGGGTTCAGCTGCTTGACTGGGATCGAAGCCACCGTTTCTGCGGCGCGTGCGCCACACCCACGCAGCGAGTGCCCGGCGAACGCGCGCGCCGTTGTCCCGCATGTGGGCTGTCCGCCTATCCTCGAATTTCTCCTGCCATGATGGTGCTGGTAACACGCGGAAAACAATTGCTTCTGGGCCGGGGACTGAACTTTCCGCCCGGTCGATACAGCGCACTGGCGGGCTTTCTGGAGGCTGGCGAGACGATCGAGCAGGCGGTGGTGCGCGAGGTGCGCGAAGAAGTTGGCGTCGAGATTGGGCAGCTTCGGTATTTCGGCAGCCAAAGCTGGCCCTTTCCCAACTCGCTGATGATTGCTTTCCGCGCTGAATGGACCAGCGGCGATATTCGGATTGATCCGGCGGAACTGGCCGATGCGGGTTGGTTTGACCTCAATGATTTGCCCGATCTGCCGCCCCGAATGTCGATCTCGCGGGCCCTGATCGAGGCCACACTGAAAGAGCTGCAAGATCGCTGAAAGGGTCAGGTGGCAGGTTTTGGCTTGATACGCGGCGTGCGCGCTAGCCCGCGAGCAGAGCCATCGGACAGCAGCGATTGTGCCGAGCCCAGCACTGCCTTGACACAAGGGTGCGTGTCGCGCCGTTGCACCGAGATCACATAAAACTCCTGCCGGATATCTCGCGTCCGTCCGACCTCCTGCACCGCGTACTGACGCGACAGATCGTCGCGCAGCACCGAAGGCGCGGCGAATACGCCCAGGCCTGCCTGGCCGAATGCGTTCATCAGTGCGGCATCATCGAACTCGGCGATGAGCTCGGGTTCAATCGCCTGCGCCTGAAACCACTGCAGCAGACGCCCATGGACTGCGGAGTCCTGTCCCGGCATGAGAAATGGCCTGGCATGCAGGCTCTGAGGAAACCCAGCCCGCAATTCGGCTGCAAGCAAGGCTGATGCGTAAAAGCTCAGACCCGAGTCACCCAGCCTATGGTTAAAGGCCCGAACGCTCATGCCCGCCGGGATGGGCGTGTCAGCCACCACCATATCGAGTCGGTGGACGGCCAGCTCAGCCAGCAGATCGGTGAGCTTCCATTCGCGGGCCGTGAGATGTACCGCACGACCGATGTGTACCGCAGGTTCAATGAACCGGTAAGCCAGAGCCTTTGGTACAACGTCGGCGATGCCCACGCGAAAGTGCACAGAACCCGCGCTTCCAACACCACGCAGGACGGCCTGCGCCTCTGCGCCCATCGCGAAGATGCGATCCGCGTAGTTTAAGGCGAGGGTACCGGTCTCGGTCAGCTCCAGGCGCCGTCCGCGACGCTCGAACAGTTTCACGCCCAGCGAGTCTTCAAGCTCGTGAAGCTGTTCGCTGATGGTTTGCGGTGTGACGTGGGAAAGCTCGCTTGCGCGAGCGATGCTGCCGGCGTGTGCGACACGCCAAAAGTAATGAAGATGTTTGTAATTCATCGGATATTCCTGATGAATGAACCGGAACAAACGACTATACCGAACAAACGGCCGTCCCTAACATGGCGTCTTCAACCTTAAGGGATTTGATTCCCGGGAGAACGACATGAAGGTTTCAACCAAAGCCCGTATTGCCACAGCGGCCCTGGTCGAGCTTGGCGCAAACCGCAGCCGGCAGCCGGCACGCCTTGCCGATATTGCTGATCGCCTGAAGGTGTCGCTATCTCATCTGGAGCATCTGTTTGGACTGCTGCGTCGCCATGAACTGGTGGAGGGCTTTCGCGGACCCGGTGGCGGCTATGTGCTGGCGCGTGCGGCCCGCGATATCAGCGTGGGCGACATCGTGTACTGCGTGGACCAGCTTGACGATCCGGCCGTGCGAGCTGAGCGCGAGCAGGCCATGATGACCCCGGGCGCTCATGTCTGGGAGCAGTTGCATGAGAAGGCCATGGATTATCTTGACACCGTCTCGCTGCAGGCCCTGATGGATGCCCGATTGTGCGCGCAGCCCAGCGCCGATGCGACGAGTACGGCGGGCTGGGTGACGGGCGCGTCTGTGCCGGCGTGAGTTTTCCGGATTGATGCTGTGCCGGCGTGACCCGACCGAAGGCTTGCGGCATACTCAAGCTCGGGCCTCTCGTCAGTCTGTGATCAGCACACAGGCTGACGAGTAAAGCCTGCACCGCATTCGGAGATGTTCATGAGCCTTCTCGTGCTTGGTTTGTTCCTGTTCCTTGGTGCCCACAGTTCGAGAGTTTTTGCCGAAGCTTGGCGCACGCGAATCATTTCGACCATCGGGCCGCTTGCCTGGAAGGGGCTTTATTCGATCGTCTCGCTGATTGGCCTGGTACTGATCGTCAAGGGCTATGCGCTGGCGCGAGAGGCTCCGGTGATACTGTGGAATCCCCCGGTCGCCATGCGGCACCTCGCGTCCCTGTTCACACTGGTGTCGTTTGTTTTGCTCGCAGCGGCCTACGTTCCTCGAAACCGTATCCGGCAAAAGCTGGGTCATCCGATGGTGATCGGGGTCAAGCTTTGGGCTTTTGCTCATCTGTTGGCGAATCAGACGCTGGCCGACCTGTGTCTGTTCGGCGGCTTTCTGCTGTGGGCGGTTCTAAGCTTTCGGGCTGCGCGCGCGCGTGACCGCGCCGCCGCCGGGTCAGGTGCATCTGTCGCAGTGGCTAGGGGCTCGATCGTCGCAGACCTGCTAACCGTGGGGATTGGGCTGGGCGCCTGGGCCGCGTTCGCGATGGTGCTTCATGCGCGATGGATTGGCGTTGCCCCGTTTGGCTGACAAGCGATCCGCGCTTTAAATCCGAGGGCCCGATTACTGCGCCGGCTCGACCCTGGCGCTTGCCCCACCGGCCAGCTTAGCCTCTACGGCGCGGGCGAAGAAAGCCGCGCCCAGCGGCAGCGACGCATCGTTGAAATCATAGGCGGGATTGTGTACTTCGCAGCCACCTGCGCCGTCGCCATTGCCAATGTTGATGTAGCAACCGGGCACCTTTTCCAGCATGAACGAGAAATCTTCTGACGCCATGATGAGCGCTGGATCACGGTCGACCGATGCCTCGCCGACCAGCTCAGTGCAGATGGCTGCCGCAAACTCAGCCTGCTCGCGATCGTTGACGGTGGGCGCAAAGTTGATGCGGAAAGACAGGTTTGCCTGCGCGCCAAAGGTGGCCGCACAGCCTTCGATGATGCGCCGCATGGTGGTCTCAATGACACCCAGCGTCTCGCGTGAGAACGCACGCACCGTGCCCGCCAGACGAGCCGTCTGGGGAATGACGTTGTAGGCGTCTCCGGCATGGATCTGCGTGACGGAGACGACCGCTGAATCGAGCGGTCTAAGCGTGCGAGAAACAATGGTCTGTAGGCTTGTCGCTATCTGTGTGGCCACCATGATGGGGTCAATCGAGGATTCGGGTCGCGCGCCGTGAGAGCCACGGCCGGTGATGTCGATGTCAAAAAAAGCGCCACCGGCCATCATGGGCCCGGCGCGGACCGCGAAACGCCCAACCGCCAGTCCCGGTCGATTGTGCATGCCGAAAATACTTTGACAGGGAAAGCGCTCAAATAGGCCGTCTTCGATCATGGCCAGCGCTCCGCCCAGACCTTCTTCGGCCGGCTGAAAAATGAAGTTGACCGTACCGTCAAAGCGGCGGGTGTTCGCCAGGTAACGTGCCGCCCCCAACAGCATGGCCGTGTGTCCGTCATGACCGCAGGCGTGCATGCGACCCGGGTGTCGAGAACGGTGCGCAAAGCTGTTGCCTTCCAGGATGGGCAGGGCATCCATATCGGCGCGAAGACCGATGCTGCGATGGCTGGTTCCGGCCCGTAAAACGCCCACGACCCCGGTCTTGCCGACGCCCCGATGCACCTGCATGCCGAAACTGGCCAGGCGTGCAGCCACCAGCTCGGCCGTCCGAGACTCTTGAAATCCGAGCTCAGGGTGAGCGTGAAAGTCGCGGCGCCACTCAGTCATCTCGCCATGGTGATCAGCAATCAGAGGATCGATTCGCATCATGTTCTCCGGGGTCTTACGCCGCACCAGCGTGCAATAAACAGCGCGATGGTTTGGGTGACTTCGCGCATTGAGGACAGGCTCACCCGCTCATCAAAACCATGAATCTGCTCGGCCACTGGGCCATACACCAGCGCGGGTATGCCCGCGTACAGTCCGAAAAAACGGGCATCCGTCGTTCCGGTGCTGGCGATTTGAGTCAGCGAGCGGCCGGTGATCTCGCTATGGCACTGCTCAAGCACTGCCTGGGCGTTTGTGTTCTTCGGCAGTTCATAGCCCTCGGCTTGAAAGCCGTGGTACACCACCTGCGGCGGATTGTGTCGCAGGAAAGCGTCCTGCTGTGCGGCGAGGGCGACCGTCTGTTCGATCTGAGCGCGTGCCTGGCTCAGGTCAGTGCCCGGAAACACCGCAACCCGCATGTCGAAGGTACACCACGCCGGCACGCTGGAGGTCCAGTCGCCGCCTTCGATGCGACTGAGCACAAAGTTAAGCGGATGCTCGTGCCCGGCAAACGCGGGATGACCCTGCGCGTTCCAGCGGTGCTCAAGCTCGTGCAAGGCATGCACGATGGGAAATACAGCCTCGATGGCGTTGGCGCCGGTGCCGGCCACCGCGACGTGGGCCGGGCGGCCGCGGATCTTGACCTGAAACCACATCACTCCAACCTGTGCGGACATGAGGTTCGCGCCGCTGGGTTCGCTGATGAGGGCGCAGTCGGCCCTATAACCACGTGCCAGACAGGCGAGTGCCCCGTTGCCGGTGCACTCTTCCTCGACAACAGACTGCAGGTAGATATCGCCATCGGGCTCAAGCCCCGCGCGATAAAGGGCGTCGAGCGCGAATAGATTGGCGGCGAGACCTGCCTTCATGTCACCCGCGCCACGACCGTTCATCCAGCCATCGCGGATCTGCGGTTCAAACGGCGGTATCTGCCACATGGAGAGCGGTCCCGTCGGGACGACATCGATGTGACCGTTGAGGATAAGAGAGCGCCCGGCACCCTGGGCGCGCCAGGCCCCTACGACGTTGTAGGCGTTGTCATAGGACACCGAAACGGGAGAGAAGCCTGGCAGGTGGCTGATGTCTTCGACCTGGACTTTCCAGCGGTCCACGTCGAGCAAGCGCGCACGGAAGGCTTGCGCCATGAAGTCCTGGGCGGCAAGCTCGGCGCCGCGTAGCGACGGCATGCGCACCAGATCGGCCAGCCAGGCGACCTGCTCGTCGAAACCTGCGTCGACCGCAGCCACGATATCGGCCGCCAGGTGATGGTCTGCTGTCACGGGTT
>JBIKMC010000072.1:0-13347 GCA_044359405.1 Burkholderiaceae bacterium
AGCGCGTAGCGCGGTGGCTCTGCCTATGCCACTGGAGGCGCCTGTGATGAGACAGTTACGCTCGGACATGCTTCATATCTCCCTGGGGTTGCTGTGACTCGGGTTGTGCAGCCGCCCAGTCTATGATGAGTTGCTGAACGATGCGAGAGGCCTGGGTGGGCGCGCGACGCAGCGCCGTACCCAGATAAAAGCCCTGGCGCAGCACGGGCTGAACAATCGGACGTCCCAGCAATTCGCCACTGGCCAGTTCTTCTTCAACCGACTTGTAGGTGGTGACCGAAAAGTCATCGCTGCCGCGCAGCATGCGTTTGATGAGGTAAAACGAGTTCACTTCCTGGCGAACGTTCACGGTGAGGCCCTGGCGTCTGGCCTCTTCTTCAAGAATCAGCCGGCTGCCGTTGGGCGCGGCCGACATGATTAGCGGCAGGCCTGCGGCGACCCTGAATGGCACACGTTTGCGCAGCGACTGCGCATGGGGATTGTCAGCCCGGGCGATCAGGTACATGGGAAAGTCAGTCAGCCAGGTCGACTCAGCGTAACGAGGGGAGGGCGGGCGCGACATGACGGCCATGGCGATACGGCCGTCGGCCAGCCAGTCTTCCAGAGTGTTGGTCGTCCCTTCGGAAATCTGCAGACGAATGAGGGGATAGTCCTGGCGCAGCACGCCTAGCAGACGTGAGAACAAGGCCCAGCCGACGGACGGTTGCGCGGCGATCTCCACCGTACCGGCCGGTTCGCTGGCCGTGGTACCCGCAACATCGCGCAGACTGCGCGCCTCGCGCACCATGGCATCGATGCGCGGCAGGAGCGCTCGACCCTCGGGCGACAGCACGGCGCCGCGCCCGGTACGTTCAAACAGGCGCACGGCCAACTCAGCCTCGAGCGCAGCGATGCTCTTGCTCACCGATGACTGAGTAAGCCCGGCGAGCGCCGCACTGCGCGAAAAGCTGTTGGTCGCGGCGATGCTGAGAAAAAGCTCCAGAGTGCGTAGATCCATGCCTGGCCTGTCTCGACTGATCGGTTTTCAGTAATTCGAATCGAGAATATCTGATATCTCAGATAAGCGCTTGCAGAATGACTCGGCGCTTCCGACAATGGCCTTCACCATGATCGAATCCGAAATCATCATTCAGACAGCCGAAGGTCAGATGCCCACCTGGGTGGTGCATCCCGATGAGCAGGGCCCGTCGCCCCTGGTGCTCTTCATGATGGATGCCCTGGGCATCCGTGAAGAGCTGCGTGACATGGCGCGACGCATCGCTACCGTGGGCTATTCGGTGTGGCTGCCCAATCTCTATTACCGGGACGGCGGTCCAAGCTTTGATCCGTCCATTCTTGCCCAGGGGCGCATGGACCCCGAGATGGTCAGGCTCAATGACAGCCTGAGCACTGCCATGACGGTGCGCGACGTGGGCAGTTTGCTCGAATGCGCGCGCGGACACGTCTCGGTACGCCTGCCAGCGGCCGTGATTGGCTATTGCATGGGAGGCCGGCACGCTATTGCAGCAGCCGCTTCGTACCCGGACGTGTTTGCTGCTATGGCGTCCATGCATGGTGGGCGGCTGGTCAACGACCAACCCGATTCACCGCATCGACTCATTGCTCGTATGAAGGCGCAGGCCTATTTCGCCTGGGCCGATCAGGACGCGGTGGCGCCCCCAGAGCACGCCCAGGTGATCCAGGCTGCGCTTGCAGTGCATCGCCCGGATGATCGACTCGAGTGGCATCTGGGCGCGCTGCACGGCTTCACCTTTCCAGAGCGTTACTGCTATCACAAGGCGGCGGCCGAGCGTGTCTGGAACCGTCTGTTCACCTTGTTTCGCCGTCAGCTGGACGGCTCATCCCCAGGAAAACCATGAAGCGTCTGCTCATGATCGGCTGCGGTGGGTTTTCGCGCCGGTATCACGTACCAACGCTGCTGGCCGACCCGCAGCTTTCAATCGTCGGAATCTTTGATCCCTTTCCCGCACCTGAGGTGCGCGCGCTGGCTGAGCGCTGCGGTGCGAAGCTGGTGTCGCAGTTGCAAGATCTGCCCCAGGCCGATGCGGCGCTGGTGACCACGCCTCATGCCCTGCATGCTCAACATGTTGATTTCGTGCTCGAGCGTGGCATGGCCGCCCTCGTCGATAAGCCGTTTGTAATGCGGCTTGAGGATGCGCGGGCGCTGGCGGCCAAGGCCCGTGCCCGAGGTCTGCTGAATGCGGTGGGCTTTAATCGACGTCTTGACCGTGGCTGTGTTCGCGCCCGCGACATCATTGCCAGCGGCGAGCTGGGCACCCCGCGTCTGGTGCAGACCGTCCAGCTCGGATACGAAAAGGCCGGCTGGTTTCTGCAAAAGGCACTGGGCGGCGGCGGGGCCTACACCGGGCGCGGTACGCATATGGCTGATCTGGTGCCCTGGCTGCTGCGGCAACGGCCTGTAGCCCTGCGCAGCCGGCTTCGGTCTGGTACGGCCGGTGGCGATGTCGATGGTGGTGGCTTCATTGATCTGGAATTTGACGGTCTCGAATGCCAGATGAACTGCATTGATCAGGGCCTACACATGTGGGACGAGGTGCGCATCTTTGGCGAGAAGGGTCTGCTCGAGTTGCGCAGACCCAGCACCCTGCCCACGGGCTGGGCGCTTACGTGGACGCTGGGCGATGGTACGGTGCGCGAGCGACTGGAGGCCGAGCAGGGTGCCGGCTTTATCACGCGCGAGTTTCTGGCTGCGCTGCACCAGGGCTCGCCTGTGTCGTGCACCTTTGAAGACGCAGCGCTGTCGGTTGAAATCATTGAAGCGGCCTTTGAGTCGGCCGAGCGTCAGCAGCGCGGACGCGGCGATAGTCGAATCCGCATGAGTTCGGGCTAAGCTTCGACCAGAGTTTGAATCGCAGGGGTATCAGACCCCTGTGACCATGATGACAACACACGGAGGACGACATGGCTGAAGGAATCACGCGTAGGGAGTTGTCGGTGGGCGCGCTGGCCGCGGGCGCCTTGGGTGCCGTGTCCTGGCCATCGGGCGCACGGGCACAGACCGCCAAGCAGACCCCATTCACCATCGTCATCAACAACTCGCCCTGGTTTGAGGGGTTTCGTAAGACTGTCGAGGCCTACGAGGCTGAAACCGGCAACAAGGTCAATCTCGACGTAAACCCGTTTGGCGGCAGCCTTGAAAAGCAGCGCGCTTCGGTCAGGGCCCGTGAGGGTATGTTCGACCTGCTGATCATGAATGGTTTGTACTACCAGGAGTTCTATCACGGCGGGTTCCTTACGCCGATCAACGACATCAACCCCGGCTTCAAGCTTGATCCGCAGATGATTCGGTACGACAACACGGTCTACTGGAATGAATCCACCAAGAGTCATGAGCCCTCGGGCAAGCTGATGTCGGTGCCTGTTAACGGCAATATTCCGCTCTTGCTGTATCGGGCTGACCTCTACGAACAGCACAAGCTCAAAGTGCCCGATACCTGGGATGAGCTGTTGGCCAACGCCAAGAAGCTGCACAATCCACCGCGCATGTACGGCATCGTGCAGCGGGGTGCGCGTGGTGCGCCCAACGACGTGTCGTACGACTGGTGGCCCTACCTCAACAGCTTTAACGGCAATCTGTTTAAAGATGAGGCCAAGGGCGACTTCACCATCACCATCAACAGCCCCGAGGCCAAGGCCGCGCTGGACTTTTATCTGCAGATGGCCAAGGAGGCGGGGCATCCGCAGACCGGTGGCCTTGCGCAGGCGCAGATCATTCAAAACATGGTGACCGGTCGTGCGGCCCATGCGTTGCTGGTCATTGCCGCCTGGTCGCAAATGGATGATCCCAACAAGTCGGCTGTGGTGGGCAAGGTGAATGCAGCGCGCGTACCACGCTCGGCCAACGGCAAACCCGCGCCGGTGTTGGGCCACTGGTTGGCGGGCATACCCAAGAACGTGCCGCGGGCACGCCAGACGGCGGCGCTGGCTTTTCTCGACTGGTTCCAGGGTCGAGGCACTCAGGTGAAGTATCTGCAGGCCGGGTCGCCCCCGGTGCGCCAGGACGTCCTGTCCGATCAGGCCCTCTGGAAAGACCCCAAGAACCGTTGGATGTCGGCTATGGCTGATAGCTCGGCGCATGCGCGCCTGATGTGGAGCGTGCCCGAAGGCGCTCAGATCGGCGATGTGCTCGAGTTGCGCCTCAATCAGGCGGTGATTGGCGAGCTCAGCAGTGCGCGGGCCCTCAACACGATTGCTGATGAGGCGCATGCCATCATGCAGAAGGCGGGTTACAAGACGGGCAAGATTGCACCTTTGGCCTGAGCTGTCCTGGTCCGTTACCGCTGCTGAAGCGTCGGTAAGCCCGATGAGTCGCCCCGCTGAGATCGCTGATCGACACTGGCGCCGTGTGGCCCTTGCGCCCACGGTACTGGTGTTCGTACTGCTGTCGATATTGCCGCTGATCAACCTGCTTGCACTGAGTCTTCACGATGTGCGCTGGCAGGATGGGCGGGCAGTGTGGACATCAGCTGGGCTAAGCCACTACCATCAACTCGGCAGCGACGGCCTGCTGCGTACCGGTGTGTTCAACACCCTGGTGTTTTCAGTGGTCGCGGTGAGCATTCAGGTGGTGCTGGGCTTTATTTTGGCCTGGCTGGTCAGCCGCATTCATCGTGGTCGCGTTCTGTACCGAACGGTGTTTATTCTGCCGATCCTGGTGCCAGGAATTCTCATCGGCGCCATCTGGAAGCTGATGCTCAACTTCGATTTCGGCCTGATCAACGATGTTCTGGCGATGTTCGGCGTGATGCCGCGCGACTGGCTGGGAACACCGGCGCTGGCGCTGCCGGCGGTGATTGTGGTGGACATCTGGCACTGGACCCCTTTTTGCTTTTTGCTGCTGCTGGCCGGCTTTGAATCTATTCCGCAAGAGATGCACGAGGCAGCTTTGGTTGATGGGGCCAGCGCCTGGACTGAGCTGCGCTACATCTATCTGCCTGTGATGATGCCGGTTATTGTGGTGACCTTTCTGTTTCGATTCGTCACCTCACTGAAGGTGTTCGATGAAATCTATCTGCTCACTGGTGGCGGCCCCGGGTCAGCGACTGAAGTCATCAGTTACACCATTTACCGCACCTTTTTTACCCAGGACCGAATGGGCTACGGCTCGGCAATGTCGGTTGCAGTTTTATTTCTGATCTCACTGCTCATGGCCTTCGCGTTGATGATCAAACGTCGACAGAACGCGAGAGGATGAGTATGCGATCGCGTGAATCTACCAATGTCATTGAGCACCTGGTGCTCTTGCTGGTGGCATTGCTGGTCATGATTCCGTTTGTCTGGATTATCGCGGCCGCCTTCAAGACGCAGATCGATCTTCTTCAGGGCAAGGTTCTATTCAGCCCCACATTGATGAGTTTTCAGGAGATTCTATTTTCCAAAACCACCGAATTCTTCCGTAACACCGCCAGCAGTCTGATTGTGGCGGGCTTGAGTACGCTGGCCATTCTGTTCACGGCGACCCTGGGTGGCTACGCCATCGAGCGTATGGATACACCCCGCTGGCTGGTGCATGCCCTGCTGGGTTGGTCGGTGGTCTTCCATATGGTGCCGCCCATCACGCTGGTCGCGGCCTGGTTTCCCCTGTATCGCGAGCTTGGGCTTGATAACACCTACACCGGGCTGGTGCTGGCGCATGTGGCGGTGCACCTGCCGATGGCGCTGTGGCTGATGACCAATTTCATTCGCGATGTGCCCGTTGAGCTGGAAGAGGCGGCGCGAATTGACGGTTGCTCCACGCCCTACATGCTCTGGCGCATTGTGGTCCCTCTGGTGGCTCCTGGTCTGGCGGCCACGGCGATCCTCATGTTCATTTTCAGCTGGAACGAATTTGCAGTCGCTCTGAACCTGACCGCCAAGCAGACCGCCACCATTCCTGTAGCCATCGCCAAGTTTGCTCAGGGCTATGAGATCAAGTACGGCGAGATGGCGGCAACGGCGGCGTTGTCGCTTTTACCCGCGTTGTTGTTTTTGCTGCTCGGGCAGCGCTATATCGTCAAGGGACTTACCAGCGGAGCGGTTAAATAACATGCCTCAACTGTATGGCCAATCGCTCAGTCGTCGCGAGTTTGAACAACGTGTCGGGCACACACGTCAGGTGTTTGGCGTGCGTCTCGTTGAACTGGCTGACGGTGTTGAGCGCGGTGTTCGTACGCTTGAATTTCAAACCGGTAGCGGCCTGATGTTTTCAGTGCTGGTCGATCGCAGTATGGACATCGGGCATTTTGACTACCGGGGTGTTCCCTTCGCCTGGCAATCGGCGACCGGCTTTCGGCAGCCGCCGTTGATATCGCCCATGGACGAAGGCGGCACTGGCTTCATGCGTGGCTTTTCGGGGCTTTGGTGCACCTGTGGGCTCGACCATATTCGTCAGCCCGATGCGGGCCCTGCCGACCACTTTGATCTGCCTTTGCGCTCAGAGATTCGTTATCCCATGCATGGCCGCGGTGCATTTCAGCCCTGCGTGCTCAATGGCTATGGCGAACGTTGGGAAGGCGACGAGTGCTGGCTTTGGGCCGAGGGCACGCTGACTCAGGCACAGGTGTTGGGCGAGCATCTTCGCCTGGTGCGTCGTATTGAGGTTCAGGCGGGCGGTAGCGAAATTCATGTGACCGATACCGTCAGCAATGAGGGCTTCAATGCCACGCCTCATATGCTCCTCTACCACATCAATCTGGGCTGGCCGCTCTTGGATGAGGGTTCGCGTTTCGTGGCGCCCGTTACCGGCATTCTCGCGGCCAATATGTCGCCACAGACGCAGCAGACTGGGTATCGTCTGCAGAGCGGCCCACGATCGCGCTTTGTTCAGCAGGTGTTTGACCTCGCTTATCAGACCGATGCGCAGGGCCAAGTGCCCGTGGCGCTTGTCAATGACCGCCTCGGGCTGGGCTTTGCCTACACTTTCGATTCACAGGCCTTTCCGTGTCTTCAGCAGTGGCAGGGCTTTGGCGAGGGCGTTTATGGCTTTGGCATCGAGCCGGCCACATCGCACTGGGGCTCGCGCGCCGATGCTGACCGAAAGTCAGAGATTGTCTGGCTCGAGCATGGCGATTCGAGAATCTATCGAAGCCGCATTGCGGTACTGGGCGACGCGACAGCGATTGCCGAGCATGAAGCCAGGGTTCGACAGATCACGCCGCAATTACTGGACGAATTTGCGCCGCGCCTGGCGCAGCCACCTGAGGGTCCCTTTGTGACGCAGATTCCCAATCGTCAGCGGTGAAGGCGCTGACCTCAGATCAACCCAATCATCCAAACCAACTGTTCGACTCAGGAAATTTCATCGATGTCTACGCTTAAAAAACCTCGCAATATTCTTTACATCACGTCGGATCAGCAGCGGGCTGACTGCTATGGATTCGCCGGTCGCCGCCGCGTGAAGACGCCGCATCTGGACAAGCTGGCCAGCGAAGGAGCCCGGTTTGACGCCTGCATCACGCCTAATCTTGTGTGTCAGCCCTCTCGAGCTTCGATGCTCACGGGTATGCTGCCTTTGACGCACGGGGTGATCGATAACGGCATTGACCTTCCCCCGGCCACGGGCGAGCAGGGTTTTGCCGCAGCGTTGACAGCGCGTGGTTACGACACTGCTTTCATCGGAAAGGCACACTTTTCAACGGCCAACACTTTCAGCGCCCGGCATACGCCTGAGTGTTACAACAGCTGTTTCGAGCTTGGGCCTGACTGGAACGGCCCCTATATGGGCTTCAAGCATGTCGAGCTCACCGTGCTGGGACATCTGTTTGAGCATCTGGCGCCGACGGACCCGCTCAAAGGCATGCACTACGAACGCTTTCTGTATTCGCGCGGCGTGCCCATGGAAGTCTTCGAGTTATGGAAGACGGCTACACGACCCACCACGGGGGCGGCGCAGACATGGCCATCAGCGCTTCCGACCGCGTGGCACTCCAGTACCTGGTGTGCTGACCGTGCCATCCGCTATCTGCAAAAGCACGACCGCTCCAAGCCCTTTTGCATGTGGGTGTCGTTGCCCGATCCACACCACCCCTTCGACTGCCCTGAGCCATGGGCCAGTCTGTACCACCCCGACGAAGTCGATCTGCCGCGTCAGCCGCATAAAGATCTTGATATTCGCCCGTGGTGGCACCGCGCTTCGCTTGAGCGCCCGCCCGTGGGCGGTGATGAGGCTGCGCGTCGTTTTCGGGCCAAGCTCTCGCGTGCGCCCGATCAGACCGAGGCGCAGATTCGTGAAATGACCGCCAACTACTACGGCATGATTTCGTTGATCGACCACAGCGTTGGGCGCATGTTGTCAGCCCTGCAGGATGAGGGGCTGGACGGTGACACGCTGGTGGTGTTTTCCACGGACCATGGTGATCTGCTGGGCGATCACGGTCTGTACCTGAAGGGCCCCACGCCCTACGAGGCGCTGCTGCGCGTGGGTCTGCTGATGCGCGGGCCTGGCATTCCCGAAGGCCGAGTGGTGAGCGACCCCGTATCGACCCTCGATCTGGCTGCCACCTTTACCGATGTGGGCGGCGCCCAGCTCCACCCCGACGCGCAGAGTCGCAGTCTGCTCCCGGTGGCCGCGGGCACGCAGTCACGCGATCACGCGCACAGCGAGTGGTTTGTCAATGAAGCGCGCTGTGGTGTGCCGCTTGAGCTGCAGACGGTCCGGGCGCGCGGCTGGAAGTGCACCATTGAGCGCGGTAGCGGCGCTGGCGAGCTGTACGATCTTCGTGAAGATCCCGATGAAATGCGCAACCTCTGGGACGACCCAGCGGGAGCTGCCATACGGCGTGAGGCACAGGACATGATCCGCGCGCGTCCGGGGCCCATGCTTAAAGAGCGACTGCCCATCGTGGGCATGGCCTGATTATCGTCCGCTTATTTTCGGAGAAGCATATGAAACGACGTCATCTCATGGGCGCGCTGGCCGCGGGTATTACCTTGGCGGGTGTGGCACCAAGCCAGGCATGGGCACAGGCCGATGCTTGGCCGACCAAGCAGCCGTTTCGTCTGATTGTTCACTTCGCGCCCGGCGGCGTGCTGGATGTGATCACTCGGGCGCTCTCGGGGCCCCTGTCTCAAGAATTGGGGCAATCGGTGGTGGTGGAAAACAAGGCGGGTGCGGGTGGCAATATCGGCACCGACTTTGTCGCCCGTTCGGCGCCTGATGGCTATACCGCGCTGATGTTTGCCGACTCCAATACGATTGCGCCGGCGCTTTACAGCAAGCTCAATCATGATCCGGTGCGTGACTTTGAACCGGTGACTATGCTCGCGGTGGGTTCGCATGTGCTGGTGGCACACCCCAGTTTGCCAGTTCGCAGCCTGGTTGAGCTCATCGCGTATGCCAAGCAGAATCCGGGCAAGCTGTCGTACGCGACGCCCGGTAGCGGTACCGCGCAGCATCTGGGCGGCGAAACCTTCAAAGCCATGGCAGGCGTTGACATTGCGCATTTGCCCTACAAGGGTGGCGGTCAGGCGATTGTTGATGTGGTGGGCGGACAGGTGCCACTGGGCATGCTGGGCTTTGCGCCCGCTTTGCCACACATAAAAGCCGGACGCCTGAATGCACTGGCGGTGACTGGCGAGCAGCGCATTGCGTTACTTGCCGATGTGCCTACCATGCAGGAGCTGGGCCTGAAGGGCATGGTGACGCTGCAGTGGGCGGGCCTTTCTTTGCCTAAAGGTACACCGCGCGAGATTGTTGATCGCCTGCATCAGGCCACCCTCAAGGCTGCCCGTCATGAGGCCTTTATCAATCGTGTAGAGAGTATTGGCATGTCAGTGTCGGTCAGCCGAACGACAGCTGACTTTGCGACGTTTATTCGTGAAGATCTGGCCCGTTGGCCTGCCATGGTGAAAACCGCAGGCGCCAAGGCGGACTGAGATGTGTGGCTTCACGCACATTGCCGCCTACCCCGGGTTGTCGCCTAATGCGGGTTGTCGCCTAACGAAAGTCGCGGCTGCTGACCATAAGGCTGCCCAGCAGCTCACTGTGGTCAATGACCTGTTCGGCGATCAGGTGCGTCACCTGACCGCCGGTCAGTTCGTCGCATTGCCAGATGCCTTTTACGGTCATCAGCTGGGCTGACAGCACGGCACTGCGGTGCTGTTCAAATATGCCGGGCCAGATGATGACGTTGACGGTTCCGGTTTCGTCTTCGAGCGTGACGAACACCGTGCCGCGTGCGGTTTCGGGTTTTTGACGGTGCGTGACCAGACCGCTGGTGCTGGCGCGCCGTCCATGTCGCAAACCGTGCAGGGCGCTGGCGGCGAGTATCTGTAAGCGTTCAAGACGGGGGCGCAACAGGGCTAGAGGATGTCGCCCCATGGACAGCCCCAGCGAGCGATAGTCGGCCACGATGTCTTCACCCTCGCTGGGCGGGGCCAGCAAGACGGGGTCTTCTTGAGCGGGCAGGTGTGCAAACAGCCCAGGCAGACGCTGAGCGCCCCTGGCAGCCCAGTGCGCCTGGCGGCGGTGACCCGCCAGGGTACGCAGAGCGCCCGCATCGGCCAGCGCGCGTAAAGATCGGCTGTCGAGCTGGGCACAGCAGGCCAAATCTGCAACGTCATCAAAGGCAAACACCGACAGCGTCTGCAAAGGAGGTAAGGCTTCGGAGATCGGGTGGTCACCGACAGCCGATGCCTGGTCCTGGGCTTGCAGCCGGTCGAGCAATCGAGCTTGGCGCGCGGCCACGATGCGGTCAATGGCTTCCTGGCTGAGTCCCCGAACCTGGTTAAGGCCGAGGCGCACCGCGGGTTGCGAGTCTGAGTCTGCGCAGTATGCGATGTCGCAGGTGCCCGTTGACAGGGTGCTCGATGAGGCCGAGTTGTCGTTATTGCTTGGATGCTCGGCGGCGAACTCGAGGCTGCAGTGGGCCTGGCTGATCAGCACGTCAACCGGGCGTACCTGCACGCCGTGCGCACGGGCATCGCGCACCAGTTGCGCTGGTGCGTAAAAGCCCAGGGGCTGGCTGTTGAGCATGGCAGCCAGAAAGGCCGCCGGCTGGTGACGCTTGATCCAGCAGCTGATGTACACCAGCAGGGCAAAGCTGGCCGCGTGGCTTTCGGGAAAGCCGTACTCGCCAAACCCTTCGATCTGCGCGAATACCCGCTCGGCGAATTCGCGGGGGTAGCCGCGGGCCAGCATGCCGTTGATGACCTGATGCTGAAACTCACCCAGGCCACCCTTGCGTCGCCAGGCCGCCATGGCGCGGCGAAGCTGGTCGGCCTGGCCAGCGCTGAAGCCTGCCGCCAGCATGGCGATCTGCATGACTTGTTCCTGGAAGATGGGCACACCCAGGGTGCGTTCGAGCGCTGGCCGGATTTCTTCGCGCGGATAGACCACGGGTTCGAGACCCTGCCTGCGGCGCAGATAGGGGTGCACCATACCGCCCTGAATGGGGCCAGGCCTGACGATGGCCACCTCGATCACCAGATCGTAGAAACAGCGTGGACGCAGACGGGGGAGCATGTTCATCTGCGCGCGCGACTCGATCTGGAACACACCCACCGTGTCAGCCCTGCTGATCATTTCGTAGGTGTCGGCGTCTTCGGCTGGGATGTCCTGGATACGAAATGAAGGCAGTGGCGGGGCGCCCGCGGCGCGTCCGCCCAGAGGCAGTCGCCAGGGATCGCGAATTTGAGCGATGAACTCAAGTGCCCGCCGAATGGCACTTAACATACCCAGTGCCAGTACATCGACTTTGAGCAGCCCCAGTGCGTCGAGATCGTCTTTGTCCCATTGAATGACAGTGCGCTCGACCATGGCGGCGTTTTCAACCGGGACCAGACGGGTGAGGCGATCGCGGGCGATGACAAAGCCACCCGTGTGCTGCGACAGATGACGCGGAAAGCCACGCAGGGTCTGCGCCAGCGATAACCACAATTGCACCTGAGCTGAGCGCACATCGAAGCCCGCTTCGGTCAGGCGCTGTTCATCGAGGCTGCCGCCCGAGCCGTGAGCGGCAATGAGTCGCTCGATGCAACGTGCGTCGATATTGAGTGCTTTGCCCACGTCGCGTAAGGCCGAGCGATGCCGATAGCGGATGACCGTAGCGGCCAGTGCAGCCCGATGGCGTCCGTATTTGCTGTACAGGTATTGGATGACCTCTTCGCGGCGCTGATGCTCAAAGTCGACGTCGATATCGGGTGGTTCATTGCGCTCGCGGCTGATAAAGCGCTCAAAGAGCACGCTCATGCGGGCTGGATCGACCTCGGTGATGCCCAGGCAATAGCACACTGCGGAGTTGGCAGCCGAGCCACGGCCCTGGCACAGAATGCCGCGGCTGCGTGCGAAGCGCACGATATCGGCCACGGTGAGAAAGTAGGGTTCATAGTGCAGATCGCTGATAAGGCTGAGCTCGTGCTTGATTTGAGCGCGCACCGCATCGGGTACACCCTGGGGGTAGCGGATCGGTATGCCCTCATCGACCAGCGCCCGTAGCCACGTTGCCGGACTATGACCCTGGGGCACGATTTCATCAGGGTATTCGTAGCGCAGTTCGTCCAGCGAAAAACGGCTGCAGGCGGCCACCTCAAGGGTTTCTTCCAGAAGTGCGGGTGGGTACAGCTGGGCCAACCGTACACGACTGCGCAGGTGCTGCTCAGCATTGGGGGCGAGTGCAAATCCGCACCGCGCCACAGGCTGATTCAGGCGGATGGCGGTGAGCGTGTCATGGAGCGGCTTACGTGAGCGCCGGTGAAAGTGCACATCGCCAGCGGCCACCAGCGGCAGGCCGGTGCGCCTGCCGAGCGCGCGCAGGTGTTCGAGCCAGATGGCGTCATGGCCGTGAGCCAGCAGCTCGATGGCGATCCAGGTTCGACCAGCAAAGCAGTCGCGGATAAAGCCAGCCTGATAATCGAGTTTGGACTGATGCTGTGCGGCCATGGCCGCCGCGCCTGGCTGTGCAACGAACAAGGCCGTGCAGTGGGCAAGCCCCTGAGCGAGATCATCAAGTAATAAGCGGTAATGCCCTTTGTTTGCGCGGGCGCGGGCTGTGCTGATGAGTTCTGCCAGATTGCCGTATCCCTCGCGGTTGCGGGCGATGAGTACGAGTCGGCTTTGCCAGGGGCTGTCCGGGAAGACCTCATGCAGTGAAAACTCTGCACCAATCAGCAGGGGCAGACCGCTGTCGCGCGCCTGTAAATGTGCCCTGACCACCCCAGCCAACGAGCACTCGTCGGTAATGGCCAGTGCGGAATAGCCCAGCAATTGAGCGCGTTCAGTCAGTTCCTCAGGGTGTGAGGCTCCCCGGAGAAACGAAAAATTACTGACGCAGTGAAGTTCAGCATATGCAGGCAACATACTGTTTGAATATACAGTATTTATGCGAGCCTTAAACCTCGTCTTATACTGCA
>JBIKMC010000327.1:0-3873 GCA_044359405.1 Burkholderiaceae bacterium
GTCGATGTCCTAAGCTTCGTCAATACCCTTGAATGACGCGTCAACTCAGCCCTAAGCGTTCTCTGAGCCTATCAACTAAGGCTGTGCTTGGTCTGGTGGCGGGTTTGGCGACTGCCCTGTTTTTTGGCGAGCAGGCAGCGTGGCTAAAAACCGTAGGGGCTGTCTTCATCGGTCTGCTGCAGATCGCCCTTCTGCCCTACCTGATGGGTTCGCTCATCGTCGCTCTGGGAAGCCTCAGCCTCAACCGAGCGAAGCAAGTCTGTTTTTACGCGGGCGGGTTGCTCCTGGGCCTGTGGGCAATCGCCATCGCCACCGTGCTGATGATGTCGCTGGCGCTGCCCAACTGGGTCGCAGCCTCGTTCTTCAGCACTGCAGCCCTGCAGCAGCCTGTTCAGCCCAATTTGATGCAGCTGTTCATTCCATCCAATCCTTTTTACGCTCTGGCCAATGGCGTCGTGCCGGCCGTGGTCGTTTTCAGCATCCTGCTGGCGGCCGCGTTGATGCGCGTACCGGGAAAGGAATCGGTCATCGCGCCGCTGAAGGTCCTGACCCAGGCCCTGATGGGCATTACGCGCATGGTGAGCGCCCTGACGCCTTACGGCATCTTTGCAGTCACGGCCGGTGCAGCCGCGACGCTGGACGTGTCAGATCTTGCGCGGCTTCAGGTTTACATCGTCATCTACACCGCTGTCGCGCTTGTGCTGGGGCTCTGGCTCCTGCCTGCCCTGGTCGCGGCACTGACGCCCCTTCGATTTGCCGCGGTTTCACGCGAACTGCGAGCGCCGCTGCTCACAGCATTGGCCACCTCCAGCGTCACCATCACCCTGCCGTTGATCATGGCAGCGGCGCAGCAACTCATCGACCAGTACAACGCGTCTGCCCGTACACCGCCCCCGCCAGCGGGCCCCGAGGAATCACCTGTCGAGATCTTGGTGCCGGCGGCCTACAACTTTCCCGATATTGCCCAGGTGCTCTCCCTGTTCTTTGTGGTGTTCGCCGGCT
The DNA here is from genome assembly GCA_044359405.1 of Burkholderiaceae bacterium. Taxonomy (GTDB): domain Bacteria; phylum Pseudomonadota; class Gammaproteobacteria; order Burkholderiales; family Burkholderiaceae_E; genus SYIM01. Next base: position 1,003 of record JBIKMC010000327.1, read on the forward strand.
GGTATGTCGGGGCCAGGCTCACGCTGACGGATTTAATGGAAGCGATGGCGCTGGGGCTGCCCAGCCTGTTCGGTGGCCGTACCCTGACCATACCGATGCTGCTGAGGCATTTTGAACTGCCCAGCGACCTCTTTCAGCTCTTCATCACCGCTGATGTCCTGATCGCGCGGCTGGGCGCGATGCTGGGCGCGGGACACCTGGCCGCACTTGCCCTGATCGGCTCCTTCGCCATGCAGCAGCGGCTGACTCTACGGCCGGCGGCGGCGCTTAGCCTGGCCGTCAAGACCCTCATCCTTCTGCTGGCCCTGCTCATCGGCATTCGGGCCTTTTACACCTATGGGGTTGTGGCTCCGTACACCAAAGACCAGGCCCTCAAATCGCTCGCTCTGCCGATTGAACCGCGCTCGCCAACGGTCATTTCTCAAGAAGCCGCCCGGGCTAACCTGCCCGCCAACCGGGCCGCAGGGCCGGAAGCTATCTCGCAGATTCGGTCGCGCGGCCTCATCCGAGCGTGCTTCGTCGAAGACCAGTATCCCCGCGCATTTTTCAATACCGCTCAGCCACCCCAACTGGTCGGTTTCGACATTGAGATGGGCTTGCGCTTCGCGCGCGAGCTGCGAGTTCAGGCGCACTTCGTACCGGTCAGCAACGTGGGCGAAGCCGCCCAACTGCTGACTGCAGGAGCCTGCGATGTCCTCATGTCCGCTCAGGTGGTTCAGGTGGACGCGCTCGAACACTTCGTCCTGAGTACGCCTGTTTTTCAATCTGCAGTCAGCTTTCTTACCCACGACGCAAAAAGTACCAAGCTCGGTCAATGGAGCCAGATGCTGGGCGAACCACCTCCGCGATTCGCGGTCATGAGCAGTGAACTGTCGTTCGCCCAAACCGGCCTGGAGCGAGCCCGGCTAAGCACAATCGACAGCAGCCAGGCCCTGCGAACATTGCTGGAAGCCGGCGCGCCCAATGTGGACGGTATCGTCATGCCCTCCGAAATGGCAGCCGCATTCAGCCTACTGTATCCGAGCTTTGCGGTAGTGGTTCCGAAACCCGCCGCCTCGCTTCAGATGGCCTACGCCGTCGCACCCGGCAATGACAGCCTGCTGCGTGTACTGGATGCGTGGATCGTGTCGACCCGCGCCTCCGGCATCGTCGATCAGGCTCATGAGTACTGGATCGCCGGCGGTGCCTTCAAATCGCAGAAGGCACCGCGCTGGTCCGTCCTGCGAAACGTTCTGGGTTGGCAAGGCCATGACTGACACGCGGCTGTCCGCACTCGATCTAAGGGTTGGACAAACCGCCTTGTGGATTGCCCTGTCGCCAGCTCAAGCTCTTCGGCCCAGCCATTTGTGCGCCTGACTACTTGAGGTCGAGACGTTCGGGAAGCTCGTGAATCCGCACCGGGCGACACAGCAGATAGCCCTGCGCAAAGTGGCACCCTGCGGCAAGCAGATGCTGCAGCTGCGCCGGCGTCTCTACCCCTTCCGCGACCAGAGTACGTTCAAAATCATCCGCGAGTCGCTGCATACCACGCACAATGCTGCGCGCCATCGGATGCTCCAGAGCACGTACAAAGCTTTGATCAAGTTTAATCTTGTCGAACGGCAGTTCATGCAGCCGAGACAGGCTTGAGTGCCCGGTGCCAAAATCGTCCAGCGCGATGGCGACCCCACCCGCGCGCAGAGACTGCACAAGCCGAACCACCCGCTCGGTATCGCGCTGGAAGACCGACTCGGTGATTTCAAGCTCGAGGTGACGCGCCCGGAAGGAATGAGGCGCCTGCAGCCAGTGCTGTAAGCCCGCCGCGAAACCAGGCTCCTCGAGTTCGATGACCGACACGTTGACAGCGACCCTCAGCTGCGGCCAACGGCCCACCAAAGCCGGAAGATCGTGCAAAACATGCTGCAACACATATTGCCCCAGCTGGGCAATCAGGCCATTCGCCTCGGCCACCGGGATGAACTCATGGGGCGCAACCGTTCCTAGTTCTTCATCGGTCCAGCGACACAAGGCCTCGACCACCGTCACCTCACCCGAGAGCAGATCAAACTCAGGCTGATAAAGCAGGTGCAGGCGCTGCTGCGCCATCGCGCGGGCAAGTCGATCAGCAATGAGAGACTGACGATCAGGGTTTGCCATCGGCTGCGCCGATCTCGCGGGCACGAAGACTTGCAGGGTCAATGCTCAGACGAACCTGATTGCTCAACAACTCAAGCAGGATATGGGCCCGTCGCTCGGCATCGGTCGTCTGATAGATCGCCTCGATGCCAGCAAAGGGACCCTCAACAATCGTCACGCTTTGGCCAGGCTCGAACATCATCTGCAGCGGCGCAGCCTGCTCGCGAGCGCGCAGCAACTCGACCAGTTGATCGTCAACCTTGGCCGGCGTGCTGCCAAAATGCACAAGTCGGCTGACGCCCAGCGTGGAGCGGATCGGCGCCCAACTCTTGGCCTGCAGACTCGTATCCAGCTGTACGAAGAGGTAGCGCGGAAACATGGCCTCGACCACCACTTCGGCCTTTCGTCGGCGGACTTTTTCGACGCTCAAACGCGGCAGATAACAGGTGTAACCCTGGCGCTCAAGATTGACCAGCGCGATCTCCTCCTGGCGGGGCTTTGTATGGACAAGGTACCAGGCGATGGTGCTGGGCGCTGACATGGGCTGATCGACCTGACGGGGTTGTTCGTGATTCCGGCGTAATTATCGCGCGATAGAATGCCGCCGTGCTCACCGACCCTCTTATCCTGACCCTCGTCTGCCTGTCCGGTACTTTCGGAGGCGGCCTGCTGGGTTTATGGTTGCGCGCGCGCGTGCTCGTTCACCATGTAGATCAGGATGTTGAAGAATCCGTCAAGCTGGGCGTGGGCATGGTC
>JBIKMC010000073.1:0-13202 GCA_044359405.1 Burkholderiaceae bacterium
CGAGCGAATCGGCTGGCAGGTTGAAGCCGTTCTCGGCGATGGGTTTTGAAAAGAGATCTGCAAAGGTGGTGGACACCTTGCCGATTTCGATGCGGTCCTGCGGACGCTTGGGACCTGCCAGTGACGGCGCGATCGACCCCAGGTCTAGCTTGAGCACCGTAGAGTAGTCGATGCTGCCCGAGGCGGGCACCCCGTAAAGTCCCTGGGCTTTGAACCAGCTGGCGAATGCATCAATCTCACCGGAGGTGCGGGCTGTGCCCTTGAAATAATCGATGGTTTTATCGTCAACCGGGAAGAAGCCCATGGTAGCGCCGTACTCGGGCGCCATGTTGGCGATGGTGGCGCGATCGGGCACCGCAAGGCTGGCCGTGCCTTCGCCAAAGAATTCGACAAACTTGCCAACCACCTTGGCTTTGCGCAGCATCTCAGTGATGGTGAGCACGAGGTCAGTTGCGGTGACGCCCTCGCGCAGACGGCCGGTGAGTTCAACGCCCACCACGTCGGGTGTCAAAAAGTACACGGGCTGTCCCAGCATACCGGCCTCGGCCTCGATGCCGCCAACACCCCAGCCGACCACACCAATACCGTTAATCATCGTGGTGTGACTATCGGTTCCGACCAGCGTATCCGCGTAGTAGACGCCATCCTTGCGCTTGTGTACGCCGCGAGCGAGATACTCAAGATTGACCTGGTGAACGATACCGAAGCCTGGGGGCACGACGCCAAAGGTATCAAAGGCCTGCATTCCCCATTTCATGAATTGATAGCGCTCACGGTTGCGCTCAAACTCGAGTTTCATGTTGAGGTCGAGCGCCTTGCCTGATCCGTAATGGTCGATCATGATGGAGTGATCAACCACCAGATCGACGGGCACCAGGGGTTCGATGGTTTTGGGGTTCTTGCCCATCCCCGCGGCGACGTTGCGCATGGCTGCCAGGTCAGCCAGCAGTGGCACACCCGTGAAATCCTGCAGTACGACGCGAGCGACAATGAACGGAATCTCGTCGATGCGCTTGGCGTTAGCCCCCCAATTGGCGAGTTGCTCGACGTGGGCCTCGGTGACCTTCTTACCGTCAACATTGCGCAAGACTGACTCAAGCACGATGCGGATCGACAGGGGCAGCCGCTTGATATTTGGAAATTTTTTGGCCAACGCCGGTAGCGAGTAAAGCTTGCCGCGCTTGCCTGAGCCCAGCGCAAACTCTTTGAGCGTATTGAATGTGTTGTGCGACATGGAAAGCCTCGCGGTTGGGATTTAGATGACGTAGAGGTCCACGTATTCGTGGACAGGCATGGCCTCGAGCTTTTTCTGGTCGAGTGAGACGTCCAGAATGGCCTGTTGCTGCTTGACCGGGAAGCGCCGAGCAAGATTGGTCCGGAATTTGGCCTCAAGCAGGGGAATACCGTCTTTACGACGGCGCTTGTGTCCGATGGGGTATTCGCAGACGACTTCCTTGAGTTTGCTGCCGTCAGTGAACTCCACGGTGAGCGCATTGGCGATCGAACGCTTGTCCGGGTCGTGGTAGTCCTTGGTGAATTTTGGGTCTTCGACGCAGACGATTTTGTCGCGCAGCCTGTCGATGCGGGGGTCAGCAGCAATCGCATCTTCATAGTCGGCCGCGGTAAGTCGGCCAAAAATGATAGGCACGGCGACCATGTATTGCACACAGTGATCACGATCGGCCGGGTTGTTCAAAGGACCCTTCTTATCAATGATACGTATACAGGCTTCATGCGTGCGGATGGTGATGCGCTTGATGTCGGCTTCTGTCTTGCCCTGCTTTTTCAGCTGAGCGTGAATATCCATGGCGCATTCGACAGCCGTCTGCGAATGAAACTCGGCTGGGAACGAAATCTTGAACAGCACGTTTTCCATGACGTAGCTGCCGTAGGGGCGCTGAAACTTGAAGGCGTTGCCTTTGAAGAGAACATCGTAAAAGCCCCAGGTCTTGGCACTGAGTACCGAGGGGTAGCCCATCTCGCCCGTCTTGGCGATCAATGCCAGTCGAACCGCGCGGCTTGTGGCGTCGCCGGCTGCCCAGCTTTTGCGTGAGCCGGTATTGGGCGCGTGGCGATAGGTACGCAGCGATTGCCCGTCAACCCAGGCGAGCGATACCGCATTGATGATCTCGTCGCGCGACAGGCCCAGCATCTGAGCCACAACAGCCGTCGATGCGATCTTGACCAGCACCACGTGATCAAGACCGACACGGTTAAAGGAGTTCTCGAGCGCGATGCAGCCTTGGATTTCGTGGGCCTTGACCATGGCCGTGAGCACGTCGCGCATGGTTAAAGGCTTGCGTCCCGCTGCCACGTTGTTACGACTGAGCCAGTCGGCCACGGCCAGTATGCCGCCCAGATTGTCGGAGGGGTGTCCCCATTCGGCCGCCAGCCAGGTGTCGTTGAAATCAAGCCAGCGGATCATGGTGCCGATGTTGAAGGCGGCCTGGATGGGATCAAGCTGAAACTGTGTGCCTGGCACCTTGGCACCATTGGGAACCACCGTACCCGGCACAACCGGACCAAGCAGCTTGGTGCAGGCTGGGTACTCGAGTGCCTCGAGGCCGCAGCCCAGGGTATCGATCAGGCAGTTACGCGCCGTGTCGTAGGCCAGTTTGCTGCTGACCTTGTATTTGATGACGTAGTCGGCGATGTCGGTGAGCACCTTGTCCGGTTTGGGACGGACATTGGAGATGTGTGCGCTCATGGCGTGTTCCGTGCGTTGAGGTTGAAAGCTTTACGGCCGTTTGTCGATGGCGACGAAGGTCTGGTTCTCGGGACCGATGTAGTTGGCGCTGGGGCGAATGATTTTGTTGTCGCTACGCTGCTCAATCACATGAGCCGCCCAGCCCGACGTTCTGGAGATGACGAACAGAGGCGTGAACATGCTGGTGGGCACCCCCATCATGTGATAGCTCACCGCGCTGAACCAGTCCAGATTGGGAAACATTTTTTTCAGATCCCACATGACGGTTTCAAGTCGCTCGGCGATGTTGAACATCTTCAGGCTGCCAGCCGAGGTGGACAGTCGGCGTGCCACGTCCTTGATGACCTTGTTGCGGGGGTCGGCAATGGTGTAGACGGGGTGGCCGAAACCGATGACGACTTCCTTGTTTTCAACACGCCGACGGATATCCGACTCTGCCTCGTCCGGGGTTTCATAGCGCTTCTGAATCTCGAAGGCCATCTCATTGGCTCCGCCATGCTTGGGGCCACGCAAGGCACCGATGGCACCGGTGATCGCCGAGTAGATGTCAGAGCCGGTGCCGGCGATGACTCGTGCCGCGAAGGTGGACGCGTTGTATTCGTGCTCTGCGTACAGGTTGAGTGAGGTGTGCATGGCGCGCACCCAGTGCTCGGACGGTTTGTGGCCGTGCAGCAGATGCAGAAAATGCCCGCCGATGGAGTCGTCGTCGGTTTCGACCTCAATGCGCCGCCCGTTGTGGCTATGGTGATACCAGTAAAGCAGCATGGAACCCAGTGAGGCCATTAGGCGGTCAGCAATATCCTTTGCGCCCGGAGCTGCGTGGTCATCCTTCTCGGGAAGCTGGCAGCCCAGCACGGATACACCTGTGCGCATGACGTCCATGGGATGGGCGCTGGCTGGAAGTGTTTCCAGTGCAGCCTTGACGGCGGCTGGCAAACCCCGCATGGCGCGCAGCTTGGTCTTGTAGGCCTTGAGCTCGGCCGCATTGGGCAGCTTGCCGTGCACCAGCAGATAGGCGATTTCCTCGAATTCGGCCGCCTCGGCAATATCGAGGATGTCGTAGCCTCGATAGTGCAGGTCGTTGCCGGTGCGACCCACCGTGCACAGGGCCGTGTTGCCAGCGGTCACGCCAGACAGCGCGACGGATTTCTTGGGTTTGACGGCGGTTACCGGTGTGCTGTCAGCTGACATCGTTTGATTCCTCCAGAAAGTACCTGACTGGCCGACCTGCGCCGGACCAGCCGCGCCGATCAACGGTTTTTTGCGAACAGTTCGTCGAGCTTGCGTTCGAAGTCCCAGTATCCAATTGCGTCGTACAGCTCTTTGCGGGTCTGCATCATGGGTACGACGCTTTGCTGAGTGCCTTCCCGGCGCAGAGCCTCGTAGACAGTCTGCGCAGCCTTGTTCATGGCGCGAAATGCTGACAGTGGATACAGCACCATGGCCACATCAGCGCCGCGCAGTTCGTCGACGGTGAAGAGGGGGGTCTGGCCGAACTCAGTGATATTGGCGAGGATGGGGACCTTGACTGCGGCCGCGAACTGCTTATACATACCCAGCTCAGTCATGGCCTCAGGGAAAATTCCGTCTGCTCCCGCCTCAACACAGGCCACTGCCCGCTCGATCGCTTTGTCCAGACCCTCGACGGCGAGCGCATCAGTGCGCGCCAGGATGAAGAAACTGTCATCGGTGCGGGCGTCGGCAGCCGCCTTGATGCGGTCGACCATCTCCTGCTGGCTGACGATCTCCTTGCCCGGGCGATGACCGCAGCGTTTGGCGCCGACCTGATCTTCAATGTGCATGGCTGCAGCGCCGAACTTGATCAGCGAACGCGTTGTTCGGGCCACGTTGAAGGCCGAAGCGCCAAAGCCGGTGTCGACATCGACCAGCAGTGGCAGATCGCACACGTCGGTGATACGGCGCACATCAGTGAGTACATCATCCAGCGCCGAAATGCCCAGATCGGGCAGACCCAGCGATCCGGCCGCGACCCCGCCCCCTGACAGATAGGTCGCCTTAAAACCCGCATGACGCACCAGCAGCGCGTGGTTGGCGTTGATAGCGCCCGGGATCTGCAGCGGCTTTTCGGCTGTCAGTGCCTCCCGAAACTTCTGACCCGGTGTTTTGCTCATGACGGCTCCCAATGGCTGAGGGTTTGTACGGTGGTACCACTAGGCAAGCAGATGCTTGATGCCCTCGCGTTCCTCATTGAGCTCTTGAAGGGTGCGGTTCATCATGGTGCGGCTGAACTCGTCGATTTCCAGACCTCGGACCATTTCGTAGGCGCCGTTCGCGCAAATGACCGGGAATCCGTACATGACGTCTTCGGGGATGCCGTACGAGCCGTCAGAGGCGATGCCCATGGTTACCCAGCGACCGTTGGTGCCCTGGACCCAGTCGCGCATGTGGTCGATGGCTGCGTTGGCTGCCGAAGCAGCCGATGACAGGCCACGGGCCTCGATGATGGCGGCGCCGCGCTTGCCGACCGTGGGAATGAAGCTGTCGCGATTCCAGGCTTCGTCGTTGATGAGTGATTTCACTGATTCGCCGCCAATGGTGGCGAAACGGTAATCGGGATACATCGTCGGGCTGTGGTTGCCCCAGACAATGAGTTTTTCGATGCTGTCGACGCGCTTGCCCGTGCGCGACGCGATTTGCGACAGCGCCCGGTTGTGGTCAAGCCGCAGCATCGCCGTGAAATTGCGCTTGGGCAGGCCCGGTGCCGATTTCATGGCGATATACGCATTGGTATTGGCCGGATTGCCGACAACCAGGATTTTGCAGTCACGCTTGGCGCACTCATCCAGTGCACGGCCCTGGACGGTGAAGATGGCCCCGTTGGCCTCCAGCAGATCTTTGCGTTCCATGCCCTTGCTGCGCGGCCGAGCGCCCACCAACAGCGCGCAGTCCGCATCCTTGAAGGCGACTTTTGGGTCATCGGTGATCACCACGCCGGCCAACAGTGGAAAGGCGCAGTCTTCAAGCTCCATCACCACGCCTTTGACAGCGGGCAGGGCGGCCGTAATGTCGAGTAACTGCAGGATGACGGGTTGGTCTTTGCCCAGCATATCGCCGTTGGCGATGCGGAAAAGCAGGCTGTAACCAATTTGACCGGCTGCGCCGGTGACGGCAATGCGCTTGGCAGGTTTGGACATTTAAGTGCGCCTTCGGATGGATGGTTGTTCTGACGAGTTCTAAACCTTGCAGAGTTTAGGGCTTACCCTGGGGGGTGTCAACGAAGTGATGTGTCTTATATAAGACATAAGTAACTGGACTCTGCTCACGTCCTGTGCTGAAATCCCGAATATGACTGAGCCGGCCACCTCCTCACCCGATCTAAAGCAGTCAGCGCCGCACGACGCCACCCCCCGGTTTGCGCCGCTCTATCGTCAGATCAAGATCCTGATCACTCAGGCGCTTCAGTCTGGAGAGTGGAAGCCAGGTGAGTTGATTCCCAGCGAGTCTGACCTTGCGCAGCGCTACCGGGTCAGTCAGGGTACGGTTCGCAAGGCGATCGATGCGCTGGCGGCAGCCAATATTGTCGTTCGGCGGCAGGGGCGGGGTACGTTTGTAGCCTCGCACCTGGAGATGCGCACGCAGTTCCGGTTTTTGCGGCTACGTCCCGACGACGCGGGTCGTCCGGATGCGTCGGCGGGTGAATCAGCGGTTCGCGAGTCGGGGGCGGCGTCTGAGCAGGCGCGCAGCGCGGCTGGACAGATGCTGCGCAGCCAGGTGCTGGAGTGCAAGCGTAGCCGGGCGCCAGCCGAGATTGCCCGCAGCCTGCACCTTCGGGCGGGGGATCCGGTTGTGTCCATCCGCCGGCTTCTCGACCTCGACGGCGACCCCACTGTTCTCGATGAGATCTGGCTTCCGGGTACGCGCTTTCGCGGCCTTTCTGCCGATCGACTCGCCAACTACGGAGGGCCGCTGTATGCCCTGTTTCAGGAGGAGTTTGGTACGCGCATGATTCGAGCGGTCGAGCGTCTGAAGGCGGTCGGAGCGCCCGCCGAGATAGCCCGTCTGTTGAAGGTCAAGACCGCTGAGCCGCTGCTGCTGGTGGATCGAATCACCTACACCTATGGCGATGAGCCGGTCGAGGTTCGACGCGGGTGGTGCATCACCGATCATCATCACTATTTCAACGAGTTGGCCTGAGGGCAGGGCGGGGAGGGCGACTGGGTCTTGGCGCGTCCGTCTTGGTGAAGTTCCTCAAGTTGAGTCAAAATAATCGGGTTTTGCATGGGAAGGATAAAAAAGCAATGAGCGAAGCCGCCCAAAGGAGCGCGTCCGGAGTCGCGCGTCCTAAGTTCAGAAATATCGGTATCGGCGAGATCGTGAGCTACCGATTGCCGCCCGCCGGAATCGTTTCAATTTTGCATCGCGTCAGCGGTGCGGTGATGTTCCTGGTGGGCCTGCCGCTGGTCCTTTACCTGTTCCAGCAAAGCCTCCTGTCCGAGCTCAGCTTTGGCCGTTTTCTGGCCTTGGCAGGGCACTGGGTGGTGAAAGTTGTTCTGCTGGGTCTTCTGTGGGCTTATCTGCATCACTTCTGCGCAGGGGTTCGGTACCTGCTTCTGGATGTGCACGTCGGTACTGAGAAGGCGTCGGCGACTCGATCGGCTCACTGGGTCCTGATCGTCAGTCTGGCGCTCACCCTGCTCGTTGCGCTCAAACTGTTCGGAGTGCTCTGACATGACCACCAAACGGATCGTCACCGGGGCGCACTATGGCTTGCGCGATTGGATGGCCCAGCGCATCACGGCCGTGGTGCTGGCCGTCTATACCGTGGTGCTGCTGGTTGCTGTGGTCACCGGGCCAGAGCTGAGTTACCGCAGTTGGGCGGGGCTGTTTGCCAGTGCCTGGATGAAAGTGCTGACGCTGCTTGCTTTTGGCTGTCTATGCTGGCACGCCTGGATAGGCGTTCGCGACATTTACATGGACTACATCAAGCCCACCGCAATCCGTCTGCTGCTGCAGGTTTTAACCATTGTTCTGCTGGCCGGCTACGCATGCTGGGCCGTGATCATTTTGTGGAGTGTATGAGATGGCTGACGTTCTGAACCATCTTGCGAATAATCTGCCCCGCCGCAAGTTCGATGCGGTCATCATTGGCGCAGGTGGCGCTGGCATGCGTTGCTCGCTTCAGCTGGCCCAGGCTGGTTGGAGTGTGGCCGTGCTGTCCAAGGTGTTCCCGACCCGGTCGCACACGGTGGCGGCGCAGGGCGGCATTGGCGCCTCACTGGGTAATATGAGCGAGGACAACTGGTACTGGCATATGTTTGACACCGTCAAGGGGTCGGACTATCTGGGCGACCAGGATGCCATCGAGTTCATGTGTCGCGAGGCACCTAAGGTTGTCTATGAACTCGAGCACTTTGGCATGCCGTTTGATCGCAACCCCGACGGCACGATTTATCAGCGGCCCTTCGGAGGCCACACAGCCAACTTTGGCGAGAAACCGGTTCAGCGCGCCTGTGCTGCCGCCGACCGGACGGGGCACGCCCTGCTGCACACGCTTTATCAGCGCAACGTGAATGCGCGCACACAGTTTTTTGTCGAGTGGATGGCGCTTGACATCATTCGCGATTCCGAGGGTGATTGTGTCGGTGTGGTTGCGCTTGAGATGGAGACCGGTGAGGTCATGATTCTCGAGGCCAAGGTAACCGTATTCGCCACTGGGGGTGCGGGCCGTATTTGGGCCGCCTCCACCAATGCCTTCATCAATACGGGCGATGGCATGGGGATTGCCGCCCGCTCGGGCATTCCGCTGGAAGACATGGAGTTCTGGCAGTTCCACCCAACGGGGGTGGCCGGTGCCGGGGTTCTGATCACCGAGGGGGTACGCGGAGAGGGCGGCATACTGCTCAACAAGCATGGTGAGCGCTTCATGGAGCGCTATGCCCCCACGCTCAAAGATCTGGCGCCGCGTGATTTTGTATCGCGTTCAATGGACCAGGAGATCAAAGAAGGGCGCGGTTGCGGGCCAGATGGCGATCATGTGCTGCTCAAGCTTGATCACCTGGGCGCTGAGACCATCATGAAGCGACTGCCGTCGATTCGTGAGATCGCCATCAAGTTTGCGAACGTTGACCCGATCAAAGATCCGATTCCGGTGGTGCCAACCATTCATTACCAGATGGGTGGTATCCCCACCAACTACCACGGGCAGGTCGTCGTGCCGCGTCAGGGCGATCCCAATAGCGTGGTGGGCGGTCTGTACGCCATCGGCGAGTGCGCCTGCGTGTCGGTTCATGGCGCTAATCGACTCGGCACCAATTCGCTGCTTGATCTGGTGGTTTTCGGGCGTGCTGCGGGCAATCACATTGTCAATGGCAACCGGCGCGCAAGCGAGCACAAGCCGCTTCCCAGTGATGCGGGCGATGTAACGCTGGCGCGCCTGGCGCGCCTGGAGGGCTCTACCTCGGGTGAGAACGCTCAGGCGGTGGCCAACGACATCCGTCGCACCATGCAGGCGCATTGCGGTGTGTTCCGTACCTCAGAGCTGCTCGCCCAGGGAGTCAGCCGAATCATGGAAATCGAGCAGCGCTGCAAGAATATTCATGTGGCCGACAAGTCCAAGGTCTTCAATACCGCGCGGGTTGAGGCGCTTGAGCTTGACAACCTGATTGAAACCGCCAAAGCCACCATCGTGTCGGCCGAGGCCCGTCAAGAAAGCCGTGGCGCGCATGCGCACCGCGATTTTCCCGAGCGTGACGATGCCAACTGGATCAAACACTCGTTGTGGTACTCCGAGGGTAACCGCCTTGACTACAAGCCGGTCAACATGAAACCGTTGACGGTTGAGACATTCAAGCCCAAGGCTCGTACCTTCTAACCAGGCTTTGCGCCCTCATCCAACCCATTTCGATAGCCGCTGCACAGGAGTTTTCATGAGCGCTACCGTCGAGACCCCGATCGCCCCCCCAGCCAAGGCTGCTGCCGTCGGGCGTACGGTTAAGTTTTCAATTTACCGCTTTGATCCGGATCGGGATCAAAAGCCCCGCATGCAGACCGTAGAGGTCCAACTGCAGCCCACCGACAAGATGCTGCTGGATGCGCTCATGCGCATCAAGAGCGATGTTGACGACTCATTGTCGTTTCGACGCTCGTGCCGCGAAGGTGTCTGCGGTTCTGACGCGATGAATATCAATGGCAAGAATGGTCTTGCGTGCATCACCAATCTGCGTGATCTTAAAGAGCCGATTGTGCTCAAACCGCTGCCAGGTCTTCCCGTCATTCGCGATCTCATCGTCGACATGACTCAGTTCTTCAAGCAGTACCATTCCATCAGTCCGTTTCTCATCAACGACACGCCCCCGCCCGAGAAAGAGCGTCTTCAAAGCCCTGAAGAGCGCGAAGAGCTGGACGGACTGTATGAGTGCATTCTGTGCGCCTGTTGCTCAACATCGTGCCCGTCGTTCTGGTGGAACCCGGACAAGTTCGTTGGACCGGCGGGGCTGTTACAGGCGTACCGCTTCATCGCGGACAGTCGAGATCAGGCGACCAGCCAGCGGCTCGATAATCTTGAAGATCCTTACCGGTTGTTCCGTTGTCACACCATCATGAACTGCGTCGATGTGTGCCCCAAGGGGCTCAATCCCACCCGGGCCATCGGCAAAATCAAGGAACTCATGGTACGTCGTACCGTCTGAGCAGGTTCTGCACCGATGCTTACGCCCGTCTCCAGCACGACCGATGTGCCCCGCCAAGCTCACCTGGCCGACGATTCGGCTCGTCTGAGGCGCCTGCAATGGCGAGCCCGTCGCGGCCTGCTCGAGAACGATCTCATCATGACGCGGTTTTTCGAGACTTACGGGACGCGCCTGGACGAAATGATGGTACTCGGACTCGACCAACTGCTTGATCTGCCCGACAATCAGCTGCTTGACCTGATGCTGGGCCGTACGACGCCCGCTCCCGAACTGCAGGCAGGGCCGGCCGGTCGGGTACTGGCTCTGCTCAAAGCTTTGTAAAGGCTGCTTGCGCCACCGCGGCGAAGATCCTTGCCGCGAGCGCGCTCCGTTAAGAATCACGACAAGGAAATATTGACGATGACTGCCAAAAAGACCGCAACGCTCTCTTTCAGCGATGGCACCCCTTCCATCGAGATGCCCATTCATCAGGGCAGCATCGGTCCTGATGTCATCGATATTCGCAAGCTTTACGGGCAGACAGGCAAATTCACGTTTGATCCGGGCTTTTTGTCGACGGCTGCCTGTGAGTCGGCGATTACCTACATCGACGGCGATAAGGGCGAGTTGCTGTATCGCGGTTACCCCATCGAGCAGATTGCCGAGCGCTGTGACTACCTGGAGACCTGCTACCTGTTGCTGAATGGCGAATTGCCCGATGCGGCTCAGCTCGCCGACTTCAAACAGCGGGTCACGTACCACACCATGGTGCATGAGCAGATGACGCGCTTTTTCCAGGGCTTCCGTCGCGATGCGCACCCGATGGCGGTGCTGGTCGGTTCGGTGGGCGCCATGTCGGCCTTTTATCATGACTCGCTGGACATCAATAATCCCGAGCATCGCTTCATCTCGGCCATTCGCCTGGTTGCCAAGATGCCTACGCTGGTTGCGATGGCCTACAAGTATTCGATCGGCCAGCCGTTCATGTACCCGCGCAACAACCTGTCCTACACGGCCAACTTCATGCGCATGATGTTCGGAACGCCGTGTGAGGAATACCATCCCAATGAGGTTCTGGTGCGGGCCCTCGACCGAATCCTGATACTTCATGCCGACCATGAGCAAAACGCCTCGACCTCCACGGTCCGATTGGCGGGTTCGTCCGGCGCCAATCCGTTTGCCTGTATTGCGGCTGGTGTCGCCACGCTGTGGGGGCCAGCGCACGGCGGTGCGAATGAAGCCTGTCTGGTGATGCTCAATGAGCTTCAGCAGAATGGCGGTATCGGCAAAATCGGCGAGTTCATCAAGCAGGTCAAGGACAAGAATTCCGGCGTGAAACTGATGGGTTTCGGGCATCGCGTTTACAAGAACTATGATCCCCGTGCCAAGCTGATGCGCGAGACCTGCTACGAGGTTCTGGGCGAGCTGGGTCTGCAGGACGACCCCTTGTTCGCGCTGTCGATGAAACTTGAGCAGATTGCGCTTGAGGACGATTACTTCGTTGCACGCAAGCTTTACCCGAATGTCGATTTTTATTCGGGCATCGTGCAGCGCGCCCTCGGTATTCCCACGTCGATGTTCACCTGTATCTTCGCGCTGGCCCGCACCGTGGGCTGGATCGCTCAATGGGGCGAGATGATTGGTGATCCCGAGCAGAAAATCGGTCGTCCGCGGCAGCTTTTCACGGGTGCGGCTCGACGGGATATGCCTGCCGCCCGGTGATGGGTCTGTGCGCCCCGGTCAATCCGCAAGCTTGCGCAGGCTGTTGATTGACCCGGATACCGTGTACCATGCGCCGATTCGTCAAATTTTGCCTATGAAATAGCGAAAACAACGATCACTGACAGGTCGCGACCCGAGCTTCGGAAGCCGGACAGGGTCGTCGGTGCGTGCGCTTCAGCAAGCCGCCGTGCATCTTTGACGAGAAACTCGTTTTGAAAGGTGAAGAACCATGATGAAAGCCTTCCAGGCAAACGCCTATCTCTTTGGCGGTAACGCCCCGTACATCGAAGAGCTCTACGAGAGCTACCTCAAGAACCCAGGGTCGGTTCCAGACACCTGGCGTCAGTATTTCGACAATATGCAGATGGTGCCTGCCGCCGATGGCAGCACTCAGTCGCGCGATATTGCGCATGCACCGATTGTCCAGTCGTTCGCCGAGCGCGCAAGAGAGGGAACGTTGCAGCCGCGCATGATGGGCGGTGATGCGGCCACCGCGCGCAAGCAGGTGTTTGTGCAGCAGTTGGTTGCCGCCTACCGCTTCCTCGGTAACCGCTGGGCTGATCTCGATCCATTAAAGCGTCAGGAACGCCCTGCGATTCCCGAGCTCGAGCCCGCGTTTTACGACTTTACTGAGGGCGATCACGCCAATATCTATTCGGCTGCAAATACGTATTTCGGCTTTGACAATGCAGCCCTGCGCGAAATCATTCAGGCGCTGCGTGAGACCTACTGTGGCTCGATTGGGGCTGAGTTCATGCACATGACCGATCCGGCGCAAAAGCGTTGGATTCAAGAGCGCCTTGAGTCCACCCGTGCGCGGCCCAGTTTCAGTCTTGACAAGAAGAAGCGCATTCTCGAGCGGCTGACGGCGGCCGAGGGTCTCGAGCGTTATCTGCACACCAAGTATGTCGGACAAAAACGCTTTTCGTTGGAAGGCGGCGAGAGCTTCATCGCGGCGATGGATGAGGTGGTGCAGCGGGCCGGTGAGTCAGGTATTCAGGAAATCGTCATCGGCATGGCGCATCGGGGCAGACTCAACGTTCTAGTGAACACACTGGGCAAGATGCCCGGAGAGCTGTTTGCCGAGTTTGAGGGGCATCACGCGGATGATCTTCCCTCGGGCGACGTCAAGTATCACAACGGTT
>JBIKMC010000328.1:0-3848 GCA_044359405.1 Burkholderiaceae bacterium
GCAAGCACGTCAAGGGTACTGACGCCGATAGATCCGGTGGCTCCGAGGACGGTGACCTGTTTCATGCCGCCGATTATCGCAGCAGCAGGTGCAACAACACCACTGGCGGTATCGTGGCAATCATCGCGTCGATACGATCCAGCACGCCGCCGTGGCCTGGCAGGCTTGAGCCGCTATCTTTAGCCCCCGCCTGTCGCTTAAGCAGCGACTCATGCAGATCACCGACGATAGATAGTGCTGCCAGAGTGACCAGGCAGCCTATCGCGGCGGCTGGGCCCCAGGCCAAGAGTAGCTGTGAAGGCAGGGCTTGACTCAACCAAGCAAGATGCGCGCTGCCCAAACCGAGAAGCGCCACTGCGATGACTCCGCCAAACGCACCCTCCCAGCTTTTCCCGGGGCTGATACGGGGAGCGAGCTTATTACGTCCTAGGGCGCGTCCGACAAAATACCCGGCAATATCGGCCACCCAGACGATTGCCATAGCCACCAGCAGCGCAGCGACTCCAATGGCCCGCAATTGAAGTAAACCCAACCAACAGGCCAGCAGCAGCAGGAAGGCCAGCACCCGCCCGCCTGGCCGGGCGTCGTGTCGCCACAGCCGCCAGGGCGCGGCAAGCAGCCAGAAGGCGAAGGCGAAGGCTAGCAGAGCAACCGACACAGGCCCCATATGCTCGTCCGGTTGCCAGGCGAGATACAGAATTCCGACCGCGGTGAGGGCGAGGGCCAAAGGCCAGGCTGCTTGCTGCGGTCGCAGCAAACGGGACCATTCACGGGCAGCAATCGCCATGAAGACGAGGGTTAAAACCCCCCAGGCACGCACCGACCCCACAACGACGACCGGTACTACCAGGGCCAGCAAGAGCACAGCCGTGATCACCCGGGCGCGCAGCACGACAGTGGCGCTGCAGCGGTCAGTCGGCCGCACCCAGCTCGGCAATCTGCCCGCTGGTGCGACCAAAACGACGCTCGCGCGCCCGGTACCAGGAAAACGCGCGCTCGAGGGCAGTTGCGTCAAAGTCCGGCCAGAAGGTGTCGGTGAAATAAAGCTCGGTGTACGCCAACTGCCACAATAGAAAATTGCTGATGCGCTGCTCGCCACCGGTCCTGATAAATAGGTCAGGCTCGGGTGCGTATGCCATGGCCAGATGAGGTGCCAGCATGGCTTCGTCCAGATGCTCTGGCTGCCGGGCGAGCTCAGGATGCTCGCGAAGCGCGGCCTGAGCTGCCTGAAGAATATCCCAGCGACCGCCGTAATTGGCAGCCACCGTCAGCGTCATGCGAGCGCCAGACTCGGTTCTGGATTCTCCATCGGCGATCAGGTGGCGCAGTCGCGGTTCAAAGGCGCTGAGGTCGCCCACCACCTTCAAGCGAATGCCATTGGACTGGAGTTGATCGATTTCGCGCTCAAGCGCGTTGAGAAACAGCCGCATCAGTACCGAGACCTCATCGGCCGGACGACGCCAGTTTTCAGAACTGAAGGCAAACAAGGTCAGGTATTCGACACCGAGTCGAGCACAGGCACGAACCGCCGAACGTACTGCCTCGACGCCTTTTGCGTGGCCCGCCACTCGAGGCAGATGCCGACGCGTAGCCCATCGACCATTTCCATCCATGATGATGGCCACATGCCGCGGCACTTCACCGATGGAAGGTACGGCCTGAGTCGAGCTGACAAATGAGGGCTTCACGCGACGGATCGCTTCACACCGTGAGGATTTCCTGCTCCTTGGCGGCGATCTGCTTGTCGATCTCGCCAATGTAGCGATCGGTGAGCTTCTGCACCTCGTCCTGGCCCTTGCGCTCGTCGTCTTCAGAGATGGCTTTGTCTTTGAGCAGCCTCTTTAGCTGCTCATTGGCATCGCGTCGAAGGTTACGCACAGCCACCTTGGCCTGCTCACCCTCTGATTTGCAGACCTTGGCAAGTTCGCGCCGGCGCTCTTCAGACAGCGGCGGCATGGGTACTCGAATGAGCTCACCCACCGTGACCGGATTGAGTCCGAGATCAGACTCGCGGATGGCCTTGTCAACGACGCTGACCATCTTCTTTTCCCAGGGTTGAACACTGATGGTGCGTGCGTCCTGCACGCCCACGTTGGCCACCTGGCTCAAGGGCACCATGCTGCCGTAGTAATCGACATGAATGTGATCCAGCAGTCCGGCGTGCGCCCGCCCGGTACGAATGCGGGACAGCGCACTCTTGAGCGACTCAAGCGACTTCTGCATCTTTTGTTCGCTCGATCGTTTGACGTCAGCAACGCTCATGTTAAACCCCGCGGATTCAGGCGTGGACCAGGGTGCCTTCATCGGCCCCCAGAACGATTCGGCGCAAGGCGCCCTCTTTGAAAATGGAAAATACCTTGACCGGCATCTTCTGGTCACGACACAGTGCGAAGGCTGTCGCGTCCATAACTTTGAGATTGCGCGAAATCGCCTCATCAAAACTGATTCGGTGATAGCGCGTGGCGGTGGGATCCTTGACGGGATCAGCGGTGTACACCCCGTCGACCTTGGTGGCTTTGAGGACGACCTCAGCGCCGATCTCCGCGCCGCGCAAGGCCGCTGCGGTGTCAGTGGTGAAAAACGGGTTGCCCGTTCCCGCCGCGAAAATTACCACCTTGCCTTCTTCAAGGTAGCGCAAGGCCTTGGGACGAATGTAGGGTTCTACGACCTGCTCTATCTTGAGCGCCGACTGCACCCGCGACACGACACCCTGTCCGCGCAGCGCGTCTTGTAGAGCCAGCGCATTCATAACCGTGGCCAGCATGCCCATGTAGTCAGCGGTAGCCCGGTCCATACCGGCTGCTCCACCCGCCACCCCGCGAAAAATGTTGCCGCCGCCGATGACGATCGCCAACTCTACACCCAGCGAAACCACCCCTGCGACCTCGGCGGCCATGCGCTCTATCACGACCCGGTTGATGCCGAAGGCGTCGTCGCCCATCAAGGCCTCACCCGAGAGTTTGAGAAGTATCCGGCGATGAGCGAGAACGCTATCAACAGGCTGGGATGGCGGCTTCAAGAGTGCTCCTCAGGATCAGGGCGGAGGAACGGGGGTAAAAAGACACCCCCAAACCAATGCCGTCATTATGACGCCAAGCCGAGCAAACATTCCATCGAAGCGGTAACCGGCTCACGCAATGCCACAGCGGTTACCTGAATGGCGCTTGGGGCCTGGTGATGACGCTGGCCGGCTGCTCTCCAGACAGCCGGCCCCAACTGAACGAGGCTCTGGGTTTAGCGCGCCGCAGCAGCCGCCGCCGCCTGGGCCGCCACCTCAGCGGCGAAGTCAGTGGTCTTGCGCTCAATGCCCTCGCCCACCTGGTACAAGGTGAACGAAGCCACGCGTGCTGATCGAGACTTGAGCAGTTGCTCAATGGTCTGCTTATCGTCCTTGACGAACGGCTGGCCCAATAAAGTGACCTCTTTGAGGAACTTTTGCACGGTACCTTCGACCATCTTGGCGACGATTTCAGCCGGCTTACCAGACTCCGCAGCCTTTTCGGTCGCAATACGACGCTCAGTTTCGATCAGTTCAGACGGAACGCCCTCCCGCGACAGCGCTTTAGGCTTGGCCGCAGCGATGTGCATCGCGATATCTCGTGCCAGCGCGTCATCACCGCCGACGCAGTCCACGATCACGCCAATCTTGGCACCGCCGTGTACGTAGCTGACCAGACGCCCTTCGGCTGAGATGCGGGAGAAGCGGCGAATGCTCATGTTCTCGCCGATTTTTCCGACCAGAGCCGTGCGAACCGCGTCAACCGTACCACCCTCGATGCTCATGCCGGACACCGCACTGACATCGGCGGGATCACTTTCGCTGACCAGACGTGCGATGCGTCCCGCGA
>JBIKMC010000074.1:0-13122 GCA_044359405.1 Burkholderiaceae bacterium
CTCTGGATCTGAGCGCACCGCGATGAGTGTCGACGATCCCGCTTCAAGAACCTTCAGCGACTCCTGGCATCGGGTGGCCAAGGTGCGGGTCGAACTGCGCTCGAGCGTGCGAGCCCACCGGCAAACCTTCCGCGGCGACACCTGGGTAATGCTGCGAGATACGCTGTCATCGGACTGGTTCCGTGTCGGTGGCGATGCCTGGGCTTTCCTCAGCCGACTGTCGCTGAACCGCACGATTGAAGAGGCCTGGATGCTGACGCTTGAAGCCGATCCCGACTCGGCGCTCACCCAGGAAGAAGTGGTGCAACTGCTGGGCCAGCTCAATCTGTCCAATCTTTTGACCTTTGATCGTTCAAGCGCGGGCGCCAGTCTTTTCGAGCGCTACCGCAAGCGCCGCCGCCAGGAAACGCGTGCTCTCTTGATGGGTTTTTTAGCCATCAAGATCCCGTTGATCGACCCCGACCGCATGCTGCAGGCTGCGATGCCGCTGATACGGCTGATCTTCGGGCCCGTTGGCGCAGTGCTTTACCTGGCCCTGTTGGTGATCGCCGGCAAAGCCTTGATGGAGTCGGCTGATCGCCTATTCAGTCAAAGCGCGGGCCTTCTTGCACCGGGCAATCTGCCCCTGCTCTATGTGGGCTTCATCATCGCCAAGGTCATTCATGAATTCGGCCATGCGGCTGTGTGCAAACGCTATGGCGGTGAAGTACACAAGATGGGCGTGATGCTTCTGATCTTTGCGCCCATGCCTTACGTGGATGCGACCGCGAGCTGGGGTTTTCGCAGCCGCGCTGAACGCATGCTCACTGGGGCGGCGGGGGTCATTGCCGAACTGGGCGTGGCCGCGTTGGCGGCTCTGCTGTGGGCGCATACCGCGCCCGGTGTGGTCAATGCCATTGCCTACAACGTCATCTTCGTGGCCAGTGTGTCGTCGCTGCTGTTTAACCTCAACCCGCTGCTGCGGTTTGACGGCTACCACATGCTGGTTGATTTTCTTGATGTGCCGAATCTGTTTCAGCGCTCGCGTGAGCAGCTGCGCTATTTGGGCGAACGATTTGTGCTGGCCTTGCCCAATGCCAAACCCGCCGCCCGCAGCCTGACCGAGGCTTGGTTGTTGCCCATCTACGGTGTGACCAGCATTGTTTACTGGCTGATACTGATGGCCACCATCGTGTTTTTCATCGCGGGCGAGTACCTGGATCTGGGCGTGGCGCTGGCCTGGATTCTCGGCTTTACCGTGGTCGTGGTGCCGCTGTGGAAGTTCGGCAAGTTTCTGTTCACCAGTCCCCGGCTCAATCACTATCGCGCGCGCACCATGGCCCTGACCGGGGCGGTGACAGCAGTCGTCATCCTGCCGCTAGCGTTGGTACCCATGCCTGACCGTATTCGAGCCTCCGGGGTTCTCGAGGCAAGCGCTTATCGCCAGCTTAATTCCGAGTCCTCCGGCTTTCTGGTTGAGCTGATGGCGCTGCCCGGCGCCAGCGTGCGCCAGGGCGAGCCGCTGATGCGGCTTGAAAGCCCCGAGCTTGAGTTTGACCTGCGGGCAGCGCGGCTGCAGCGCGAACAGTTATTGGCGCAGGAGCTTCGTGCCACCTCAATGTCGGTGGCTGATCTGATGCCGCTTCGCGAGCAGCGTCTGGCGGTCGAGTCCGTCATCATTGAACTGGAACGGCAGAAAGCCGCCCTGCTGGTCAGTGCACCCATCGACGGTATCTGGAGCGCGCCAGACCTTGATACAGCCTTGGGTCGTTGGGTGGTACGCGGTGCCGCGCTGGGCGCTATTGTGGATCCAGCTGGCTGGCGCTTCGTGGCGGTGCTGCCTCAGGTGGCCACCCATCTGTTTGACAATCAGGTGCACCGGGTTGAGCTGCGCCTGCGCGGGCAGGAGCACCTCAACATTGTCGCGCCCGGCGCAAAGATCGTGCCGTTTGAGACGGGTACGCTACCCTCCAGAGCCCTGGGCTTTGCTGGTGGCGGTGATATTGCGGTGACGCCGACCGATCAGAACGGGCTCACCGCGGCCGAACCCTTTTTCCGTATTCAGGCGCCTCTGCCGCTAGAGGTGCTTGGGGGCGGTCTTGGGCTGGCGCATGGCCGACTGGGCACCATCCGGCTCACGCTGGACGATGCGCCGCTGCTGGTGCAGTGGGACCGCGGCATACGCCAGTTTCTGCAGCGTCGATTCCGCGTCTAGCCGTGCAGGCCGCCGCGCTTTCGTCACGAACAGGGCCCGCGGCGGGTTGTGTGCCGCTCCCTTTACCGCTGGCACCGCGTCTTCCCGAGGGAGCTGATGCGCTTGCCCATGCGATGCACGGCTGGTTGCGTCGACGCGGTCATCATGCGCGACGACTGCGCCGCGATGCCGGGGTCGTAGCCCGGGCCTGCGCGACACTGGATGCGCTGGATGAGGCCGCGTTTTCGGCGCGTGTGATCGAGCTCAGGCAGGCAGTCCGGCGCGATCCGATTCAGGCCGGAGGTCGCTTGACCGAAGCGCTTGCGGTCGTCGGTGAAGCGTCTCGGCGGGCGTTGGGTATGCGCCCCTATCCGGTGCAGTTCATGGGCGCGCTGGCGCTGCAGCGCGGCTGGCTGGCCGAGATGGCCACCGGCGAGGGCAAGACGCTGACGGCTTCGCTGGCGGCGGTGCTGGCTGCCTGGAGCGGTCAGCCGTGTCACCTGGTCACCTCCAATGACTACCTCGCGGCACGCGATGCGTCTGAGATGCAGGCTCTTTATGAGCGGTGTGGTGTGTCAGTGGCCTCTGTGGTGTCGACCGATGAGCCCGATGAGCGTCTGGGCCTTTACGGGGCTGACGTGGTTTATCTCACGGCCAAAGAGTTGCTGGCCGACCATCTTCGTGACCAGCTGGCCGCGCGGGCCGGCCATGATCCCCAGCGTCTGGCGCTCAGGCGCTGGCTGGGGACCATGCCCGCTGACATGCAGGCGCCGCAGTTGCAGGTGCGTGGTCTTCACAGCGTGATTGTTGACGAGGCCGACAGTGTGCTGATCGACGAAGCGGTAACCCCCTTGATTCTGTCGGCGCCCCGCAGTGATCTGGGCCTGGCTGACGCTGCGCAACGGGTCTCTATGATCGCCGATCAACTGCTTGAGGGTCGCGACTATGAACTGCTGCGCCGCCAGCGCACGGTGTTGCTGCGTGAGGGGGCCCGCTTGGCGCTCAATGCCCGAGCGAGCGATCTGGGCGTGGTGTGGCGCGCGGAGGCCCGACGCGAGGAGCTTTTACGGCAGGCTCTGACCGTGCGGCATTTCATTCTGCGCGGTCATCAATATCTGGTTGATGAGGGCAAGGTGGTTTTGCTCGATGAGTTCACCGGCCGCATGACGCCAGGACGAACGCTCACGGCAGGACTGCATCAGGCGATTGAAGCCCGTGAGGGGGTTGAGATCACCGAACCCAACGAATCGCTGGGTCAGATGAGCTTTCAATCATTTTTTCGGCGGATGCCGCGGCTGGCGGGCACGACCGGAACGGCGCGCGAGGCGGGACCTGAGTTCTGGCGAATCTATCGACTGGGTGTCGTGCCCATTCCCACGCATCGACGACGGCTGACCAGGACCGCGCCGCCGGCGCTTTTTGACAGTGCCGGCCGCAAGTGGCAGGCAGTCGTTGCGCGTATCAGCGCCTTGCACGAGCGGGGACAACCCGTACTGGTGGGCGTTCGCAGCGTGGAGTCCAGTGAGACCCTAGCATCGTTGCTGACCGCGCGGGGCTTGCCGTTTGAGCTGCTGAACGCTGCGCGACACGCTGAAGAGGCGCGCATCGTCGAACGCGCCGGCGAGCATGGCCGCATTACCATTGCCACGAACATGGCGGGCCGCGGAACCGATATCCGTCTGGGCGAAGGCGTGCCGGGGCTGGGCGGGCTTCATGTCATCATCGCCGAGGCCAATGAATCGGGCCGCATTGACCGACAGCTGGCGGGCCGTTGCGGTCGGCAGGGCGACCCTGGCAGCGTGTCGATTTTTGTCAGTACCGAAGACAGCCTGGTCAAACGATTTTTCTCCAGGCCGACGCGTGCGGTGCTCGCAGCCGGCGCGCGTCTGCGTCTGCCGCTGCGCTCTGTCTGGGTGCGCGGCCTCATCCGTCTTGCCCAGCGACGTGCCGAGGCCGATGCGTACTCACGCCGGCGGGGCGTGCTCAAATCGGACGACTGGCTCGATAACGCGTTGCCCTTTGAACCCTCGACTCGAGCTTAGGAAAGCAACCCCATGTTTCGTGAACTGGTTGCTCTCAACGCTAAACGCCATGCTGTCTTGCGCGTGCGACCGCAGGTGGGATTTGAGTTTGCGCGGGATATTCACCGGGCGACGCTGATGCAGACCGAGATGGTGCGAGCCGCCTCGATCTACCCGATCGT
Source organism: Burkholderiaceae bacterium (assembly GCA_044359405.1). Taxonomy (GTDB): domain Bacteria; phylum Pseudomonadota; class Gammaproteobacteria; order Burkholderiales; family Burkholderiaceae_E; genus SYIM01. The sequence continues at coordinate 4,377 of JBIKMC010000074.1, forward strand.
GTTTGTGGAAGATCGTGATATTGACGGGTTCAGACCCATGGCCCTGTTGGGCCTGCGCGAGGGTGAAAACGTCTTTGTCGACACCGATGGCAGTTGGCTCGCGTCGTATATCCCGGCCGTGCTGCGGGCTTATCCGTTTGCCCTGGTTCGCGCGCAGCCCGGTCAGGCAGGGGCGGAGCAATTTGCCGTGTGCATTGATGCTGCCAGCGATCTGGTTTCGATCACGGAGGGCGCGCCGCTCTTTGATCGTAGCGGCGCACCGACCGACGCCCTCGAGCAGGCCAAGCGCTGGCTGCAGGAGATCCGGGACATGCTGTTGGGTACCGAAGCCTTTTGTCGGGCGCTTGCGGCACGCAATCTGTTCACCCCGTTCGTGGTCAGGACGCGCCGCGGTGACGAGGAGCTCGAGGTCAACGGCTGCTACGTGATCAACGAAGAGCGACTGGACGGACTTCCAGATGCCAGGCTGCTGGAGTTCCGCCATGAGGGCTGGTTGTCTTCCATTTATGCCCACCTGGTGTCGCTGCAGCAGCTTGAGCGGCTCGAAGACGGACCGCCAGCCGCCTGGGAGGCCGCCGCCGATCCGTCGTAACATGAGGGCCTGACAAAAAGCCGGGCGCCGCGAGCAATTAAGCGATCGATCTGGCAGGGAGAGAGCTCTTGAACGGTGCCGACAGTCTGGTTCACACGCTGCTAGCCGGCGGAGTGGATGTTTGCTTTACCAATCCCGGAACTTCCGAGATGCACTTCGTTGCAGCGCTTGATCGCATCGAGGGCATGCGCTGTGTGCTGGGGCTATTTGAAGGCGTGGTGACGGGTGCTGCCGATGGCTATTGGCGTATGGCCCGGCGTCCCGCCGCCACGCTGCTGCACCTGGGCCCTGGGCTGGGCAACGGTCTGGCCAATCTGCATAACGCACGCAAGGCGCGCTCGGGTATCGTCAATGTTATCGGTGAGCACGCCCTGGATCATCTGGCGCTCGATGCACCGCTGACTGCGGACATCGAAGGTATCGCCCGGCCGGTCTCGCATTGGGTGCGCACGACGCGTTCCGCCCAGGCTGTGGCCGCGGATACGCAAGACGCCATTGTTGCGGCCAGCGCCGCACCCGGTGGCATTGCAAGCCTCATTCTTCCAGCCGATACCGCCTGGACCGACCTGCCCGAACAGACGCCGGTGCCGTCTGCGGGCTCGCAACGACCGGTGCCCGCCTTTCGAGCTCTCGACGTTGACGCGCTGGCCAGCGCCGCCCGTGCGCTGGGCGCGCCAGGCCCTACCCTGATGCTTTTGGGCGGCTCGGCCCTTTCCGAGCGGGGGCTGCTCAGTGCCGGGCGTATTGCGGCCCGAACCGGCTGCGCCCTGATGTCCGAGTTTTATGTGGCGCGTCTGGCGCGGGGCTCGGGTCGGGTGCTTGCGCCCCGCCTGCCGTATGCGGTCGAGCCCGCGCTGGCCGCGTTGGCTGCCTTCCGACGCATTGTGCTGGTGGGCGCCCGCCCGCCGGTCGCATTTTTCGCCTATCCCGGCAAGCCGGGCCTGCTCGCGCCCAAGGGCTGCGAGCTGATCACCTTTGCGCAGGGCGATCAGGACCTGGAGGCCGCTTTAGATGCTTTGGCCCATGAGCTGGGCGCAGCCGCTCTGGCGCCTAAAGCCGTGGCTGAGCGCGCGCCCGCCATAAGCGGCTTTCAGGGCAAGCCCGGACCCGAGGGGCTGGCGGCAGTACTCACCGCCCTGCTGCCTGAGCAGGCCATCGTCGTGGACGAAGCGATCACCCTGGGTCGAGCGCTGGGCCCCAGCACAACGGGCGCGGCGCCACACGACTGGCTGACAGCCATGGGCGGCTCGATCGGCTTCGGTCTGCCCACGGCCATTGGTGCGGCCATTGCTGCGCCTGAGCGCAAAGTGGTCGTGCTCGAAGGTGATGGCAGTGCCATGTACACCATTCAATCGCTGTGGACCATGGCTCGCGAGAATCTCGACATCACCGTGGTCATCATGGCCAACCGCGCCTACCAGATCCTGCGCGGCGAGTTTGCTGGCGTGGGCGCCGGCGCGCCGGGTGCCCGGGCCACCGACATGCTCACGCTCGACCGGCCGACGCTTGATTTTTCGGCGATGGCGCGTGGTATGGGCGTGGAGGCGGTTCGGGTCGATGAACTGGGTGCCTTCGCCAAGGCCTTCAGCGCTGCCATGGCTGAGCGTGGACCACGCCTGATCGAGCTGGTGGTCTGAGTCCGCGATGGGGGTGCTGGGCATTGTCGACTGGCTTGCGCTGGCCTTATGGGCGGCGCTATGGATGGGCTTTTCGATTTTTGTGCGTCGTCAGGCCGACGCCGGGCGTGATCTCAATTCCATCATGGCGCGCTACCGCCACGCCTGGATGCAGCAGGCCTGGACTCGTGAGAATCGAATCACCGACATGGCCCTGATGGGCAACCTCATGCACAGCGCGACGTTTTTTTCATCCACGACCCTCTTGGTGGTGGGAGCGCTGTTTGCCTTTCTTGGCACGGTCGAACGCGCACCCGATGTGATCGAAGCGGTCAGTAAGCTGCCCTTTGCCGAGCGTACATCGCAGCAATTGCTGGAGGTCAAGGCGTTTTCGCTCACGCTCATTTTTGTGTACGCACTGCTGCGCTTTACCTGGTCACTGCGGCAGTTCAATCTGTGCTGCATTCTGGTGGGTGCATTTCCGCCCGTGGCGCTGACGGGGCGGCAAGCCTGGTCCGAGCAGGAGTCAGGTGACCATCATGCAGCCGCTTGCGCCGAGCAGAACAGAGGGCTCGCGCCCATGGCGGCTCAGGCCCAGATCGCGCAGGCGGGGCGTCTCACCGAGCTTGCAGGCATCAACTTTTCGCAAGGGCTGCGGGCCTACTACTTTGCGGTGCCGCTGCTGGTGTGGCTGATCAGTCCGTGGCTCATGATGGCGGCTGCGGTGCTCATCACCCTGGCCACGTACTATATGGAGTTTCGGTCCGCTACCGTGCGGGCAATCGGTCCTTCTGGGCCTGCGGAGTAAGTTCAATGTCCCCCTTAAAAAACGACAGCTTTTTGCGCGCGCTGATGCGCCAAACCACCGACCACACGCCTATCTGGCTCATGAGGCAGGCGGGACGTTACTTGCCCGAGTACAACGCCACGCGCAAGCGCGCCGGTAGTTTCCTGGCCTTGTGCAAAACGCCTGAGCTCGCCTGCGAAGTGACCCTTCAGCCGCTTGAGCGTTATCCCCTCGACGCAGCCATTTTGTTTTCAGACATTCTTACTGTGCCTGATGCCATGGGCCTGGGACTTTATTTTGCCGAGGGCGAGGGCCCGCGGTTTGAGCGGCCGGTGCGCGATGAGGCGGCTGTGGCGGCCCTGGCTGCTCCCGACCCTAACGACAGCCTGCGCTATGTCATGGATGGCGTACGCACCATTCGCTCGGCGCTAAACGGTCGGGTTCCGCTGATCGGTTTTTCAGGTAGCCCCTGGACGCTCGCCTGCTACATGGTTGAGGGCGGCGGTAGCGATGATTTCCGTACGGTCAAGACCATGCTGTACTCGCGCCCCGATCTCATGTCGCGCATTCTTCAGGTCAACGCACAAGCGGTTGCCGATTACCTTAATGCGCAGGTCGAGGCGGGCGCCCAGGCGCTCATGATTTTTGATTCGTGGGGTGGCGCGCTGGCCGATGGCGCTTTCCAGAAGTTTTCCCTGGGCCCTATTCGTCAGGTGCTTGAGCGGCTGCGCCCCGAGCGTGACGAACCCGTGGTCGACGCGCAAGGCCGTCCAGCGGGTACCCGGCGCGTGCGCGTCCCCACCATCGTGTTCACCAAGGGTGGCGGCTTGTGGCTGGAAGAGATCGCCGCCAGCGGCTGTGATGCCGTGGGCGTTGATTGGACTGTCAACTTGGGGCAGGCACGGGCACGCGTGGGTGAGCGATGCGCTGTACAGGGCAACCTTGATCCCATGGTTCTCATGGCAGGGCCGCAGCAGGTTCGGGCTGAGGCGCTCAAGGTGCTTGAGAGCTGGGGGGTGCCCCAGCCCGGCTACGGCCATGTTTTCAATCTGGGCCACGGTATTTCGCAGTTCACGCCGCCTGATAATGTCACGGCCCTGGTCGAGGCGGTGCATGCCTACAGCGCCGAGCAGCGCCGTCGTGGTGCGCGCTCGGCCGCTCTCTGACCGACGCCCAGGCGATTGCAGTGCCCGGCCACCGAGTGGCCGCAAGAGCCTTGAACCGTAGGCCTCACGGGGTGTGCTGCCCTTGACTTATGCACAAGTCTATTGACGGCGGCCCAGGCCTATCGAGATTTGTCAAGGCGCAACATCGGGATTCCTAAGTCATTGATTTATAAGGCTGTCAAAGTGATCAAAAAACGGGCATCCCACCCTGGATCAAATACAGACAAGGGTTTGGCGAATCTATTCGGTGGTAATCCACAGTTTTATCCACAGGTTTTGTTGATACCCGTAAATTCTCATTGCGCGACGCATTTTTGAGCGCCAACCTTAAAGTGAATTCTAGTTTTGGAGCAATCGCCCGGGTTGCTTTGGACGTTCCGATCGCCCCCTGGTTCGACTATCGAATTCCTGCGCCGCTTAGTGACTGCGTTGAGCCAGGGGTGTGGGTGACTGTGCCCTGGGGCCGGGGACGGCGCGTGGGGATCATCCTTGCCCGAACCAACCACACACAGTTGCCCGAGGCAAAGTTGCGCGAGCTGGACGCCCTGCTCGAAGATGCGCCGGTAGCCCCCACCCACTGGTTGAGCCTGTTGGAGTTTGCGGCCACTTACTACCACCGCGGCGTCGGTGAGTTCGGGCTCCTGGCTGTGCCGAAGACGCTACGCACGCCGCCGTCGGCGCGGTCGCGTAAAACAGCTTTCGCACGGGCGGCTGGTCCGGCAGGTCGCCCGGACATGGCTTTCGTCGCAGACCCCTCCCACGCTGATCGACGACCGCTCAACGCTGAGCAGCAGCGAGCACTCGCTGCGCTGGCCGGTTTACGGGGCTTTTCGGTAACCCTGCTCCACGGCGTGACCGGAAGCGGAAAGACTGAGGTTTACCTCAGCTGGCTGGAGACTATCCTGCAGGCCGACCCGGGCGCCCAGGCGCTGATGCTGGTGCCCGAAATTGCGCTGACGCCGCAGTTGGCCCGTCAGGTGCGAGAGCGATTTCCCACGGTCCCGATCGCGATTCTGCACAGCGACATTCCGGATGCGCAGCGGGCACGCGCCTGGTATGCGGCGGCCAGCGGCCGCGCGCGTCTGGTGGTAGGCACCCGGCTTGCGGTGCTCACCCCCATGCCCCGGCTGGCCGCCATCGTGATCGACGAAGAGCATGACGCCTCCTACCGGCAGCAGGACAACCTGGCGTACTCGGCCCGAGATCTGGCCATTGCCGCCGCGCGTGCAGTGGACGCGCCTATCCTGCTGGGTTCGGCCACGCCGTCGTTGGAAACCTGGCGCTCAGCGCGTAGAGGCCGCTATCACCTGCTGAAGCTGCCGACGCGGATCAGTGGGGCCAGTGTGCCCAGGCTTGAGTTGATCGACACGCGCTCGACCCGACTGCGCGCCGGGCTTGCGCCCGCCGCGTTCTCGGCGCTCGAGCAGATTGTGGCGCGAGGCGAGCAGGCCCTTATTTTCATCAATCGCCGTGGCTATGCGCCCGTGCTGGGTTGCGATGCCTGTGCGTGGGTGAGTGGCTGCGAGCACTGCTCGGCGTGGCGGGTTCTACATCGACAGACCGCGCAGACGCCGCGCCGGTATCAGTTGATCTGCCACCATTGCAGCTCGTCCACCGAGGTTCCGCGGGCCTGTCCGCAATGCGGCAGCATCGGGCTTTCGGGTCTGGGTCGCGGTACACAGCGGCTGGAGGAAGAACTTCTCGAGTGTCTGCCAGGTACCCGAATTGCCCGGCTTGATCGGGATGTGGCGCGGCGACGAGGCGCGGCGCAAGCCGTGATCACGGCAGTCCACCAGGGCGAGGTCGACCTGCTGGTGGGCACGCAGATGCTGGCCAAGGGGCACGACTTTCGACGTCTGAGTCTGGTGGTGGTTGCCGATGGCGATGCTGGGCTGTTCAGCGCCGACTATCGCGCTACCGAGCGACTGTTCGCCACGCTCATGCAAGTCAGTGGCCGTGCCGGGCGTGACATTGCTGAGAGCCGGGTTCTGGTGCAAACGCGTCATCCCGAGCACAGTCTGTTTGGCCATTTGCAGACCCATGACTTCGAAGGCTTTGCCGATGCGCTGCTTGATGAGCGTCTTGACGCTGGCATGCCACCCTTCAGTCATCACGCCCTTCTGCGGGCCGATGCCGAGCAACTGAAGGACGCGTTGCAATGGCTTGAGCAGGCTAAAGCGCAGGGTGAGCAGTGCCTGCAGCCAGCCGTCATGCAAGCTGACGGGTCGGCAGAGGACGCGATCGTGCCCGATGCCGCTTCAGTGCGCATTTTCGATCCGGTGCCCATGCCCATGGCCCGTCTGATGGGACGTGAGCGCGCGCAACTACTGGTGGAATCGCCACAGCGTGCAAACCTGCATGCGTTCGTCAGGCGCTGGCTCCAAAGTCTGCGCGCGATGCGCACCCCGGTGCGATGGCATCTTGAGATTGATCCCGGCGAGATCTGAACGACGTCATGGCCACGGTACCTTTAAACAGCGCGCAACGCGAAGCGATTCGCTATCTGGACGGCCCTTGTCTGGTGATCGCCGGTGCCGGCAGTGGCAAGACGCGGGTCATCACGCACAAGATTGTTCATCTGGTCGAATCCGGTGTCAGCCCGGAGAGCATCGCCGCCATTACGTTTACCAACAAGGCAGCACGCGAGATGGCCGAGCGTCTGACCAAGCTGGTGAACCTGCCGGCAGGACGGCGGCCCGTGGTCAGCACCTTTCACGCACTGGGTATGCAGATGCTCAGACGCGATGGTGATCGACTGGGCCTGAAGCGAAGCTTTTCCATCATGGATTCGGATGACGCCGGCGCGCTGATCGCGCAGACCCTTGGCACCACCGACCGCAAACTGGTTCGATCCGCGCAGCAGAAAATCTCGCTCTGGAAAAACGCCCTGCTCGATCCCGATGCGGCGGCCGCCGAGGCCGGCAGCGAACAGGAGCATCAACTGGCGCGAGTCTGGCGAAGTCTTGCGGCGACGCTCTCGGCTTACCAGTCGGTGGACTTCGATGACCTGATCGCGCTGCCGGTGAGGCTTCTTCGCGAGCATGCTGATCTTGCGCAGAGCTGGCGTGAGCGCCTGCGCTATCTGCTGGTGGACGAATATCAGGACACCAATGCCGCCCAGTATGAATTGCTCAAGCTATTGGTGGGGCCCAGAGCCGCTTTCACCGCAGTGGGCGATGACGACCAGTCGATTTACGGCTGGCGTGGCGCGACCCTGGAGAACCTGCGCCGGCTGGAGCAGGATTTTTCAAATCTGCGCGTGATCAAGCTCGAGCAGAACTACCGTTCAAGCCTCAGTATTTTGCAGGCGGCCAATCAGCTCATTGCAAACAATCCCAAGTTGCATGACAAACGCCTATGGTCCGAGCATGGCGTCGGCGACCCGGTGCAGATCGTGGCCTGCGTGGACGAGCAGGCCGAGGCCGAGTCTGTGGTCATGCGCTTGTCGGCACATCGTTTCGAGCGTCGTGGTCAATGGCGTGATTACGCCGTTCTGTACCGAGGCAATCATCAGGCACGCATCATCGAGCAGGTTCTGCGGCAGGAAAACATTCCTTATCAACTGTCGGGTGGACAATCGTTCTTTGAACGGACCGAGATTCGCGATCTGATGGCCTACCTTCGGCTGCTCGCCAATGACGATGATGACCCCGCTTTCATTCGTGCTGTAACCACACCACGCCGCGGCGTCGGTGAGGCCAGTCTGACTGCGCTGGGCGAGTATGCGGCGGCCCGGCAGCTGTCGATGTTTGCGGCGCTCTTTGAAACGGGGGTCGAGTCACAGCTGGCAGCCCGTCAGCTTGAGCCCCTGCGCGAATTTGGCGAGTTCATCAATCGTATTGCATGGCGTGCGGCGCGTGAACCGGCCGCTGCCGTACTCGAAGATCTGGTGCAGGCCATCGATTATCGCGGCTGGCTTTTTGATCAGCACGACGAGAAGCTGGCCACGGCGCGCCTAAAAAACGTAACCGACTTTATCGATTGGCTCAAGCGACGGGCCGAGTCCGAGGAGCAGAATCTCTTGCAGCTGGCGCAGTGGGCCAGAATTCTGGCGCAGATCGATAGCGACGAAACCGATGCTGATGCGGTTCGCCTGAGCACCATACATGCGTCCAAGGGCCTGGAGTATCCCCACGTGTTCGTGGTGGGGTGCGAAGAAGGCATGCTGCCCCATCTGGGCGGACTTGAGATCGATGAGTCAGACCTGGACACTGAATCGCCGAAAACCGCGCCAGTGACCGTGACAAAAGGTCCGCAAGGGGATCTTGGCCATGCGCAAATTGAAGAGCGCATCGAAGAGGAACGTCGCCTGATGTATGTCGCCATCACACGGGCGCAACGCAGCCTGAGCCTAAGCTGGTGCCAGACACGCAAGCGTGCCCGCCAGGCCCTGCCTCAAAAGCCCTCGCGGTTTATTGCGGAGATGGGACTTAAGGTGCCGGCTGCGGGCGCCACCACGGTCAGTCAGGCCGACGGCCGAGCGCGACTGGGGGCGCTTAAAGCCTTGCTGGACAAGCGTTAAAGGCCCGACCCGCCGAGCGGGCATGACCCGCTGAGTGCCGCACCGACACGCAGCCAACCGAGC
>JBIKMC010000001.1:0-41871 GCA_044359405.1 Burkholderiaceae bacterium
ACAAGGGCCTGGCCTATGAGCCCGTTTTTGTCTCGCTGGTCAAAGATGAGCACCGGGCAGCGGATTATCAGGCGCTTAACCCGCAGGCGCTGGTGCCGGCGCTGGTCGATGGTCAGCGGGTGATCAGCCAGTCGCTGGCGATCATCGAGTACCTGGATGAAACTCAGCCCGGCCCGAGACTATTACCAACCGATGCGCCTGAGCGCGCAAGGGTGCGCTCACTCTCCCTGCTGGTGGCGGCCGAAATTCATCCCCTGAACAACCTGCGGGTGCTCAAGTACCTGCGCGGGCCGCTTGCGCAACCCGAAGCAGCCGTCAACGACTGGTACCGGCACTGGGTTCAGGAGGGTCTCGCCGCCTACGAGCGGGAACTGACTGCGCAGCCCGGTCTTCGCTTCAGTGTCGGCGATACCGTCAGTCTGGCGGATGTCTGTCTGGTGCCGCAGATTTTCAACGCCAAAAGGTTTGAGACCGACCTCAGTCCTTACCCTGCCGTCATGCGGGTGTTTGACGCGTGCATGGCTCTGGAGGCATTCCAGAAGGCGCAACCCTCGGCGCAACCCGACGCCGTGTGAGGCCCCCGTCCGGCGCCCCACGGCCTGGCGTCGCCACTTTCAGTCCAGCAGGGCTGCTGCGAACTCCTCGGCACTGAAAGACTGGAGGTCGTCGACCCCTTCGCCCACGCCGATGAAGTAAACCGGCACCGGGCGGTCTCGCCGGGTATGCGCCAAGGCGACCAGTGCGCCGCCTTTGGCCGTGCCATCAAGCTTGGTGATGATGAGACCCGTCAGGGGGCAGGCCTCGTCAAAGGCACGCACCTGGGCAAGCATGTTCTGCCCGGTGTTGCCGTCCAGCACCAGTAGCGTTTCATGTGGCGCGCCGTCCATGGCCTTACCCAGCACGCGTCGAATTTTGCGCAGCTCTTCCATCAGGTGTTGCTGAGTCGGCAGCCGCCCGGCGGTATCAATGAGCACGACACCGGTGCCGCGCGCGCGGCCAGCGCTGACCGCATCGAAAGCAACCGCCCCCGGGTCACCCCCCTGCTGGGCGATGACCGCGACCCCGTTGCGCTCGCCCCATTGCGCCAGTTGTTCACGGGCTGCAGCGCGGAACGTGTCGCCGGCGGCCAGCAGCACCGACTTGCCTTCGCGCTGCAGATGTCGGGTGAGCTTGCCGATGGAGGTCGTTTTACCGGCGCCATTGACGCCGGCGATCATGATGACCAGCGGCTCCGCGCGGTCGATGTCAAGGGGCCGCTCAAGTGGTGAAAGAAGTTCAGTGATGAGTTCGCGTAGGGCCGACTTGACCTGGCTCGCCTGTTCGAGCTTTCGGGTGCGCACACGGTCTCGTAATTGTTCGAGAATCCATTGGGTGGTCGGAACGCCGGCATCGCTCACCAGCAGCGCCGTTTCCATCTCTTCAAACAAAGCCTCATCAATGCGTACGCCGGTAAACAGACCCGTCAGCGTGCCGCGCGTGCGGGAAAGCCCATCGCGCAGACGCGAGAACCATGATTTTCTCTCGGTCGCTATGGGGGCCGTGTCAGCGGGGGAGTCGCGCTGTATGGACGGCGCAGGAGTCTGCGCGGCTAAGGACTGGGTCTGATCGTCTGCGGGCGGTGCCTGATCGGGTGTGCAGTGGGCCTGATCGATCGCGGTGTGGGGCTGCACCGTCGCCGGTGTCTGGACGGCCGAACTCACCGCGGCCTTGGCCTCGGTGTCGACGGGCTTTTTTCGACGAAGGAATCCGAACATCGCTACACTCAAGCGCAATTCTAACCTTTGCCCATTCGTCGCCGTGCTTGTGCGTCATCTACTCGCTGTGCTCTTACTGGTGTGGCTCCTGCCGTTTGCGCAGGCGGCCGATCCGGTTGAACGTGTGCTGGAAAATGGCCTGCGCGTCATTGTCAAGCAGGATAAGCGTGCGCCGACCGCGGTCCAGCTGCTGGTCTATCGGGTGGGGTCCATCGATGAGACCAACGGCATTACCGGCGTCTCGCACGCGCTCGAGCACATGATGTTCAAAGGAACTCGTGAAGTTCCGGCCGGTGAATTCTCCCGGCGGGTGGCTGCCATGGGTGGGCGTGAAAACGCCTTCACGTCGCGCGACTACACCGGCTATTTTCAGCAAATTCCCAAGGCCCGTCTCGCAGAGGTCATGGCGCTGGAGGCCGACCGCATGGCCAATCTGGTGATCACCGCCGACAGTTTTGAACCCGAGCGTGAGGTGGTCATTGAAGAGCGTCGCCTGCGCACCGAAGACCGCGCGCGCGCCCTCGTTTATGAACAGCTGATGGCCAGCGCGCTCAGTGCCTCACCCGCCCGACACCCGGTGATTGGCTGGATGAGCGATTTGCGCACCCTCACGGTACAGGACCTGCGTGAGTGGTATGTCCGATGGTACTCGCCGTCGAATGCTGCACTGGTGATCGCCGGTGATGTCGATCCGCAGGCGGTGTTCGAGCTTGCACAGCAGCATTACGGCCGTATCCCGGCGCGCGCTGTACCGCCGCGCAAGCTGCAGCAGGAGCCCGCGCAGCGCGGACTGCGGCAGTCCGTGGTGAAGGCGCCGGCTGACAGTCCCTATCTGCTGATGGCTTATCGTGTGCCCAAGCTGGAGTCCATAGAAGGTGACCTCGAGCCCTACGCGCTTGAGATGCTCGCGGCGGTCCTGTCGGGGGACGATACCAGCCGGCTGGTGCGTGAGCTGGTACGAGGCTCCCAGGTGGCCGTCTCGGCTTCGGCCGGCTATGACATGAGCCAGCGCGGGCCGGGCCTGTTTACTCTGGCGGCCACGCCGGCGCGTACCCGCAGCGTCGAAGAGGTGCGCCAGGCGCTTGCGGCCCAGATTGCGCGTATCGCTGCCGAGGGTGTCAGTGAGGATGAGCTCGCGCGTATTCGCACCCAGTACCTGGCCAGTCGGGTTTATCAACGTGACTCGTTGATGTCCCAGGCCATGGAGATTGCGGGTCTTGCCGCTCTGGGTCTGGGCTGGCGCGATGGTGAGCGCATGATCGAGCGCATCCGCGAAGTGCGCCCCGCCGACGTCCGGGCGGTCGCAGCGCGCTATTTCGCAGACGACACCCTCACCATGGTGTCGCTGGACCCACAGCCCTTGGACGGCGCGCGCAGCCCCGGTGCTTCAGCGACCCGTCTGCGGCATTGAGCAACGCACCATGAACCCGGCCTTGATGAATCGCCTCTTCGCCACGTTCGCTTTCATGCTCGGCTTGAGTTGGCTGAATCCGGCCTGGGCGGTACTGCCCATTGAGCGATGGACCAGCCCATCCGGTGCGCGTGTGCTCTTCGTCAAGGCTGAAGCCATTCCCATGCTCGACATCGTAGTCGACGTCGATGCCGGTGGTTGGCTGGTTCCTGAGGGCCGGCAGGGGCTGGCATCGCTCACCGCCAGCCTGCTCGATGCGGGTAGTGCCGATATGAATGAGGCGGCCATTGCCGAGGCCTTTGCCCGCATCGGAGCCCTGCGCGGGGCTGGGGCCAGCGACGATCGCGCCAGTGTCAGCCTGCGCACCCTCACCAGTGAACCCGAACTGACGCGGGCAGTCGAGTTGACGGCCCGATTGTTGGCGCAACCGAGTTTTCCCGAGGCGGTGCTTGAACGCGAGAAGTCGCGCCTGTCCACGCAGCTGCGCGAATCGCAGACCCGACCCGAGACTATCGTGTCGCGCGAATTCAATGCCGCGGTCTACGGCACGCATCCCTACGGCCGGCATGCCACGCCCGAGACCGTGCAGGCCATCACCCGAGACGATCTGATCTCTTTTCATCGACGTCATTACGGCGCGTCGCGTGCGGTGGTCGTGATGATCGGCAACATCAGCGCCGAACGTGCCCGCGAGATCGCCGATGCGCTGACGCGTGGCCTGCCAGCCGGAGAAGCCGCGCCCCAGCGTCCCCCCCTGCCGGGTATTAGCAAGGGTGAAATCAGGCGTATTGCGCATCCCGCTTCCCAAAGCCATATCCGTATCGGGCTGGCGGCCATCGCACGCGGAGACCCGGACTTTTTCGCGCTACAGGTCGGCAACTATGTGCTGGGCGGTGGCGGTTTCGTGTCCAGGCTGTACAACGAGGTGCGCGAAAAACGCGGCCTGGCCTACAGCGTGTATTCGTATTTCTCGCCGATGGCGCAGCCGGGTCCATTCACGATCGGTTTGCAGACGCGCAAAGAGCAGACCGAGTTGGCTTTGCAGGTCATTGATGAAACCCTGCAGCGCTTCCTGAATGAGGGCCCCACCGAAGCCGAAGTAATCGCCGCCAAAGCCAACCTGGTGGGCGGCTTTCCTCTGCGGATCGACTCCAATCGAAAGATTCTCGATCAGTTGGTAGTCATCGGCGTTCACGACTTGCCGCTTGACTGGCTGGAGCGCTGGCCGCAGCGCATTGAGGCGGTCACGGTGGCCGATGTTCGGCAAGCCTTTGCGCGTCACGTGAAGCCGCAAGCCCTGTCGACCGTTGTGGTCGGTGCGCCGGCTGCTGCTGCCCGGCCTTGAGCACTCAGTGGCCTTGAGCGCCAGCCGTCCCCGACCCGCGCAAGTTCGCATTGTTGGGGGTCAATGGAGGCGCACGCTGCTGTCGGTGGTTGATGTGCCGGGGCTCAGACCGACGCCCGATCGGGTGCGCGAAACTCTCTTCAATTGGCTGGGGCAGTCACTCGGTGGCTGGTCATGTCTGGACTTGTTTGCTGGCACGGGTGCGCTGGGCCTTGAGGCGGCCTCGCGCGGAGCCGAGCGTGTGGTTCTGGTTGAAAGTCACCGCACGGCCGCGATCGCGATTCGCGCGGCGATTGTCCGTCTCAAGGCCGAGTCACGGGTCAGCCTGATTGAGGGCGATGCGATGACCGCGGTGGCGGCGCTACTCGGTCGCGGTGAGCGTTTCGATTTGATTTTGCTGGACCCGCCCTTTCGCCAAGCCTGGATCGAGCGTGTGACACCAAGGCTGCCTGCGCTTCTGAATTCGCGCGGCCTGGTCTATGTCGAGGCTGAGCACGCGCTTGCGTCGCCCGAGGGTTTTGAGTCGCTGCGTCATGGTCGTGCGGGCGAGGTCCATTATCATTTGTGGCGCAGCCTCTCTGAGGCGTCCCTTGCAGGAGTGCGCAACCCATGACCCGAGCCATCTACCCCGGCACTTTTGACCCGCTGACGCGTGGCCATGAAGATCTGGTCCGTCGCGCCGCGCGGCTGTTCGACGCGCTGGTGGTGGGCGTCGCGTCAAGTCGCGGCAAGAATCCGCTGTTTTCGGTCGATGAGCGTCTGGCGATTGCACGCGAAGCGCTGGCTGATTTGCGCAACGTTGAGGTGGTGACCTTTTCGGGGCTGCTGGTGCAGTTTCTGCAGGCGCAGAAGGCCCAGGTCGTGGTGCGGGGCGTGCGCAATGTTGCCGATTTCGAGTACGAGTACCAGATGGCGGGTATGAATCGCGATCTGTACGCGGGAGCCGAAACCATTTTTCTGACGCCGTCGTCCGGGCAGCAGTTTGTCTCCGGCACCCTGGTGCGTGAGATCGCGCAGATGGGCGGCGACGTATCGGCTTTCGTGCCGCCGGTGGTGCAGGCCTGGATTGCTCGTAAGCTCGCACAGCCCTCGCCGTCAACGGCGGCCTGAGCGACAGGAGCCACGCCATGGCGCTGATGATCACCGATGAGTGCATCAATTGCGATGTCTGTGAGCCTGAATGCCCCAATGGCGCGATCTACATGGGCGAGTCGATTTATGAAATAGACCCGCACAAATGTACCGAGTGCGTGGGACACTTCAACGAGCCGCAGTGTCAGCAGGTGTGTCCGGTTGCCTGCATTCCCTTTAACCCGCAGTGGCGTGAAAACCGCCAAGAGTTGCAGGCCAAGTACGAGCGCCTGCAGGCGCTCGCGGGTTCTGTGCCCGGCGCGGGCGCAGTCCGCTAGGGCCATGGTGCGGCGGCGTTCGCGAGGATTGTTCACATATGGAATTTAAAGCCGCAGTGCTGCATCAGGTGGGCTCGCCGCTCGTGGTGCAGACCGTTCGTCTAGAGGCCCTGGGGCCGGGTGATGTGCTCATCCGCAACCATGCCAGCGGACTGTGCCACACCGACCTTGAGGTCATGCAGGGAAGCCTCGCCTATCCCCTGCCCATTGTGCTGGGGCATGAAGGCGCCGGTGTCGTTGAGGCGGTAGGCAGCGACGTCAGTCGCGTCAAGCCTGGCGATCATGTCATCGCCTCCTGGAACCCGCATTGCGGGCACTGCTTTTACTGCGAGCGCGATCAGCCGGTGTTGTGCGAACCGTTTACCCGGCATCAGCCTGCCGGCCACCTGCTCGATGGCCGCTCGCGCCTCACGGTCGACGGAGCCAAGCTGCACCATTTCTCGGTGGTGTCATCGCATGCCGAATACTCGATCCTGCCCGAAAGTGGTGCGATTGCCGTGCCTGCAGGCATACCCTTTGATCGCGCCTGCCTGATCGGCTGCGGCGTCATGACCGGAGTGGGGGCAGTGGTGCGGCTGGCCCGACTCGAGGCCGGCGCCACGGCGGCCATTGTGGGTTGCGGAGCGGTCGGTCTTAACGCCATTCAAGGTGCCCGTATTCAGTCTGCCGGTCGCATCATTGCCATCGATCGCGACCCAGCAAGGCTTGAGACCGCGCGTCGATTCGGTGCCACCGATCTGATTCTGGCTAATGAGAATGCGCTTTCGGCAGTGCGCGAGCTTACGTCGGGGCGAGGTGCCGATGCCACCTTTGAGTCAGCCGGCGCTGAGGCCGCCCTGCAGCTGTCGCTTGAGATCACCCGCCCGGGTGGTCAGCTGGTCATTCTTGGCAAGACCAATGTTGATCGCAAGGTCAGCCTTCGCTTCGGCTCGCTCATGGGTGAAAAGCGTATCGTGCGTTCGTCATATGGCGGTGCCCGCCCACGCCGTGACTTTCCGTGGCTTGCCCAGCGTTATCTCGATGGCACGCTCCTGCTTGATGAGCTGATCGATCTGAGGCTTTCCCTCGCGGATATCAACCAGGGTTTTGATGCCATGCAGCGAGGCAATGTGGTTCGTGCCGTGGTGATGATGCATGGCTAGAGGTCGACGCGATCAGGCCCCGGGCTGGCCTCAGGTTGGCGTGCGCGGCTCATGAGCACGGCGCCTGTGATGCAGCCCCTGCGCCATCCACCGATGGCGGCCGGCTGGATTGATCGACCGCATCATCAGCTGGCGTTAGGCGACTTCCCGCTTGAGACTGGCGAACTCTTGCGTGATGGGTCTCTGATCTGGGTTGAGCACGGGGCGCGTAATCCCCGGGGTGATAACACGGTGCTGGTGTGCTGTGCGATTGGCAGCACGCATCACCGGCTTGATTTTCTGATCGGACCGCAGCGCTGTCTGGATACCGACCGCTTTCATGTGATCGTGATCGACGCCTTGGGCAATGGGCTTTCCTCTTCGCCTTCCAACAGCGTGCATCAGCCGGCGGCGAGCTTTCCGCGCATCAGCATTCGCGATATGGTCAACAGTCAGCGCCGCTTGCTTGAGCAACTGGGCATAGCGCAGCTGCAGGCGGTGGTTGGGGCCTCCATGGGAGGCATGCAGGCCTTGCAGTGGGCCGTGAGCTATCCCGAGCTTGTGCACCGGGTGATCGCCATGACGCCCATGGCGCGTACAAGTCGCTGGTCGCAACTGGTCAATGAGCTGGGGCGGCGTGCGCTGTTTTCAGATGCGGCCTGCACGCAGCCGCGCGCACGGGCGGATGCCATGAGACTGTGGGTGCCCTTGGCCCAGCTGATCGTTCCGTCCAGCCCGCAGGCGCTCGAAGACTTTGCCAGCGAGTCGGCGTTGCACGACTGGCTGGATGAGAAATCATCCTGGTTCGCCCAGTATGGACCCGACCCCTTTGACTGGCTTGCACAGACCCGAGCCTATGACGCCCATGACCTGGGTGGTACGCCAGGTTTTGGGGGTGATACGGCAAAGGCCTTGGCGGCCATTCGCGCGCGAACCCTGGTGCTCGCGCCTGAGCTCGATGTTTACAATCCCGGATGGTCGGCCCGGGCGGCGACGCAGGCCATACCGGGTGCGCGTTTCGAGCTCATTCCGTCAGATCGGGGCCATCAGGCGGCCAGCGGCGTGCGCGCTGCAGACATTGCCTGGCTCGATGCCCAGATCGGTGCCTTCCTGCGGGCCTGAGGCCATCTAGGTAGACCCGAACGACCCTGTGATGGCCTATGCTGGATCAGGGGCCGCACCCATGCCCGGCCAACGGAGCCGACCCTGCGGGCATCGATTCGCTGCCCGGGCTGTGCTTGCGGCACAATCTCGCATTCGCTGGTTCGGTTTGGGCGGCCGGCACGTATGTTCAAGGATGCTCACTATGCAACTGGATCTGGTGATTCGAGGGGGTTCCGTCGTCAATGCGGATGGCGCCGTGCTGGCCGACGTGGGTATTTCCGGTGAACGAATCGTGGCCATTGGCTCGGGGCTTACCCAGGGTCGGCGCGAAATCGACGCGCGCGGCAAGCTGGTGATGCCGGGCGGTGTCGACAGCCACTGCCACATTGAACAGGTCTCATCGTTCGGCATCATGTGTGCCGACGATTTCCATTCCGCAACCGTATCGGCGGCGTTTGGTGGCACGACCACGGTCATTCCGTTCTGTGCCCAGCATCGCAATGACCATATTCCCGAGGTGCTGGCTGACTACCATCGTCGCGCCGCTGAAAAGGCCGTCATCGATTACGGCTTTCACCTGATCGTGGCCAATCCCGATGAGCAGACCATTGGCGCCGATCTACCAGCCGCCATTGAAACGGGCGTACGGTCGTTCAAGATCTTCATGACCTACGACCGCATGCGTCTGCATGATGAGCAGATCCTCGACGTGCTCGCCACCGCACGTGCGCACGGTGCCCTCACCATGGTGCATGCCGAAAACCACGGCATGATCAGCTGGTTGGCCGGCAAGATGGTGGGCGCGGGCAATGTTGCACCCCGTTACCACGCGATCTGCCACACGCGATCGTCCGAGGCTGAGGCCATCAACCGCGTGATTGCGCTGGCTGAACTCGTCGACACCCCCATTCTGATCGTGCATGTCAGCACCATTGAGGGCGTGGCCGCCATTCGGGCCGCGCGGGCGCGGGGCGTGAAGGTATACGGTGAAACCTGTCCGCAGTATCTGTTTCTGACGGGCGCCGATATTGACCGCGGGCTTGAGGGCGCGATGTTCTGCTGCTCGCCGCCGCCGCGCGATGAGGCTGCGCAGCAGGCCTGCTGGACCGGGCTCAAGGACGGCTCGCTCGCGGTTTATTCATCCGATCATGCGCCGTATCGCTATGACGCCAGCGGCAAGCTGCCCAAGGGTGAGAAAACCACTTTCAAAGAGATGGCCAACGGCGTCCCCGGGCTCGAATTGCGGTTGCCGCTTCTCTTTACTTACGGCGTCGGCGAGGGGCGCCTGAGCCTGGGCGAATTCGTTCAACTCACGGCCACGCGCCACGCCGATATCTATGGCCTGCCGCAAAAGGGGCGCATCGCGATTGGTGCTGATGCCGACATCGCCATCTGGGACCCGCAACGTGAAATGACGGTCGATGCTGACCTGCTGCACGACAACACCGGCTACACCCCCTACACCGGGCGCAAGATCCGTGGTTGGCCCGTCATCGTCACCTCGCGGGGTGAGGTCATCATCGATCAGCTGGCGGCTCCTGGGCAGATCAGTGCCGCCCGCGGGCGTGGACGCTTTCTGGCGCGGCAACGTTCTGACGCGCTGCAGCCGGCTGGGCAGGACATCACCGAAATGGCCCAGCTCAAGGCCTGGGGTACGCCACTGCCGCGTTGATGATGGTCGCGTGCGCCACCGTGTTGCTCGCGATCCTGTCGAGTCGTGACGGGGCATCGCTAGGCCATTCGCACTTGTGAATCCACCAAGGACATTGCTGACATGACCCGAAAACTGCATCTTGCGGCCGCCCAGCTGGGGCCAGTGAATCTGGCCGATAGTCGCGCCGTGATGGTTGATCGGCTGCGTGCCCTGCTCGCCCAGGCGCATTCACGGGGCGTGCGTTTCGTCGTGTTTCCTGAGCTTGCGCTCACCACCTTTTTTCCGCGTTACTGGTTTGACAGCCAACAGGAAGTCGATGAACGATTTTTTGAGCGCAGCATGCCCTCACCGGTGACGCAGCCGTTGTTTGATGACGCGCGCCGCTATGGCATTGGTTTTTACCTGGGCTATGCCGAGCTGACTGAAATCGACGGCCAGACCCGTCGCTTCAACACCGCTATTTTGGTGTCGCCCTCAGGCGAAATCGTTGGCAAGTACCGCAAGGTTCATCTGCCTGGACATGCCGATCACAAGCCACAGGCCGCCTTCCAGCACCTTGAAAAAAAATACTTTGAGGTGGGCGACCTGGGTTTTCGCACCTGGCGCATGCAGGATGCCATCATGGGCATGCTCATCTGCAACGACAGGCGCTGGCCCGAGGCGTTTCGCGCGCTCACCCTGCAGGGGGCCGAGCTGATCACCCTGGGCTTTAATACGCCCACCGAGAATCTGCACTATCCTGAGCCACCGGCGCTTCGGGTGCACCACCATCTCATCATGGCGCAGGCCATGGCGTTCATGAATGCCACCTGGCTGGTTGAAACTGCCAAGTGCGGTTTTGAGGACGGTTTCCGTATGTTTGGTCATTCGGTTATCGTGGCGCCTACCGGAGAGATTGTGGCCAAGACCGTGGGAGAGGATGACGAACTCATCAGCTACGATGCGGACCTCGACCTTGCGCAGAACCTTAAAAAAACCATGTTTAACTACGCCGCCCACCGTAGGCCCGAGCACTACCGAATCCTGATTGAGCGTGTGGGGGTGGAGGTCACCCCGCACAACGGCTGAGCGCCCCATCTGGGTGCGGGCACGAGGTTTGCAGCAATAAAAATCTTCCGCGTGTCCTGCACGCGGCGTTCAACCCCCTGGAGACGAACATCATGAAACGACTCACTTTAAAACTGGCGCTGATGCTGTCGATCGGTGCGGCCGGCGGGCTCGCTGTCGCGCAGGATAAGCCGCTCATCGCGGGCGTCGACGGCACCTTTGCGCCACACGCCATGCCCAAGCTGGGCGGCGGCGTTGAGGGCTTTAACATCGACCTTATCGAAGAGATCGGCAAACAGCTGGGACGCAAGATTGAAATTCATGCGGCGCAGTTTTCAGGACTGATTCCAGCCATGAACGCTGGCTCCATCAGTTTCGTGGGCGCGCCCACCACCGTGACCCCCGAGCGCGCCCAGACGCTGCTGTTTACCGAGGGCTATCTCAATACCTATTACCAGTTTCTGGTACCAGCCGGTAAGCCCGATCTGAAGAGCCTCGATGATCTCAAGGGCAAGACCATCTCGGCCAATAAAGGCTCTGCGTACGACAAGTGGCTTCTCGACAATTCGGGCAAGTACGGCTTCAAGGTCGAGTCCTATCCGACCAACAGCGATGCGGTGCAGGCGGTGATGTCGGGTCGTGCCGATGCCACGCTGGGCGGCAATACCGTGTCGGCCTATGCTGCGCTCAAAAACCCCGGCAAGCTGCTGGTGACCTCGCTCAAGATCGATGAGGGTCTGGTCTGGGCGGCCGTGTTTCGCAAGGACGATGCGGCGACGCGTAACCGCGTCGACGAGGCGATCGAGTGCCTCAAGAAAAATGGCACCATCGCTCGCTTGCATGAGAAGTGGTTTGGTACCAAAGCTCAGCCTGGCCAGGCAGCTGTGACCATTTACGCGGGTTACGGCGTGCCGGGCATGCCGGGCTACGAAAACACCCCGCACGAGCCCAAGTGCAAGTAAGCACTGCGCAACCGGCACCTGCGGGGGTGCCCGGTGCCGGTGCGCCGCTGCTCGACCTCAGGGCGCTGCGCAAGTCTTTTGGCACCGTTGAGGTGCTCAAAGGGGTTGACCTGTCGGTTGCGCCGCGCGAGCTGGTGTTCATCATCGGCCCTTCGGGCTCGGGTAAATCAACCCTGCTGCGCTGCTGCAATCGGCTGGAAGAGCCCAGCTCGGGCGAGATCTGGTTTGAAGGGGTCAACCTGCTGGCACCGAGTACAGATCTGAACGCCATGCGCCGGCGCATCGGCATGGTGTTTCAGTCGTTCAATCTGTATCCGCACCTGAGCGCGCGCGACAACGTGGCGTTGGCGCTTATCCATGTGCTGCGTCAATCACGCGATGAGGCCCACGCTCGTGCGATCGAGGCTCTGCGCAAGGTGGGATTGGGCGATCGAGGTTCGGCTATGCCGGGCGAGCTGTCGGGCGGCCAGCAGCAGCGGGTGGCCATTGCACGCGCTCTGGCGCTTGAGCCTGCCATCGTGCTGTTCGATGAGCCGACCTCAGCGCTCGATCCTGAGTTGGTGGGCTCGGTGCTGGCCGTTCTGCGCGAGTTGCGCACAGCCGGCATGACCATGATGGTGGTCAGCCATGAGATGAATTTCGCGCGAAGCGCGGCAGACCGCGTGGTGTTCATGGAAGGCGGACGCATCATTGAGCAGGGACCGCCCGCGCATATTTTTGGTCCTGACGCACCTGCCCGCATTCGCGATTTCGTGGCCAGCGTCGAACATCACTAAGCCTTCATGTCTTGTCGCGAATTACCAGGCATCTGACATGAACGGGCTGATTGAAACCTTCTTCAATCTGCAGGTCATGCAGCAGTACCTGCCCAAGATTATTGAGGGCATGGGCCTGACTCTGGTGTTGGCGATTGCCGTGGTGGTCACGGGTCTGGTCGCCGGGTTTGTTCTGGCGGTGATCCGCTCGCTTCAGATTCGGCCGTTGAATTGGCTCATCGTGCTGTTCGCCGACGTGTTCAGGGCGGTGCCGCCGCTGGTCATTCTGATCATTATCTATTTCGCTTTCCCAACGATTGGTATTCGCTTTTCCGGCTTTGCATCGGCCTGGTTGGGATTGTCCCTGGTGCTGGCCGCTTTTGCCGAAGAGGTGGTCTGGGCGGGCATTCTGTCGGTGCCGCGCGGGCAATGGGAGGCGGCGCGGGCAACCGGGCTTGATTTTTGGCAGTCCATGCGTTTGGTCGTGCTGCCGCAGGCTGCTCGTCTGACCATCGCACCGCTCACCAGTCGCGCCATTGTCATTACCAAGAACACCGCGCTGGCGTCGGTGGTGGCGGTGGGCGAAATCCTTTACCAAGCCCAGGCCGCATACTCGTTTTCCTATAACCCGTCCCCGCTTACCCTGGGTGCGATTGCGTATCTCATTCTGTTCATTCCCCTGGTCTGGTTTGGCCGCTGGGTTGAGACGAGGTTTGCATGGAAGCGGTAATCGAAGGCTTCTTCAACCTCAGCATCCTGCGGCAGTCACTGCCTTATCTCTGGCAGGGCCTGATCATGACGCTGCTGTTGTGTGTCGTAGCGATTCCGCTGGGTATTCTGGGTGGTCTGGCGCTGGCTCTGGTATCCACGGTGAAGAACCGACCCGTTCGCTGGCTGGCCATGATTTACACCGATTTTTTTCGCGCCTTTCCGCCCCTGGTGCTGCTCCTGTTCGTTGCCTACGGCCTGCCCTTCCTGGGTTTCAAACCGCCTCCCTTTGTAGCTGTGGCAATTGCCTTTCTGCTCAATACGTCCAGCTATTACGGTGAAATCCTTCGTGCAGGCATCGAGTCGGTGGCGCAGGGCCAGCATGAAGCGGCGCGTTCAACGGGGCTGACCCGCTGGCAGAGTTTGCGCCTGGTGGTGGTGCCGCAGGCGGTGCGCAATGTGGTCCCTGACCTCATCAGCAATACGCTTGAAGTGGTCAAGCTCACATCAATTGCCAGCGTGGTTGCGCTCCCGGAATTACTCTATGCAGCGCGCCAGGTGCAGTCGGTCACCTACAACGCCTCACCAGTGATCGCAGCGGGTCTGTTGTATCTGCTTCTGCTGTGGCCACTGGTACGGGTTTTGTCGCGTTATGAGCGCAAGGCCGTCATGATCCGATAGACGGCGGGCTTTCAAAGGAAGCAGACCATGTCACAGCGAATTCTGGTGATCAATCCCAACAGCACCCAGGCGGTGACCGACGGCATCAACCGGGCCCTTGAGCCGCTTCGTATTCCGGGCGGACCGCAGTTTGAGTGCGTTACCCTGGCAGAAGGCCCTCCCGGCATCCAGACGCAGCGCGACGTCGATGGCGTGATCGCGCCGCTCAGCCGATTGATCGCAGCTCGCGACGCTGACTGTGATGCCTTTGTGATCGCCTGCTACAGCGACCCGGGTCTGTACAGTGCCCGCGAGGTCACGCGCAAACCGGTGCTCGGCATATCCGAGTGTGGCGTACTGACCGCGCTCACACTGGGTCATCGCTTTGGGGTCATCGCTATTCTGGCCGGGTCTATTCCACGTCATCTGCGCTATCTGGGTGCCATGGGTGTCAGTAGCCGTCTGGCGGCTGAACTACCCGTAGGTCTTCAGGTCACCGAGTTGGCTGACGCGTCGCGAACACGCGACCGATTGATTGCCACCGGTAAGCGGCTGGTCGAAGAGCACGGCGCGCATGTGGTCGTGATGGGTTGTGCCGGCATGGCGCAGTATCGCGCCCCGCTTGAGCAGGCCATTGGCGTGCCGGTTGTTGAACCCACGCAGGCTGCCTGCGGTATGGCGCTGGCGCGAGTGCGGCTGGCTGCCGCGACATAACAGCGCATCAGGCGGGTTCAGCCCGATGCAGGTAGGCGCAGCAGGCTATAACAGGCTGCAACAGGGCGAGCGAGCGCGCTCTGTCTTCTAAGCACCCAGCTCTTGACGCACGATGGCAGCGCCCTGCACCAGAGCCGCCAGCTTGCGTTGAGCCAGCGGACGCGAGGTTGCGGAGAATCCGCAGTCGCAGGTGAGCCACAAACGTTGGGCAGGTACGTAACGAAGCACCTCACGGATGCGCTCCGCGACATCCTGCTCGGTTTCAACGTACATCGATTTCACATCGATCACGCCAGCGGCGAGCTCGCGCTCAGTGGCCAGCTCTCGCCATAAACCGATCTCGGCCATTTCGCGGTTGGCGAATTCGAGCGCGAACTGATCGGCACGTGCATCCAGCATGGCCGGAAATAGCGGCCGATAGCTGCGCTTCATGCCAGGCCTGCCCTGGTTGTTGCCAAAGCACAGATGGAGCGCGATCTTTGCGTTGACTCCCGCAACGGTGCGGTTGAAGAGCCTGACTGCATCGGCAACCGGCACTTCGCGGCTGCCACCGGCCGCCGAGGGTTCATCAATCTGTATGAAGTCGGCGCCCGCAGCGACGAGCGCGCGCAACTCGGCGTTGACGAGGTCGGCAAGGTCTTCAAGCAAGCCCATGTCATCACCGGCCGGGTAACCGGAACCCACCTTTATTGGCAGCGCCAAGGTAAGCGGCCCCGGGCAGCAGATCTTGGCCGGTTTGTCAGTAAGCGAGCGCAGAAACTGCCATTCGGCCACCAGACCCAGACCCTGCGGTGCGCTGACACGCTCAAGGGTTTCAAAGTGCGGCGCGCTGTCATAGCTGACGACACCCAGTTTGCGCAGGGCCGGAACGACTCTTAGACCAGCGAGCCGCTCGACGATATTCCAGAGAAAGCGCTGGCGCGCCATTTCACCGTCAGTGAGGATGTCCAGCCCCGCCTGCTGCTGATCGGCAATCGCGATACGCACGGCGTCCTCCAGGGACTCCTGCAGATCAGCCGGACCAGCCTCTCCGGCCTTGTAGGCGCGACGCGCACTGATCAGCCAGGACGGTGAGGCGTGTGACCCCACGCCCTGGGTGGGCAGCAGTGGCAGCGCGTGCTTGCCGAGTTTGAGCATGAGAGGACTCCGATTATTCGATGGCCGAGGATGAGCGCGCGATTTCGCGCAGCGCGAATTTTTGAATCTTGCCAGTGGATGTTTTGGGCACCGTGCCAAACACCACTTTTTTAGGAACCTTGAAGTGTGCCAGCTGCGCTCGGCAGTGCTCAATCAGTTCATGTTCAGTGACCTGGGCGCCTGTCTTGACTTCAACAAAGGCGCAGGGTGCTTCACCCCATTTCGGGTGCGGCATGGCGACGACGCCACATGCAAGAACAGCAGGATGGCGATAAAGAGCATCTTCGACTTCCAGCGACGAGATGTTCTCGCCGCCTGAGATGATGATGTCCTTGCTACGGTCGCGAATCTTCAGATAGCCATCCGGGTACATCACCGCCAGGTCGCCCGTGTGAAACCAGCCGCCTGCGAAGGCTTCCTGAGTGGCCCGCGGATTTTTCAGATAACCCTTCATGGTGATATTGCCGCGGAACATGACCTCACCCAGAGTCTGGCCGTCGGCTGGCACAGCCTGCATGGTCTGCGGGTCAAGCACGGCGACGGCCTCCTGCACCGGATAACGCACGCCCTGCCGGCCGTTCAGCACAGCCTGCTGGTCTATGGGCAATGAGTCCCAATCGGATTGCCAGGCGCATACCGCAGCAGGCCCATAGGTTTCAGTGAGTCCATAAACGTGGGTGATGTCGAAGCCCATGCGCTGCATACCCTCAAGCACCGCAGCCGGAGGCGCCGCGCCCGCCACCATAACCGAGACCTTGTGCGTGATGCCTGCTCGGGCCTCAGGCGGTGCATTGATGAGCATCTGCTGCACGATAGGGGCGCCGCAGTAGTGCGTGACCTGGTAGTCGCGGATGGCGTTGAGTATGGGTACTGCGTCGACGCGCCTGAGACACACATTGGTACCGGCGTTGGCCGCCATGGTCCAGGGAAAGCACCAGCCATTGCCGTGAAACATGGGTAGCGTCCAGAGATAAACCGAGTGCTGAGGCATGCTCCAGGTAAGGATGTTGCCAACGGCGTTCAGGTAAGCGCCGCGATGGTGACAGACCACACCCTTGGGATCACCAGTGGTGCCTGAGGTGTAGTTCAGGCTGATGGCCTGCCATTCATCGGCCGGCCAGGGCCAGGTCCAGTCAGGATCGCCCTTGGCGAGCAGCGCTTCGTAGTCGAGCGAGCCGAGTGCCTGTCCGCCCTCGTACAGGGGGTCGTCCACATCGACCACCAGGGGTTTGTGCTCGAGCATGTCGAGCGCGCGGGCCATAGTCTGTGAGTATTCGCGGTCAGTGATCAGGACCCGGGCACCACTGTGCCTGAGCATGAAGGCAATCGACTCTGCATCGAGTCGCGTATTAAGGGTATTGAGTACTGCCCCGCACATGGGCACGCCGAAGTGCACCTCGCACATGGCTGGTATGTTGGGCAGCATGACCGATACCGCGTCGCCCGGGCCCAGGCCCATGCCAGCCAGTGCGCTGGCCAGACGGCGACAGCGTGCGTAGGTCTCGCGCCAGGTTTGCCTGAAAGCGCCGTGAATGATCGCGATCCGATCTGGATAGACTGAGGCTGCTCGCTCGATGAACGACAGCGGTGTCAGCGGCACGAAATTGGCCGGATTGCGGTCCAGATCGGTCTCAAAAGGGTTTGCGGTCATGGTGTGTGCTCCCCGGCCCAACTCTGACTTCAGTTGGGGCCGCTCAAGGTGGCTCGAGTAAAGCTCTCTACATAATCGAGTACGGCATCAGCCGCCTGTTCGGCGCGGTCGGCGTCTGCGGCCGCTATGGCTTTGAGTACGGCCGCATGGTGGTTACAGGCGCGCACCAGATCGTGCGCGTGCCGATGGTGATGAAAGTAAAAGCGTCGCGACAGCGCCAGAAACGGCGACAGCGCGGCGGCAAGAAAGCGGTTACCCGTCGCCTCGAGAATGATCGCCACGGCCTGTGGGTGCAGCCGCATGAAGGCGACCACATCACCGCTGCGCCCGCAGGTCCTGAGCTGGGAGGCGAGATCAATAAAGGAGCGTGCCTGCTCGGCCGACCGGCGACGCGCGGCCTGTCGTGCTGCCAGACGTTCAAGTTCGCGCCGGGTTTCAAGCATGTACAGCTGCTGAACCGGGTCGATCTCGGTGATCTGTACGCCATGCCTTTGCAGTATGCGCACCAGGTGCTCAGCCTCTAGACGCTTGAGGGCTTCGCGCACCGGGGTCCGTCCAAGACCCGTCAGACTGGCCAGCTCACCTTCACTCCAGAGGCTGCCTGGCTCTACCTGCAGCGTGACGATCATTTCTTCGAGCTGCGCGCGCGCCTGCTCGGACAAAGAGGGCGGACGTGATGCCCGCCGGGTACGCGGCAGCTCACGCTTGAGGTTGACGGCAGGCGCGGCTGGGTGAGCTGCTGAGGGGGCGCGGGCGTTCATGTTCCGAAAATCATCGGGCTCGCTTGATTCGGTGATATGCCAGTAGCATCGTCCTACAGGGCAGGCTTGACGCTAAAAAATGCCGCTTGTACGATCTGCTGATATCTTACTAAAACATCGACTGGAGGAGCACCATGGGCAATTTGTCTCGTCGTACGTTCATCGCATCCACGGCGGCGGGCGCAAGCCTCGCGGCGCCGGCCATCGTCAAGGCGCAGACCAAAATTCGCTGGCGTTGCCAGTCGATGTGGAGCGCCGCTGAAACAACTTACAAAGCCTTCGAGTCTTTGTGTAAGCGCATCGGTGACGCAACCGCAGGCCGTATTGAGGTGCAGCCCTTTCCCGCCGGGTCGGTGGTGGGTGTGTTCGAGACGCTTGATGCGGTCGGGGCTGGGGTGCTTGACGCACACTCCTCGGGCCCGGTTTACTGGACAGGCAAGGATGCAGGATTCGCCATGATCGGCGACCTCAACTTCGCTTATACGCACCCCTGGCAGGCCGAGGCCTGGTTTTATCACAAGGGTGGTCTTGACATGCTGCGCGAGGCCTACGCGCGCTACAACGTCTACCCGGTGGGTGTGTCCTGGTGGGGCGCTGAGGCCATGGTGTCCAAGAAGCCTTTGCCGGGTCCGGACGCTTTCAAGGGCATGAAGGTGCGCACGCCTCAGGGCATGTTTGCCGAGATCATCACCAAATTTGGTGCCTCGGTGGTGGTGGTGCCAGGCGGTGAGGTGTACTCCGCGCTCGACAAGGGTGTGGTTGATGCCGCTGACTGGGGCACTGAGTCCATGAACCATCGGATGGGCTTTTTTGAAATCGCCAAGACCTCGGTGCGTACCGGCCACTCAATGCCGGTGCAGGAATTCGCCGTGAACCTGGCCAAGTGGAATGCGCTGCCGGCCGATCTCAAGCAAATCGTCTCCAGCTGCGTGCGCGAATGGACCTGGGATCAGGTTCAGCGTATTACGGTCGAGGACACCGAGGCGGTTGCCAATATCCGTGGCAAGAATGGCACCGTATCGTCCTGGAGCGATGCTGAACTGGCCAAGATTCGCACCGTGGCTATCAAGACCTGGGAGGAATGGTCCAAGAAGACCCCGTTTGCCAAGAAAGCCTATGACTCGCAGGTTGCCTGGCTCAAGGCTATCGGCGTACAGGTATGAACCATCCCGGATCGGCGGGGCGCGTACGCCCCAGCCGGCCTGGGTTGACAGCGCTGTGTAATCGAATCGACGCCCTCAACGAGGGCGTTGGTTGGCTGCTGGGGCCGGTGATTGTTTTCGTTTCCCTTGCTATTGTGTATGAGGTGATCTCGCGGGGTGTGTTTAGCATGGCCACCCTGTGGGTTAACGAGGGAACTGTCTACGCGTCCGCAGCGGTGTATCTGCTGGCAGGCGGCTACGCGGCCCTGCACCGCCGACATGTTCGCATCGATGCCATCTTCGGGTTTTTGTCTGAGGACGCAAAGCGCCGTCTTGATCTTCTCGCCCTTCCGTTCCTGATCGGTTACGCGCTGACTCTGGTGGTGATCGGCGGTGATATGGCCTTGAGTTCCTTGATGCAGCGTGAAACCACCGGAACGCCCTGGAGTCCGCCCGTCTGGCCCCTTAAGGCCTGCATTCCGCTGGCCGGCGTTCTCCTGCTGCTGCAGACGTTCTCCAATACGATGCGGGATATAGGCATCATCGAGCCGCGCGCCTCCGAGCGCGATGCCCAGGGGGGTGCGCTATGAGCATTGAGATCACCTCGTTGCTGATGGCCTTGTCCTTCGTCGGCCTGCTGCTGATTGGTTTGCCACTCGCGTTCGCAGCCGGCGCCATCGGCGTCGTGTTCGGGCTCATTCTTTATGGGCCCCCCGGTCTTATTCTGGTGGTCACGCGGGTGTTCACCCTGCTGGGCAACAACGTGCTCATCTCGGTGCCGCTGTTTGTGTTCATGGCCTGCCTGCTTGAACGATCCGGCATCGCAGAAGATATCTTCTCGGTGGTCAGTGCCTGGGCGGGCAAGGTACCGGGCGGGCTGGCGGTTGCGGTCATCATCACCAGTACGCTGATGGCAGCCATGGTGGGGGTGCTCGGCGCTGAGGTGGTCACCATTGGCATTGTTGCGCTTCCAGCCATGCTGGCGCGAGGCTACAGCAAGCAGTTGGCCTTGGGCTGTATCTGTGCCGGCGGTGGGCTCTCAACACTGATTCCGCCGTCGGTCGTCTTCATCATGTATGGCCTGACCGCCGGTGTGTCCATCGGCCAGCTCTATGTGGCCGGTATCGTGCCGGGCCTGATGCTGGCGGCGCTTTATATCGCGTACATTGTGATCGTCTGCATGATCAAGCCTGAGCTCGCGCCACGGGCCGCCGCGGCCGAGTCTGACCTGCCGCTCGCAGCGAAGTTTGCACTCCTGGGCAAGCTGGTACTGCCGTCGTTCGTGGTGTTCATGGTGTTGGGTTCGCTTTACCTGGGGTGGGCGACGCCCACTGAGGCGGGTGGTGTCGGTGTCGCTGGCTCGGCCATCGCGGCAGCGGTGCGCAGACGGCTTACCTGGTCTGCGGTGCGGCACGCCATCACCGAGACCACCAAGACCACCACCATGCTGTACTGGTTGTTCTTCGGATCCTCGGCGCTCATCGGC
Source organism: Burkholderiaceae bacterium (assembly GCA_044359405.1). Taxonomy (GTDB): domain Bacteria; phylum Pseudomonadota; class Gammaproteobacteria; order Burkholderiales; family Burkholderiaceae_E; genus SYIM01. Next base: position 20,822 of record JBIKMC010000001.1, read on the forward strand.
GTGTACACGCTGGCCGGTGGCACTGCCATGATTCAGAACATGCTGACGGCCTTCCCCCTGGGGCCCATCGGTGTCATGGCGCTGATTCAGGTGGTGTGGATTGTGCTGGGCTGCTTTATTGACTGGATCGGCATCCTTTTGCTGACAGCGCCCATCTTTGTACCGGTTGCGGTCAAGCTGGGCTTTGACCCGGTCTGGTTAGGTGTGCTGTTCTGCATGAATATGCAAATCTCCTATATTTCGCCGCCCTTCGGTCCGGCGGCCTTTTATCTCAAGGGAGTGGCGCCGGCCGGCATCACGCTGTCTGACATCTTCCGCTCAATCTGGCCTTATCTGGGGTTACAGGTTATCGCCTTGGTTTTGCTGATTGCCTTCCCCGAGATTGCGCTCTGGCTCCCCTCGACGATGAACAAGTAAACAGGAGCAAAAAATGCCCAAAATCCTCTCCCAAGCTCAGGTTGACCAGTTTCGCCGTGATGGCTATGTGCCGCGTGTCCGTGTCATGAGCGAAGCACAGGCTCTTGAAATCCGCGAAAAGATTGAATCCTTTGAGCGTCGCCAGGGCGTGGTGCTGCGCGGCGACCAGCGGCATAAGTCGCACCTGCTGTTCAAGTTTCTGTCAGACGTGGTGCACATGCAGCCGATCGTTGATGCCATCGAAGACCTTTATGGCCCTGACCTTCTGTGCTGGAACACCAATTTCTTCATTAAAGAAGCGCGTACCCCGGCTTTTGTGTCCTGGCATCAAGACTCAACCTATTGGGGCTTGTCCTCGCCCGATGTGGTGACCGCCTGGGTGGCCTTCAGCGAGAGCAATGAGGCCAGTGGTGCCATGTCGGTCATTCCGGGCACTCACCTGATGGATCAGGTGCCACACCGCGACACCTTCAACGACCAGAATCTGCTCACGCGTGGACAGGAGGTGGCCGTTGAGGTTGATGAAAGTCGCGCCGTGCGGCTTGATCTTCGCCCCGGCGAGATGTCGCTACATCATGTGCGTATCGTGCATGGGTCGCCGCCCAATAATTCTGATGGCCGCCGGATCGGGTTTGCCATTCGCTACATTCCCACCTCCGTGCGTCAACTGCACGGCGAAGACAGTGCAACGCTGGTGCGAGGTACTGATCGGTACAACACGTTTGAGCACGAACCCCGCCCGACTGAAGACATGCAGCCTGAACTGGTGCAGTTGCACAAAGACATCGCTACGCGCAGCGCACGCATTCTGTACCGCGGAACACAGATCAAGTCTTACGAAGACAATGCGGCCAAGGGTTCGTATCGTTGATGCTTGCGCGTTTAGCGCCCTGTAGTGGCAAGAGACGCTGATGGCTCAGGCATCAGCGCTGGCACATGCCCAGGCCTGGTTTGAACGCCTGGCCCACGCGCTCGAATCGGGTCGTCTCGGTCAGCACGCCGAGCTTGCGAGTCTGTTTGAACCGCAGTGCTTTTGGCGCGACATGCTGGCGTTCACCTGGACGATACGCACCTTTGAAGGACTGGATGCGATCGCCGACATGCTGGGCGCCTGTGCTGGCCAGACAGGGGCGCGAGCCTGGCGTGTTGTTGAGGCCACCGAGGGCCCCAATGATCTGATCGAAGCCTGGTTTCAGTTTGAGACAGCCGTCGGCAGTGGGCGCGGCATCGTCCGGCTGCGCGGCGGGCGATGTTTTATTCTGCTGACCACTTTGCAAAGCCTTCGTGGCCATGAAGAGCCGGCGGGTGCGCGTCGCGAGCAGGGCACAGTGCACGGGGTGGTGCGGGGTCGGCAAAGCTGGTTCGAACGCCGCGAGGCCGAACGCGCCCGCTTGGGCCGCGAGGAGCAGCCCTGGTGTCTGATCGTGGGTGCCGGACAGGGTGGTCTTGCTCTGGGCGCGCGCTTGCGTCGCCTGGGTATTCCCACTCTCATCATTGATCGTCTCGATCAACCGGGCGATACCTGGCGCCGACGCTATCGCTCGCTGTGTCTGCATGATCCGGTCTGGTATGACCACATGCCCTACCTGCCGTTTCCCGATCACTGGCCCGTGTTTACGCCCAAGGACAAGATGGCGGATTGGCTTAAGGCCTATGCCGACATCATGGAGCTGAACGTCTGGTGTCAGACCGCCTGCGTGGGTGCGAGCTACGACGAGCGCGAGGGCCGCTGGACAGTGCGGGTTGATCGTGCTGGTGAGCTCATCACCTTAAAGCCTGCCCATCTGGTGTTGGCCACGGGCATGTCGGGCGTGCCGCGCATGCCGCAACTGCAAGGTGCCGATGACTTTACCGGCACGCTGCTGCATTCCAGTCAGTACCAGGGCTCAGCCGATTGGGCGGGTAAACACTGCGTCGTGGTCGGCTCAAACAATTCGGCCCACGACATCTGCGCCGATCTCTGGGAGCAGGGTGCGCAGGTCACCATGCTGCAACGTTCGCCCACCATTGTGGTGCGGTCGGAGTCACTGCAGAAATACGCCTGGGGTCCGCTGTATTCCGAGCAGGCGCTGGCGGACGGCGTTACCACCGAGCGTGCTGATCTGCTCGCGGCCTCCTGGCCGCATCGACTGATGCCGGGTCGCCTGCAGCCGGTGTATGCGCAGATCGAACAGGTGGATGCCGACCTCTACGAGGGTCTGCGGCGTGTCGGCTTCATGGTGCATCTGGGCGAAGACCGCACGGGCATTCATGTGGCCTATATGCGGCGGGGTTCGGGTTATTACATCGACGTGGGCGCCTCGCAGCTCATCATGGATGGTCGTATCGCGCTGCGTAGCCCTGCCCATGTATCGCATCTGGAGGCACGTGCGGTCGTGTTGCAAAGCGGTGAGCGCCTGCCGGCTGACCTGGTGGTGTGCGCAACCGGGTATGGGTCGATGACCGGTTGGGCCGAGCAGCTTATCTCGCCTGAGGTGGCTGAGCGCCTGGGTCCCTGTTGGGGCCTGGGCTCGGGCACAAGCGGTGACCCTGGGCCCTGGGAGGGCGAGCTGCGCAATATGTGGAAGCCCACCGCCCAGCCGGGTCTGTGGTTTCAGGGCGGTAACCTGATGCAGGCGCGTTTTTTCTCGCTATTTTTGGCCTTGCAACTTAAGGCCCGATACGAGGGGCTAGCAACGCCAGTGTTCTGAGGATTCAGTGAGCCTGCGTTGTTGGTGGAATGCTGCGGCTGTCGGTGTAGGCTCTGGGATTCTGATTGGAGCACGACGATGGCGGACGAAAATCTGGACCTTAGCCCCCTTGACCGGGCAATCGATCGCCTGAGCGAAGGCTGGGTGCGGTATCAGCAAGACACTCGCGACACCCAAATCCGCGATGGGCTGATTCAGCGATTCGAGTTCACCTACGAAATCAGTCACAAAATCCTCAAGCGCCATCTGAAGGCTACATCAGCCAACCCGGCTGAATTCGACGATATGAGTTTTCGGGATCTGATCCGCACAGGTAACGAGTAAGGCCTGCTGAAGAGCGCCTGGCCTGACTGGAAACGCTACCGCGATATGCGATCCAAAACCAGCCACACCTATGATGAGGATGTTGCGCTGGAGCTTGTTTCCGGCATACCGATGTTTATGGCTGAGGCTAGTTACCTGCGAGATCAGATCAAAGCCCGTCAGGTATGACGCAGCGACCCCCGCCCATCGACATCCAACCCGACCACTGGGTCATTGTGCGTGACATCCTGCGCAGGCATGTGCCGAACTATGAGGTCTGGGCATTCGGTTCTCGCGCAACGGGCAAGGCCAGAGAATTTTCAGATCTGGATCTGGTCATCATGACCGACAAACCGCTGTCTCTGGATGTCAGTGCCGGTTTGAGTGACGAGTTCTCAGAATCTGACCTGCCCTGGAAGGTTGATATCGTTGATTGGTCCACCACCCGCGAATCGTTCAGAGCAATTATCGAACGCGACAAGGTGGTGGTGCAGCACCGAGCCAACTGCGCCTGAAGATCAGACGTTGAGCGAAATCACCTGTTCGACTCAGACGTTGAACCGGAAATGCATCACATCGCCGTCGCGCAGGACGTAATCCTTGCCCTCCAGCCGCATCTTGCCCTTGTCTTTGGCGCCTGACTCACCGCCACAGGCGATGTAGTCGTCGTAGGCGATCGTTTCAGCGCGGATGAAGCCGCGCTCAAAATCGGTGTGAATGACGCCGGCTGCCTGAGGTGCAGTGGCTCCGGTACGTACCGTCCAGGCGCGTACTTCTTTTTCGCCTGCGGTGAAGTAGGTCTGCAGGCCCAGCAGCTTGAAGGCGGCGCGAATCACACGATTCAGGCCGGGTTCTTCCATGCCCATGTCGGCCAGAAAAACCTGCTTATCTTCGTCGCTCATATCGGCAATTTCTGCCTCGATCGCGGCGCACACGGGCACCACGAGGGAGCCCTCGGCCTGCGCGTGACGCATGACCGCATCCAGGTGAGGATTGTCGCTGAAACCACCTTCCTTCACGTTGGCCACATACATGGTGGGCTTGGCGGTGATGAGGCACAGTGGCTTGAGCAGGGCCTTTTCTTCCTCGTAGAGATCGAGCGATCGTACTGGTCTTGCCTCGTTGAGCACCATCAGGCACTTCTCAAGCACAGCGACCAGGCGCTGCGCCTCTTTATCGCCGCCCGCCCGCGCCACCTTGGAATAGCGCACCATGGCCTTGTCGACCGTGGCCAGATCGGCCAGGGCAAGCTCGGTGTTGATGACTTCAATGTCGGACAGTGGATCGATCTTGCCGCTGACGTGGACCACATTGCCGTCATCGAAGCAGCGCACCACATGCGCAATGGCATCGGTTTCGCGGATGTTGGCCAGAAACTGATTACCCAGGCCCTCGCCTTTGGAAGCGCCAGCGACCAAGCCCGCGATGTCGACGAACTCGACCGTGGCCGGCAATACCCGTTGCGGTTTGACGATGCCCGCCAAAGCCGTCAGGCGCGGATCGGGCACCTCGACGATGCCCACGTTGGGCTCGATGGTGCAAAACGGATAGTTCTCGGCTGCAATGCCCGCCTTGGTCAGCGCATTGAAGAGGGTGGACTTGCCCACATTGGGAAGTCCGACGATACCAACCTGAAGGCTCATGATTGCGTTCCAATCTGAAGTGTGCACCATTGTACCGAGGGGGCGAGGTGTTCCCGTCCTCGGCACTGGGCTTGATGAGCGGGCGCGCCCCAGTGCGTGCCCGCAGGAGTACCATTTCGGTCATGCCAGTCAGTCTCGACGGAAAACTCGTCGTCGCCATCTCCTCGCGGGCCATCTTCGATTTCGAAGAAGAGAACCGTGTTTTTGAAAGCGGCGATGTTCAGGCCTACATGGCGCTGCAACGCCAGCGGCTGGAGTCGCCTGCGAATCCGGGCGTGGCCCATGCGCTGGTCAAAAAGCTCCTGGCCTTCGATGAGCCCAACTGTCCTGAGGCCGATCGTCGCATCGAAGTCGTGGTGCTGTCCCGCAATGACCCGGTCAGCGGGCTCAGGGTATTTCGCTCGGCGCAGCATGAGGGCTTGCGTCTGGGCCGCGGCGTGTTTACCCGTGGTCGTACGCCCTGGCCGTATCTTGCACCGCTCAATGCCAACCTGTTTCTGTCAGTGAACTCGGATGATGTCAGAGCGGCGCTGGAGGCAGGGTTTGCAGCGGCCCATGTGTATCCCGCCTCGGTCAAGGCCTCCGAGTCTCATCCCGACGAAATTCGCATTGCCTTTGACGGTGATGCGGTGCTGTTTTCGGATGAGTCCGAGCGTGTTTATCAGGCCGACGGGTTGGACGCGTTTCAACGCCACGAGGCCGCGCGTGCCAGCCATCCGTTGCCCCCTGGCCCCTTCAAACCGCTGCTTGAAGCCTTGCACCGTCTGCAGCGCGAAAGCGGTCGCATGCGCATACGTACCGCGCTGGTCACCGCGCGCAGCGCCCCGGCACATGAGCGCGCCATCCGCACGTTGATGGCCTGGGGCGTGTCGGTCGATGAGGCGATGTTTCTGGGCGGACTATCCAAGGCTCCGTTTCTGAAAGAATTCGAGCCCGACTTCTTCTTTGACGATCAGACTGGCCACGTTGAGTCCGCCGCTCATGTAGGGCCGGCCGGGCATGTGCCCTCGGGTATCGCGAACGAGAGCCGTTAAGGCGGTTGGGCAACGTGCGCCAGCTCGGAGCCGGGCTGAGGGCCCATGTACCCGCGTGCCGATGCGCCTGCCTCGAGCCCAATTCAGCGTTTGGCGTCTTCCGTCTTGGCGGCTGCCGCAGCCTGCCTCGCTTTGACCGCCTGCAGCTCAGTGGGGCTTTTGCCATGCAGATGCTTCATGGCCGCCTCGAATCGGCCCTGAACCAGATCGGGTATGCAGAGCAGCGCGGCGTCGATGCGCTCATTGATGGCGTCGGTATGCTCGCGGCTGGGCCTGTGCAGCACGAAATCGACGACTTCCTGAGCCATTGCCAGGGTTCGGGGATGGCCGATACCCAGGCGCAGGCGCCAGAAGTCACTGGAGCCCAGACGGGCCTGGATGTCTTTCAGTCCGTTGTGGCCGGCGTGTCCGCCACCGTGCTTCAGGCGGGCCGTGCCTGGCAGAAGATCAAGCTCGTCATGGACCACCAGAACAGCGGATGGCACGATGCGGTAAAAGCCGGCCAGTGCTGCTGTGGCCTGACCTGATCGGTTCATGAAGGTGGTGGGTTTGAGCAGCCATATTGGCTGCCCAGCCAGGTTCATGCGCCCCGCTTCGCCGAAAAACCGCGACTGTTTTTCGAGGGCGACAGACTGTTGCCGCGCCAGCGCGTCCACGAACCAGAAACCTGCGTTGTGCCGGGTATCTTCATAGTCGCGGCCTGGGTTGCCCAAGCCCACGATCAGGCGGATGCCTGTATCGCCCACGCGCGCAAGCTTCTATTGGCCAAGCGAGAAAGGCGATGCGCGGGAGCGGGCCCGGGCATCGCCCCTTCGCGTTTACTTCTTGGCGGCGGGTTTGGCAGCCGCCGGTGCAGCAGCGGCCTTGCCTGCGGCGGGTGCTGCGGCTGCGGGTGCGGCTGCCGGCGCAGCAGCTTCTTCCGCGCCCGGAATGGTCACGGTGGCGACCACCGGGTTTTCCTTGGCACGCAAAATTGGGCTGACACCATCGGGGAAGGCAATGTCGGCTACGTGAAGGGGCTTGCCCGCTTCGAGCTTGGACAGATCAACCGTGATAAAGGCCGGCAGGTCTTTGGGCAGGCAGCTGACTTCAATCTCGGTGAGGATGTGCCCCACGATACCGGCTGACAGTTTCACAGCAGGCGAGTTTTCCTGTCCGGTGAAATGCAAGGGCACGCGCATGTGGATTTTCTCGTCAGCCGATACCCGCTGAAAGTCGATATGCATGACCTGCTGCTTGAACGGATGCCACTGCACGTCGCGCAGCAGCACCTGCTCGGGTTTACCGTCGAGCTCCATATCAAGGATGGATGAATGGAAGGTCTCGACACGTAGCGCGTGGTACAGCGGATTGTGCTCGATGGCGATGGCGGTAGGTGTTGCCTTACCGCCGTAAATGATGCCCGGTACCTGGTTGGCACGACGCAGGCGGCGGCTCGCACCCGAACCCTGCTCTTGACGTGTTTTGGCGACGACTTTCATCGTGGCTCCTTTCGTATGGACCGATCGGTCCTGATGCCTGCGTTCCGCGACCAGTCCGGCAGGCGTTGCAAACGCCCGGCCAAAAAACAGTCGGGCACCTAAAAAACAGGCGACTCAGTCGACAAACAGCGACGAGACGGAATCAGCGCGATTGATACGCAGAATGGTTTCCGCAATCAGCTGGGCGCAGGACAGGACCCGTATTTTCTCGCAGGCCCGGGCTTCTCTGGACAGCGGAATGGTGTTGACCACGACCAGCTCGTCCAGCGCGGTTTCCTGGATGCGGCTGACTGCTGCACCCGATAGAACAGCGTGTGTGCAGTAGGCCAGCACTTTTTTGGCGCCCCGCTCTTTGAGCGCGGCTGCTGCCTTGACCAGCGTATTGGCGGTGTCGACGATGTCATCCATGATGACGCAGCAGCGATCTTCGACGTCGCCGATGATGTTCATCACTTCGGCCACGTTGGCCTTGGGTCGCCGCTTGTCGATGATGGCCAGGTCGCAGTCAAGGCGCTTGGCGAAAGCCCGCGCCCGCACCACACCGCCCACATCGGGTGAAACAACCAGCAGATTCTCGTGATAAGACTTGTGCAGATCGGCCAGCAGGATGGGCGCCGCGTAGATATTGTCAACGGGTATGTCGAAAAAGCCCTGAATCTGATCGGCATGCAGATCCATGGTGAGTAAGCGATCAACGCCTGCGGTCTGCAGCATGTTGGCGACCACCTTGGCGCTGATGGCCACGCGCGAAGAGCGTACGCGTCGGTCCTGGCGCGCATAGCCAAAATAAGGAAGCGCCGCCGTGATGCGGCCAGCCGACGCCCGCTTGAGCGCGTCGACCATGATCATGACTTCCATCAGGTTGTCGTTGGTGGGCGCGCAGGTGGGCTGCACCACAAACACGTCTTTGCCGCGCACGTTCTCAAGAATCTCGACCATGGCTTCGCCGTCAGAGAACCGACCGACGGTGGCCTTACCCAGCGTGATGTGCAGATGATGGGCGATTTCAGCGGCGAGCTGCGGATTGGCGTTGCCGGTGAAGACCATCAGGCCATCCGGGGTCAGCAGATCGGGAGTACGACTGAACGCGGGGATCATAGGGGCTGGCTCGGATGAAGTTGCAGTAAGCGCTTTGACAAATTTTGGCTGGGGAGGAAGGACTCGAACCCTCGCATGCCGGAATCAAAATCCGGTGCCTTAACCAACTTGGCGACTCCCCAAGAACCTGCAACCTCAGAAAACGCCACAGGGCGTTTTCAGCGGAAAGCCCATTCGACCAGGGGGTGGCGTGCCACCGAACTGACAACCTGCACCGTTGGACGGCGGCTTTTTACCCCGATCTGTGTTCGGGACAGAAAACCGGTCGCCCTGGCTGCAGTTTCGACGTCTGGTACGGGGAGAAAGACGCAGGACCCAGACCCGCTCATACGTGCCAGATGCTTTGGCAAACGCAGTTGCGAACTGACCTGTTCAAGCGACCCAAGAGCCTGTTCAACCTGCGAAAAACCCTGTCGGACGACAGGCTCTAGATCGTTCTTCCCGCGAAAGACATTCTGCCCTTGCGAAAGACCGAAGATTTTGAGCGGTTTCGTATTCCGTGTCAATTCAGGGTGAGAAAACACCTTGGCCGTGGGCACTGCCACCGCTGGGGTCAGCAGCACGAAGCTGCGTTGCACCTGAGGGCAGGGTCGCAGGCGCTCGCCAACGCCTGTGGCATAGGCACTGCGGCCAAAAATGAAGAAGGGCACGTCGGCGCCCAGCTCAAGCCCGAGGCGCATCAGCTGCGCGCGTGACAGGTGCAGATTCCAAAGCCGGTTCAGACCCATCAGCACGGTGGCGGCGTCAGAGCTGCCACCGCCCAAACCACCGCCCATGGGGATGGCCTTGCGCAGGGTGATTTCCACGCCCATTCGGCAGCCGGTGTGTCGGGCCAGAAGCCGGGCCGCTCTGACGGTGAGATCGGTGTCAGCTGGAACGCCTGGCAATTGGCCGCGGCGAGTTAAGCGGCCGTCATCGCGAAGGGTTAGATCGATCGAGTCATAGAGGTCGATCAGCTCGAAAACGGTCTCGAGCTCGTGGTAACCATCGGCACGCCGCCCGGTGACGTGTAAAAACAGGTTCAGCTTAGCCGGAGCCGGCAAATTGCGAAGCTCTCGGGGAGCATGGGCATGCGACGGGCTCACGATGCCGTATCCACAATCAACTGGAGTTTGAGGGCCTCGCGAGGCGTACCGGCGGTATTGACCGCTGGCCAGGTCAGCTGTAGCACTCGGGGCCTGTCGTCCTGCCAGGTGCTGATGCGTACCGCCCAGCCAGCCTCGTCCAGCTGCAGCGGCTGACCGGGAGTCACCAATGGCGAGCTCAGGAACTGCCCCCTCAGCCAGCCAGGCAGCGCTGACACTGGCACTCGCCAGCCAAAGACCTGTTCGATCAGTGCCTGGTCATTGGCCGCGGAATATTCGCGACCCTCGGCGGTCCTCAGGAGGGCACTGCCGCTCTCTAGCCGAGCGTTGGCCAGCGTCTGGCCGAGCGGATTGGCCAGCTCGAGCAAAATCACGGCGCCTTGCTGCTCCAGTCGGAAGCGTCCGCTTGCGCGCTGGGTCTGACCGGAACTGGCCGCGTCGGGGTAGGTAACTGCGAAGCGACCCTGCCACACAGTAAGGCTTGTCACGGGCGTAGCGGGGGTCGGACTTGGAGCCAGACCCGCACAGCCGGCCAGCGCCATGGCTAGGGCCAGGACGCCCAACAGGGTCGAACGCATCAGCGGGCGATGCAAGCCCCGCACGAAAGGGCGCCGCGCGCGCGCGGACGGCGCAGACGAGGTCATGAGCGCAGTCCTTTACAGCGACACCTTCAGCCGGGTCAAAGTCTGCTGCAGGGTTTGATTGTCAGGATCTTTGCGGCGCGCATCTCGCCAGAGCTGCCGGGCTTCATCGGTCTTGCCTGCTGCCCATAGCACCTCACCCAGGTGCGCGGCAACCTCGGCATCAGGCATGAGTTCGAAGGCGCGCCGCAGGTACTCGATGGCACGTTCGTACTGTCCCTTGCGAAACAGCACCCAACCCATGCTGTCGAGAATGTGTCCGTCGTTGGGCGTCAGTTCAAGCGCCTTCTCAATAAGGGCCTGCGCTTCATCCAGGCGCAGGTTGCGATCGGCCAGGGAATAACCGAGAGCGTTGTAGGCATGAGCGTGATCGGGGCGCAGGCCAATGAGCTTGCGCAGACTTGCTTCCATGACGTCGATGCGGTCTATCCGCTCGGCGGCCATACCGTGGTCGTACAGCAGCTCCGGGCTGGCGGGTTGATCGGCCAGGGCGCGATCGAGGACTTCGAAAGCCTGCTGGTAAAGACCGGCTTCGCGCAGGATCTGCGCTTCGACGGAGATCAGCTGAGAGCGCTCACGCGGCGTTCGGGCCTGGGCCTGCTGCAGCAGCGAGCGCGCTTCGTCCAGGCGCTTGAGCTTGCCCAGCACCACAGCAGTACGCAGGGTAGCCGAGTGTCGCTGCTCGCCGTCGTCGACCTTGGCATAGGCTGCCAGTGCTTGCTCGAGCCGCTTATCGTCTTCTGCCAGCTGCCCGAGAAAAAGCCAGGCCGGATCATTGTCACGCTCAATATGCTCGGGCAGGGCCACGTAGCGTTTGAGATAGGCCTCGGCCAACGCGTTCTGGCTGGCTTGGGCAGCCAGCTGCGCTGCCGAGAACAGCACCAGGGGGTTCTCAGGGTGGCGTTCAAGCGCCGCATCGATCTGCGCGCGCGCTGCGGCGGTCTGTTCCTGCGCGAGTAGCAGGCGCGCCAGGGCGAATCGGGCTTCCAGAGCCTGGGGCGTGCGGGCGACGAATTGTTCGAGCAGGCGGGTGGCCGCAGCGGGCCCCTGGCCCGATTGCGCGAGATAGCGACTGGCCGCGACCGCGTAGGCCTCACGATCGGGCTGCAGCTCGAGCGCCGCGAGTGCATGCCCAGTCGCCTTGTCGAACGCATCTGTTGCTGCCGCCGCTGCGGCCAGCGCTACTCGGGCCTGCGCGATACCAAGGTCTTTCGCGGCGAGGCGCTCAAGCATGGCGAGCGCCTGCGCCTTGTCGTTGGCTCGGCCCAAAGCCCTGGCGATGTCTTCATAGGCTTCGCCCAAACGATCCTGAGCCCGCGCCCGCTCAAGTTTTTGTCGCAGTGCGGTTTCGGCTTCCGGAAGGTTGCCGGCCGACAGCAGCAGGGTCTCGAGCGTCTGTGTGGCCAGGCCCGATGCGGGCGAGAGTTCAGCCCAAAGCCGCGCGGCGGGTAGCGCCCGCTCAAGTGAGCGTTCGGCCAAAGCCAGTTCGGTCGCGCGTCGGGCCAGGCGGTAATCGCGCACGCGGCGTGCCATCGATAGATACGTGGCCGCGGCGGTACCGTTTTCACCGCGCTGCGCGGCAATTTCGGCGGCAAGTAGCTGATAAACCAGTTGTGCCGACAGATCGACCGCGGGAAGCGCGGCTTCGGTTTCGCGTTGCTCTCTGGGCGGCGTGTCGCCCGGTGGCCGCGCAGGTGGCTGCACCTGGGCGGCAGGGCCCGAGGTGCCTGATCCGCCGGCCGGAAGAGTTTGAGCCCCCGGACCGTCGGTCAGCATGCAACCGGCCAGCAAAACGCTGAACAGAAGCGGTGCGAGGCCTGGGGTGCGAAGGGTGAGGGGCGCGACGCGCGCGCGCTGAGGCAGATTGAAGAGGTGCATCGGTTCGATGTTAGGTTCAATTACACTGCCCGGCAAGCAAGCGGGGCTATGCGGGACGGAACTACGAACGATGCCAGAACTTCCAGAAGTCGAGGTGGTGCGACGGGGCCTTGAGCAGACCGTAGCGGGACGGCTGATGACCGAGGTCAGCGTGCGCGAGTCGCGCTTACGCTGGCCTGTGCCTGTCGATTTGGCCAGTCGAGTGGTTGGCAAGCGCTTGCTGTCGGTGGGGCGGCGCGGTAAGTATCTGCTGCTGGGCTTTATCGATGGGGTGCTGATCGTCCATCTGGGCATGTCGGGTACTTTCCGTTTTCATGCCCAGCCACCGGCGCCCGGGCGTCACGACCACATTGATCTGCATACCGATGCCGGGGTACTGCGCTATAACGATCCGCGACGCTTCGGGGCCATGCTTTGGCACCCCCTTGCCATGGGCTCCGTTCATCAGCACGCGCTGCTGGGCGGACTGGGTGTAGAGCCGTTTTCAGATGACTTTGACGCCCAGCATCTTTACCGCGGCAGTCGGGGGCGTCAGGTATCGGCCAAGCAGTTTCTGCTGGCCGGCCACTGCGTGGTGGGCGTGGGCAATATTTACGCCTGCGAGAGTCTGTTCAGGGCGGGCATTCATCCGAGCCTGCGGGTTGGTCGTCTGTCACTGGCACGCTGTGAGCGCCTGGCGCATAGCGTGAGGCTGACCCTGGCTGAGGCCATCAGCCGTGGGGGAAGTACCCTGCGCGATTTCGTAGGCAGTGGCGGCGAGAGCGGCTATTTCCAGCTGGACTGCCGGGTCTATGGCCGAGCCGGGCAACCCTGTCGCGAATGCGGCACCTCAATACGCCTGCTTCGTCAGCAGGGCCGATCAAGTTTTTTCTGTCCGCAGTGCCAGCGGCGCTAGTCTTTGGTGGTCAAGCCTGCATGAGTGAATTCGCGCGTACGGTGATCGCGTGGCAGCGTGAGCATGGCCGACATGATCTTCCCTGGCAGCGGGGCCGTGACGCCTACCGCATCTGGCTATCCGAGGTGATGCTGCAGCAAACCCAGGTCGCCACGGTGTTGCCCTACTTTGCGCGCTTCATGGAGCGCTTTCCCAATCTGACGAGCCTGGCGCAGGCCCCACAGGAAGAGGTCATGAAGCTGTGGAGCGGGCTGGGCTATTACAGCCGCGCCCGCAATCTGCACCGCTGTGCAAAGACGCTCATGCAGGAGTACGGTGGCCAGTTTCCGACTAACCGCCTGGCTTTGCAAAGCCTGCCCGGTATTGGACGGTCGACGGCCGCCGCGATTGCCGCATTCGCCTTCGGTGAGCGAGCCGCCATTCTCGATGGCAACGTTAAACGAGTGTTCTGTCGAGTCTTCGGCGTGCAGGGCTTTCCGGGTGAATCCGCGGTACTCGCTCGTCTATGGGCCATCGCCGAGCGCGAGTTGCCCGTGGCCGAGGCAGGCCCGGCGCAGCTTGCCCGCGACATCGCGGCCTACACGCAGGGCCTGATGGATCTGGGTGCGACGGTTTGCACTCGAACACGCCCGCGCTGCGCGCAGTGTCCGGTGAGCGCCAGTTGCCAGGCTTTGGCCAATGATCAGATCGCGCTTTTGCCCACACCCAGGCCAAGGCGCGAGACGCCCGAGAGGCGGGTGGTTTTTCTGGTGGTTCTGCATGCAGGGCAGGTGTTACTGCAGCTAAGACCATCTGAGGGCATCTGGGGCGGGCTGCTCAGTCTGCCCGAGTGCGAAGCAGCGTCGCCCCAAGCCCTGATCGAGCGCGCTGAAAGCTTGTCTGGCTACCGCCTCGTGCCCGCGCATGCGTGCGACATCATCCGGCACAGCTTCACGCACTATCGTCTTATCGCCCAGCCCGTGGTCTTCACCGTACAAAGTGGGCGAGCACCGCTCGCGCGAGAAACGCGTGCAATGAACCCCGTGGGCACAGAGCTGCGCTGGGTTGACCTTGCGACAGTGTCGGGACAGGCGCTACCCAAGCCGGTTCGAGCGTTCTTGTGCGGGCTGGCAGACAGGCTCAGATCGCCTGATGGTCGACCAGAAACTGGTGCACCATAGCCAGCCGCTGTAAGGGATCCTCCAACGCCATAAGCGCCTGTCGGGAGCGCATATCCAGCGGCAGGAATTCGCACAGACGGTTGGCAACCCACCCTGCTGAATTGAGCTGGTAGGGCTCGGCGATCATGCGACGATTGGCCTGCGGTTCGCGGCGAGCAAGATCGTCGATGAGCGCTTTCATGATCGCGCCACACGCCGACACCGTATCTGGGATGTCAATCGTCGGATCGTGATCGATCAGGTCGACCTTTGCCATGATGAGCCCGTCCGGCTGCAATCGTGTTGAAAGAATGCGAAAGCGTTGCTCGCCCACTGTGCGAAGCTGCAGGACGCCAGGCTGCTCAAGGTCGAAATCAACGATGCGCGCTGTGCATCCGACCGACTCGTGCTCGGCGGGCCTGCCCACTTCATTGCCGCGGGTGATCAGGCAAACGCCAAAGGGCAAACTGCCCGCCATGCAGCGGCGGACCATATCGGTATACCGGGTCTCAAATATCCTCAGTGGCAGAACGCCGTCCGGCAAAAGTACGGTGCTCAGAGGGAATATCGGCAGCTCGTCGCTATCAGTGTTGCGCATGGTGTTGAGGTATGGCGGGCTTCAGGGCTATTGCTGCGACTGTGCACGCGCGGCCAGCGAGCGATGGCGTATCAGTACCTGTTCGCGGTCCCGAAAACGCGCTGCCACCTGTTCAACGCAGTACACCGAGCGATGCTGTCCGCCCGTGCAACCGATTGCCACCGTCAGATAACTGCGGTTTTCAAGCACAAAGTGCGGTAGCCACTCGTCGAGAAAGCTGCCGATGCTGTCGATCATGCGACCCACGGCAGGAATGCGGGCCAGAAACTCGGCCACTGGCGTATCAAGACCCGATAGCGGGCGAAGCTCGGCGGTATAGAACGGATTGGGCAGGCATCGCACATCAAACACCAGATCGGCGTCCAGGGGAACGCCTTTCTTGTAGGCGAAAGACTCAAACAGCAGGGTGATGCCGGCCCGTTGAGTGCCGACCACGTCGCGCACCCAGGTGCGCAGCAGGTTTGGGTGCAGATCACTGGTGTCGATGGACACGCCCAGCCCATCGATCGCCGAGAGCAGTTCACGCTCACGCTCGATCGCCTCAATGAGGGTCGACGCAGACTCGCCGGGTTGCCGCTGCGACAGAGGGTGCCGGCGCCGCGTCTCTGAGTAGCGTTTGACCAGAATTTCAGTTCTGGCGTCGAGAAACAGTACCTTCACATCATGGCCGAAACGTCCCAGCCCCAGCACCACCGAGGGCAACTCAGCCAGTTCACCGCCACCACGCACGTCGATGGCGACGGCGAGCCGCTGCAGGCCTTCGGTTGCAAACGATCCGATGACTTCCTGCAGAAAGCGCAGGGGCAGATTGTCGATGCAGAAATACCCGTCGTCCTCCAATACATTGAGTGCGATGGACTTGCCCGATCCCGAGATTCCGGAAATGAGAACGACGCGCATGCTGTGTGTCTGCCGGGTGGTGTCAGCGGCCGGGTTCGGGCGGCCAGCCCTCGGATTCGATCATCTGCCGCTGACGCGCGATGAAGTCGCCCATGGTGTCGAAGCCGCGCAACTGCAGAACGGTGCTTCGCACCGCGGCCTCGGTGAGTACGGCCAGATTGCGCCCGGCCGCCACGGGAATCACGACTTTACGAATGGCGACCCCAAGCACAGTCTGCGTGAGCGCCTCAAGTGGTAAACGTTCGTACTCGTTTTCCATGGCGCTGCGACGAATCAGATGCACGATGAGTTTCAGCTTCATCTTGGGGCGCACGGCCGTCTCGCCAAAGATAGCGCGTATATCAAGAAGACCAAGGCCCCGCACCTCGAGCAGATTGCGCAGCAGCGGCGGGCACCGCCCCTCGATGATGTGTGGTGCGATGCGGCTGAAATCGACTACATCATCAGCGACCAGGCCATGGCCCCGGCTGATCAATTCCAGGGCCAGTTCGCTTTTGCCCAGGCCCGACTCCCCGGAAATCAGCACGCCCATGCCCAGCACATCCATGAGCACACCGTGCATCTGGCAGCTCTCGGCTGCCGCCTTGGCCAGATAGTTGCGCAGACTGTCAATGACACGCGCGGCCGACAGGCTGCTGGACAACAGAGGCAGGGCGTCGCGCTCGGCCATCTCCATCATTGCCACAGGTGCCGGCAGCGACTCGGCGATGATGACAGCGGGTGGGTGTCCGGCGACCAGATCAGTCAGGATGGATTGCTGACGATCGGCGTCCTGTCTCGAGAAATACAACAGCTCGGGCTCTCCCAGCACGTGAACCCGATTGGGATGGATGAGGTTGAGGTGACCGATGAGATCAGCAGGCTCGGCACCGGCGTGGGCCACGACCGCGCGTGACGCACCCGCAGTGCCCGCCAGCCAGGCGAGGCCCAGCTCGTCTGCGTTGTGCTCGATCAGGGTTCGGACATCGACGGTCATGCCGCTAGAGTACCTGCAGGCGCGACGCGCGCAAAGGCGGCATGACGAATCCGGCGAGCTTTAGCGCCCTGCAGTGGGCCAATTTGGAATGAGGTGCCGGGTGAACCGGCACCCGATGCGATTACTCAGGCGGCGGGCCGGCAGGGTTCCCACGTGGTGAGCACCTGGTGCAGACGCGAAGCGTCGGCGCAGGCAAGCAAGGTCGCACGGATACCGTCATCAGACAGCAACTCGGCGAGCTCTGAAAGTAACTCCAGATGCTCCTCAGTGGCGTTTTCCGGAACCAGCAGGAAAATGAGCAGCTGCACCGGCTTGGTATCGGGTGCGTCAAAGGCAATCGGCTCAGCCAGGCGGATAACCGCGGCTCTTGCTTCCTTGAGCCCCTTGATGCGACCGTGCGGAATGGCCACGCATTCCCCCAGGCCTGTTGAGCCCAGTCGCTCTCGGGCGAACAGGGAATCGAAAACCTTGCCCCGCTCGATGCCGTAGACGTTCTCGAACAGCAGACCGGCCTGCTCGAACAGGCGCTTCTTGCTGGTGACGGTGACGTCGGCCAGGATGGTGGCAGGCGTGAGCAGGCGAGACAGACGGCTCATGTGAACGATTCCCCGAAAGAGGATTGGTGCATCGCACCATCTTGTAGCAAACCCGCGTGGGGTATGCGAAAAATCGACGGATTATAGTGAGCAATCACAAATCCGACCAATTTGTTTTGCGGCGCAGCAAACCCGCCTGTGGGTTTCACGCCACGCGGGTCTTGGCCTTCTAGATGCTTTTGCGCTGAGCGACGGGTGGAATCCGCAGCGATTCGCGGTACTTGGCGACCGTGCGTCGGGCCACCACAATGCCCTGCTCGCCCAGCATGTCGGCCAGCTGGCTGTCAGACAGGGGCTTGGCGGCATTCTCGGCGCTGACCAGTTGTTTGATTAATGCGCGGATGGCGGTGCTGGAGGCGGCCCCGCCCGATTCGGTCGCCACGTGGCTGCCAAAAAAGTACTTGAGCTCGAAGATGCCGTGCGGAGTGAGCATGAACTTTTGCGTTGTAACCCGCGAAATGGTCGATTCATGCAAGCCGAGGGTATCGGCGATTTCGCGCAGTACCAGCGGCTTCATGGCGACCGCGCCATGTGAGAAAAAGCCGCGCTGACGGTCGACGATAGCCTGTGAGACGCGCAGGATGGTTTCAAAGCGCTGCTGAATGTTCTTGACCAGCCAACGCGCTTCCTGAAGCGGTCCGGCCAGGTTACCGGCCGCACCCCGACTGCCACGCAGCATGCTGGCATACAGACTGTTAACACGCAGTTTGGGGACCACGTCCGCGTTCAGATTCGCCATCCAGCCGGCCCGGGTTCGCCGCACGATCACATCGGGTACGACGTAACCAGGCTCTTCGATGCTGAAGCGGGCTCCAGGTCGCGGATCCAGATTTCGAATGAGGCGATGCGCCGCGCGCAGGGCCTCATCGTCACACTCGAGCACACGTTTGAGTCGGACATAGTCCTTGGCCGCGAGTAGTGCCAGATGTTGATCGATGATAGCGCGCGCCCGCAGGATGTCCGCCTTGGGATGCTGGCGCGGCGAAACCTCGTCAATTTGCAACAGCAGGCACTCGCGCAGGTCGCGCGCGCCCACTCCGCTGGGATCAAAGCTCTGCAGCAGCCTGAGGGCAGCCGCCACTTCACCGACGTCGATCTCCAGGCTTTCGGGCAGCGCCTGCTGGAATTCCTCCAGAGTACAGCCAAGCATGCCGTCAGCATCAAGCTCATCGATCAGCAGCTCAACCAGCACCCGGTCGCGACGCGACAGCGAAGCCCCGGCCAGCTGTGCCCGCAGATGATCGGACAGAGTGCGGCCGTTGGCAGCCAGTTGCGGGTACTCGCGCTCGTCGTCATCATCGGGGCGGGTACGCGTACCTGAATCAGACGACCAGTCGCTCGCACCGTCTCCTGTGTCGGCCGCCGAGCTATCCGCCTCGCCAGCCTCAGCCTCGCCCTGAAGCTCTGCCGGCTCGCCGCGTTCTGCGCCATCCGCAGCCGGCGACTCGGCGACGGGGCGTGGAGCATCCAGTCCGCCGTTAGGCGCGATGCTGACGTAAGGGCCCAGTGGGTCATCCAGGCGCTCGAGCAGCGGATTGTCGGCCAGCATCTGCTCAAGCTCCTGATTCAGCTCGAGCGTGGACAACTGCAACAGCCGAATGGACTGTTGCAGTTGCGGCGTAAGCGCCAGATGCTGGCTGAGCTTGAACTGTAGGGCTTGTTTCATGGCTGGGGTTCGGACCGTATGGCTCCGTTTCCGCCGGCCCTACATCGAGAAATGCTGTCCGAGGTAGTACCTGCGTACGTCAGCGTTTTGCACGACGTCGTCAGGGCGGCCATAAGCAAGAACGGTACCATCCCTAATGATATAGGCACGGTCGCAGATGCCAAGCGTTTCCCGAACATTGTGGTCTGTGATCAACACTCCGATGCCGCGATCTTTCAGAAAACGCACGATGCGCTGAATTTCCAGAACCGCGATGGGGTCGACGCCGGCGAAGGGCTCATCCAGCAGAATGAAGCGCGGCGAATTGGCCAGCGCACGGGCGATTTCAACGCGCCGTCGTTCGCCTCCGGACAGGGACAAGGCTGTGTTGGACCGGATGTGCCCGATCTGGAGTTCTTCCAGCAGGGTTTCGAGGCGCTGCTGGATGACGGGACGAGTCAGCGCACGTCCATCCGGGTCGGTCTGCAGTTCGAGCACAGCGAGAATGTTCTCCTCAACGCTGAGCTTGCGAAACACGGACGCTTCCTGGGGCAGATAGGACAGGCCAAGGCGCGCACGGCGATGAATAGGCAGGTGACCGATCGGGCGACCGTCCAGTTCAATGGTGCCGCCATCGCAGGCGACCAGTCCCACGATCATGTAAAAGCAGGTGGTCTTGCCGGCTCCATTGGGGCCCAGCAGTCCAACCACCTGACCGCTGCTCACATCGACCGAAACGTCCTTGACCACCTGCCGACCGTGGTAGGCCTTCATCAGTCGGCTGGCCACGAGTCGGCTTACATCCGTCCCGGCGGCATTCGAAGAGTCAAGTTCAGTGGCCATCGACGACGAGCGAGCGGCCACGTCAGCGTCGCTCATCGACGCACACTCGTGGACGGCGCTAAGGTCTCGGCGGGCTTGAGCGAGGTGGCCGGCTGCGCAGGGCCAGGAGTTCGCGGCTGGGCCGGCTGCGCAGGGGCAGGAGTTTGCGGCTGGGCCGGCGGATTTTTGCTGCGCGGCTGCATCGTGAGCCGGACCCGACCGCTACCGCTGCGCTCGGCACCGTCAACCGTATAAAACTCGGTTTCGCCCCGGTAAATGATGAGCGCGCCGTGCACCTCGTCCATGAGTTTTTCCTGCTCCAGGCGACGCAGTACCGCCTGCTGGCGCAGCGTGAGTACATCGGCCTTGCCGTCATAGTCGATCGTGAGCCCCTCGCCCTCGATGTACTGCTCGACACTGTCAGTCTTGTCGACGCTGTCCCGCTTCTGGCGAAAGCTTGCGGGCTTGCCCGTTGCCACGCCGTACTGATAGCCCTCGGAATCTTCGCGCAGCACCAGCCGATCGGCGCGAATGACCAGCGTTCCCTGCACCAGCACCACCCGTCCAATAAAGGTGCTGACCAGACGCGCATCGTCGTACTCCATGCGATCGGACTCGACATTGATCGGTTTGTCTCTATCAGCCTTTTCAGCCCATGAGGGCATGACTATGCCGAGCAGCACGGCTGCCAGAGCCAGGCTGATGAGCGGGTGTTTACGGCGTATGGGCATGGGCGCGAAGCTCTAACGGTTGCGCGCCGGCGGTTGAAAAATGCCGCGGACGACGGCGTCAACCTGCAGGGTGCGGGCCGGATTATTGAATTGCATGCCCACGCCGGTCAAGATAGATCGATCGCGGACTACGGTAACCGGCCTGTCGGTGCGGGCAATTTCCTGCTCGGCATCGAGCACAGCGTACTCGGTGAGGATGGTCACCCCAGGGCTTTCAGGACTGGCTGCCCGGTCCAGGCGCACGCTGCCTTCAAGAATGGTGGTCTGGCCGGCGGCGTCGGATTCGCCCCGGTCAGCGCGAATGATGACCTCAGGCTGGGCGGTGTCCAAACTGACGATGACAGGCTGCAGATAGGTGCTGGAACCATCATCGCGATAATGCACCACCCGTTGTGCGGCCAGCCTGAAGACTGGCCCGCCCTGCTGGTTCAAACGGGTCAGCACCACGCTTTCCGCGTATGAGTCGGCCTCATGACCG